>DATAYL010000190.1:0-7833 GCA_036272575.1 Bryobacteraceae bacterium | reverse complement strand
GCTGAGGTCATCGTTAAAGGCCCCAACCCGGGTCGAACAACATCATTGCGTAGCTTGTGTGTCAGTACGGGCGCTGATGGGGATCCGAACCCGGACATGGTGCTGGCCGATCTTGACACAAATGTTAAGGAATCGGCTCCTAACCATTTCGTCGACGCAGGAGCTTACGATAAAGCCATTTACAAGCCACTGCCAAATCGTATCCGAGATCAGTTGGAGAGGAATGCCCCCGATTTTACGGTGAAGTTTAGCGAGGATAAGAAGGGTTTCTACATCAACGACCGGAAGTTTACCCCAGATGAGAAGCCTATGACTCGGGTAACGGTAGGAACCTACGCTCATTGGCGTGTTGCGAACGCAACGAACGAGATTCATCCGTTTCACATCCATCAGGTTCATTTTCTTGTCTACAGACGGGCGGGAGCGCTTCTGCGCCGGCCTGAATGGATGGACACCGTTAATCTCGCACCACATCAATCACTCGATCTCATAATGGACTTCACCGATCCGATCATTCGCGGCGTCTCGGTATTCCACTGTCACCTACTCAAGCATGAGGACAAAGGGATGATGGCGAAAGTCTTGTTCCAGTAACCACGAAGCGCCCAAAAGAAGCCAATAAGAACGCGTCATGCAATTGACCTGCGTGGGCCAAGGGACGGAGTTAATGAACGACATTAGTTACAAACAAATCCTAGACGCAAAAAGGACAGCACTGGAGCCCTGTCCTGCGGAAAAATTCGACAATACGCCGAATTGACCACCCTCGCCGTCTTTATCATTGAGTCAGGCGGCATCAGCCCATCGATATTCGTGATGCAGACCGCCGAGAATCGAATTCGCGGTTATCCGTCTGTTCGCGGATATTACCTCACGATGGTGGTCTGCAGGCGACGTCTGCTCAACTTGATCGGGGATGCCGGGCCCCAATGACTGATCACTCAGCGGCATCACATCATCCAACACTCTCGACGGAAACAGCTCATCGGCAATGAGTTTCCCCCCAGGTTGGATTCTCAGCCGCTAGATGCCGAATCAAGTCTCTGACTTCGATGCTCACTCCTGGCTTCCCGACTGGTCTCGACTTCCAGCGCCAGAAAAGGCAGAATGCGTTGCGATGCGAGCCGATCAAAGTGGCCGGTTTGACGATTATGAATGCACTTCGCCAGTCGAACCAAAGGGCCAGATTGGAGAATACAAACCTGTCGGCAGGAGTCGCGGGCCTTGCTTTCTTCTCCCGTTCCCGGAACAGGGCCGATTGCTCGCGCAAGAACAGACTTTCAGCCGCCAGCGCCGTGCGGCGGAGCCAGACACTTCCGAAGAAACTCAAACCGTCGCTGATGATCGTGCGCACGTTCCGAACGAAGCTGGAAAACGGGTGAAGACGTTGGACATTCCGCAATCGTCTCACGCTAACTCAGTCATTTCACGGGCTGATCGGATTTTTGCGTAGGACAACTGTCGGAGAGCTCCTGGTAGAGGCTATGACGCCAGTCGCTCTGGAGGTAGCGTTGAACGTACAACGAGAGATCCAAGCAAGATTTGAGGGAGCCGATCGGTTGCGCCGCCTCGAAGTTGAGAGGGCCGTTATGAGGCTGAGCTCAGCCGCCGCCGCTTCCTGCGCGTTGGCGTACAGGGCGGCCGGCGCCGGCTGGCGCTTTCAACTACTTCGTAAGAAGAAGGCGAATTCGTGAGCAGCGATGCCAAGTCGATTCGGATTCTTGCCGCCGACGACCATGCTCTTCTTTGCCACGGCATCGCGTCGCTGGTCAACGCCGAACCAGACATGGAGCTGGTCGCGCAAGCCTCGACCGGGCGCGAAGCAGTCGAGCAATTCCAGCTACATCGGCCCGACATCACCTTGATGGATCTGCAGATGTCCGATATGAGGGCATCGAGGCAACGATCGCAATTCGCAGTGAATTCCCTAACGTCCGGGTCATTGTCCTGACGACGTACTCAGGCGACGCCCAGGTGGTGCGGGCTCTGAAAGCCGGTGCACGGGCCTACATACTGAAGGGTCGCGTGCACCGGGAACTTTTGGATACCATTCGTGCGGTACATGCCGGCCAAAAGCGAATTCCCCAGGAGGTCGCCGCCGGGTTGGCGGAACATACCGGGGAGGATGAGTTGAGCACGCGGGAACTCGAGGTGCTGCGGCTGATCGCCGCTGGGAATGCGAACAAAGAGATCGCCGCACAGCTTTCGATTGGGGAGGATACCATCAAACGGCACGTGACGAACATTCTCGCGAAACTGAGAGCTAACGACCGGACCCACGCCGTAACGATCGGGCTGAAACGCGGAATCATCGAACTGTAGATCACACTGAAGTGGAATAGCGCGGCACCAGTTTCGCAGGTTTCCGTTCGGTTGTAGATTCCTTAGGCTGTAGACGGGACCATTGTGCAGCGGCTATTCTCGACTAATCGCCAACGGTTGGCCCGGTGGCGGCGTTCTGCTCCAGCGGCTCCCCGACGGAGGAGCACTAATTTATTGTGGACTCGCCTCTATGATGGCGGCGCATCAGGTTGAGCTCAAGGCCCCCAAAATCCTCGGAGCCGCCTTGGGGATTTTGCTTCTCGCCGGGTTGTGGACACTCCTGGCGGGAGCGGTGACAGCCGTCGTCGAGGCATGGATTGCTTTCTCCAATCCCGGTAACCTATTGGATGCCGCTCGCGTTGGCGATGCTTGGGGCCCGCTTGGCCGTGATTGGCCCGGGCGCCTGGTCCCTCGATGCACGGCTTTTTGGCTGGAAGCAGATCGAGCGACACCTTTAGTAGGGGCCATTGGATTCCCACTAAAGTGGACGACCCGGCTTTCACGATCGAATCAGCCTGGCGCTCAACCATATAGGGTTGTCGTCAAGCGCAGGTAGCTCGAAAATCGGACAAGAGGAACCAAAGGAAATGGCAGCAATGAGCACAGTCATGATCCGTTCCGTTGCCGGTTCTGAATCCGGCTGTGGCGCGCAATCAAGGGGCTCGCGTCTTGTGACTGGCCAGCACGGCTCGGCACGCGGAAGCAGCAAGGAATTCCTCCGTTCGGCTGGACACGGTCAATCAGTGTCTATGGGGCCGCGAGGACAGCGAAGAAGACGAACATGTTCCTTTGAAACCGAAGCCGTCCGCCATTCTGGGATATCTCGTGTGCCACGCCGGCCGGCTCGTTGCGCCGGATGAACTGCTCCACGCCGTCTCGCCCGATACTCTGAGGAGGCTTGCTATGCGATTCGAGGAAAACATTCTAAGGTCGCCTTTGGAAGGGGCCGATCCAGTTAGGTACTGTGACCAGCCGCCGGTGGAGCGTAGATTTGAGGAGATAAAAGGGGGCAGCCCTTGTCTAAAGATTGCGCTCGCGGAAGTGGAGCGCGTCGCACCCACCGACTCCACGGTGCTGGTTCTGGGAGAGACCGGTACGGGTAAGGAGTTGATCGCGCGCGCCATTCACAATTTGAGCGGTAGGCGCGGTCGCCCCTTTGTCAAGCTAAATTGTGCTGCCATTCCTTTTGATCTGCTGGAGAGCGAACTCTTTGGGCATGAGAAAGGGGCTTTTACTGGAGCGATAGGGGCGAAGATTGGCCGCTTTGAAATGGCCGATACAGGGACACTTTTTCTTGATGAAATCGGAGATATTCCTCTGGCGTTACAGCCAAAGCTGCTCCGCGTTCTGCAAGAGAAAGAGTTCGAGCGGCTGGGGAGCGGCCGGACCCATCAGAGCAACGTCCGCTTCATTGCAGCCACACATTGTCATCTCACCGAGATGGTCGAACGGAGGGCGTTCCGCAGCGACCTCTATTACCGGCTGAATGTTTTTCCAATCGTTTTGCCGCCGCTCCGGGAGCGCCGAGAAGACATTCCGTCGCTCGTGATGCACTTCGTGGAGGTCTTCTCGTGCCGTATGGGTAAGCAGATACGCTATATTCCCACCGAAACAATGAACGCGTTCAAGGCCTACTCCTGGCCTGGTAATATACGCGAAGTTCAGAACATGGTTGAACGTGCCGTGATTCTGGCCAATGACGGCGTGCTTCCAAACCCGCTGCCCCCATCGGCACTGCAAGCGATAACAAAAGTAGCGGGCCCAATGACGCTGAAAGACTGCGAACGCGCGTTTATATTGCAAACCCTTGAACAATGCGATTGGGTCGTTGGAGGACCAAATGGAGCCGCGGCAAGGTTGGGAATAAAGAGGACTACACTATATGAGCAGATCAAGAAGTTTGGGATCAAACGGCCGTCGACGCGCGCAAACATTGGTGAGAGTGTAGGGGTCGCTCAGTAATCTCAATAAGTTGAGTAATTGGACTCCTCTCGACCGTTGTCTTGATCACACGGTGTTGTGCGTAGCAGGACTCTACGAATGTGCCGGATCAATGCATTGCACTGCGAAACAGATCGGCCAACGGAATCGCTGCAGTGTGTTGCAGCTAATTTCCGGAGTAAGTTAACATGAGGCTCGGTTACGGAATAGGTTTGAGCTCTTGGGTAAGGTGCTTTGCTCGCGGTGTGTCCGCTTGGGCACACCCTACGCTGGCAGTAGCTTTTTCCTGCATCTCGATGAAGTTGTCCGCTACCGACTTACGAAGATGTATACATGAGCAACCCGAGCTGCTCGACAAGCTTAGTAAGATGTCCCTGTCATAACGTTAGTGTCATGATTCATCTGATAAGAACGTTATCCCGCTTTAAAACAAAGATGCAACGAAATGTTTTTATAAAAACAGTGACGGGCGGGCCTTATGGATTGTGCCGCACTCGGTTCTGATGTAGGCTTCCTTTTTCGCTCAAAGATGAAAACCACTCGCTGCCCAGTTGCCGGAAGGTAAGGCGCGTGTTTGCACCGTATTCGACGATAGGCGGCCGCGCCGGTCACGCTTGGAGCAACCGACTTACAGCATTCCGGTTTTCGCGGCCACGTGCGGGGGGCTTATTACTTGGATCTAGCCGTGAGGCGCGGACGATGCGGCAGATAGCCAGGCTTCAAAACCGAAATCTAAGCCGCTTGGTGGCTTGTTTTCTCCGAGTACCTGGGCCGCTTCCAGCGTGACTGCCCCGTGTAGTAGAGCCCACAGAGCGACAGAGGCCGGTCTTGCCCGCGTTTCACCGGTAATGCGCTGTACCTGTTCAACGGTGAACATCCAGAGGCTTTGGCGAGAAGATGCGTCATGGTCAGGGGTATGAAAACTCATCATCACTTCGTAGAGATGGCGATTATCTCTTGCGAACTGAATGTAAGCGGCAGCCATCTTCCGGATCGCTTTCACTGCCGCACAGCCATGCGCCGCTTTGCGCAACACTACCTCTAACTGGCGGGCCGATTCATCTGCCAACGCTGCCTCAAGTGCCGCCCGATCCGGAAAGTAGCGATAAAGGGCGTTCGGCGCGAGGTCGAGAGTCGCCGCGACGTTTCGAAGAGAAAGATCACGGATACCTCCTCGGGACAAGGCCTGCAATGCTGTCGAAAGGATGGCACGGCGGTCTGTTTTCGAAGGATAAGGCACATGGACACTGTACAGCTTGACAGCTGGATGATGAAGGTGTACACTGAACATAATGAAGATGGGCGGTGACCACCTTCGGCACGCAGAAGGAGCAGAAATGGCTAACGCGAAGGATGTCGTCGTGACCGGCGTTTCCACCGGCATAGGTTGGGGAATTACAAAGGTCCTCATCTCAAAGGGTTTTCGAGTCTTTGGTTCTGTGCGCAAAGAAGCTGATGCTGAGCGCCTCAAAGAAGAGTTCGGCGGCGGCGTCGTTCCTCTTCTCATGGACATCACTGACACGGACGCCATCCGTCGTGCAAGCGAGCAGGTCGGCTCCATGATCGGATCGAATAACCTTGTCGGCTTGGTCAACAACGCAGGGATTGTTGTGAGTGGACCGCTCTTGTACTTGCGACCGAGCGAATACAGACGTCAACTTGAGACGAACGTGATCGGTCCTCTGATGGTGACGCAAGCTCTCGCTCCTCTGCTCGGCACAGACAACAAGAGGACGGGTCCAGCGGGCCGAGTCATAAACATCAGTTCCTCGACAGCAAAGGTTGCAGTGCCTCTACTCGGTGCTTATACAGCCTCGAAATGGGGTTTGGAGGGCATGTCGGAAGCTCTTAGAGTCGAACTGATGTTGTTCGGTATCAATCTGGTGATCATCGAACCTGGCGCAGTCAACACCGCCATGTATGACAAAGGCGAAAAAGAGGATCTAAGCGAGTTTAAGGCGACTCCCTATTGGGAGGCGGTCAAGAACTTTCAGAAATACATTGTGAATGAGGGGCGTAAGGGTTTGTCCCCCGAGCGATTGGGCAAAGCGGTCCATCTTGCCCTGACTGCGGCGAAACCGAAGGCTAGATACGCCGTTGTGCCTCAACGCTTCACGAACTGGACACTGCCAAGACTTCTTCCAACCCGGATGCTAGATGCCGTAATGGCAAAGCAGATGGGATTGACCAAACACTAAAAGATGTCCCTGTCAGAACGTTAGTAGTGCTGATCCGTCTGATAATTATGGGACGGAATCAGACAGTGCTGGCCACCACCGAGGAGCAACGGAGCGAGTTGAGCAAGCGGGCCCAGTCGCGGACGCTGCCTGCGGGAGATGTTTTCCGAGCGCGCTTGATCCTCGCCCTAGCCAATGGCGCTAGTTACAGCAGAATCACACGGGGCCTACAAACGACCGCACCCACGATCTCGCGCTGGAAACGTGCTTTGAAGAACAAGCGATAGCAGGCTTTGCCGCCCGTCACAAGGGCAGTAAGCCACGAGTAGCCAAGGCGGCCGTGCAAGCCCGCATCGCGCGCAAGACGCAGCAGAAGCGTTCCGATGGTTCCACGCACTGGTCGTGCCGGAGCCGGAAGATGGCAAAGGCGCTGGAGCTGAGCAAATCGACAGTGCAGCGGGTGTGGGCGCAGCGCGTTTGAAGCCGCACCGACTGGACCCTACTTGGCTTCCAACGATCCCCAGTTTGAAGAGAAGGCCGCCGCCATCATCGGTCTGTACATGAATCCGCCGCAGCACGCGACCGTTTTTTGCGTCGGTGAGAAAACGGCGATTCAGGGCCTTGACCGGCTCGATCCGGCGTTGTCGCCCGGCCGCGCCGAGCGGTATGGTTTTGAATACTATCGTCATGGCACGCTCTCGTTGTAGGTCGCGCTCGATGTGAAGACCGGCGCGGTGCACGATATGACCGCCGCCCGGCATACCAGCCGCGAGTTCATCACCTTTCTGACAGGACTCGTCGACCGCGCCGAACGGGCCCAGGAGATTCACGTCGTGCTCGACAACCTTTCCGCGCACAAGAGCAGGGATGTCGAGCAATTCCTCGCCGAGCATCCCAAAGTTCGCTTTCACTTCACGCCTACCTATTCATCGTGGCTGAATCAGGTGGAACTGTGGTTCGCGAAAATCCAACGTGACGTGATCGCCCGAGGCGTTTTCACTTCGGTTGCCGACCTGGGCAACAAACTCCGCAAGTACATCCGCGCCTATTTTGAAATTCCGGCATCTCGCACAGATTCTGAACGGAGACCGGGCATGAGCCGTATTGACCAAGCTGCGAATGCGGTCAAATTCCTAGAAGATAAAACGCACGAACATCATTTCGATCGTTTGATGTGGTCTATTCGTGAGGCGCGCGATCGCGCGGCGTCACAAGTCCCGGAATGGGAGCAGCTCCGCGATCTGGGATCGGCGATCAAGGAACACACCCTGTCCAACCTGGCGAAATATCTTGAAGAATTTGAGGCCAATGCCAAACGCAACGGTGTGCTGGTTCATTGGGCGCAAGACGCACATGAGCACAACCAGATCCTCAGTGAAATCCTGAGCAGGCA
>DATAYL010000189.1:0-33277 GCA_036272575.1 Bryobacteraceae bacterium | reverse complement strand
GCCTTCAGGAAATTTTCTGCCAAGAAAAAGGAGAGAGTCGCTATGAAGAGACGGTATCAGATTGAGCAACAGCGGGCGGTGAACGAGTTTCGCCAGCTTGCCAAAAAAGAGAACCCGAACATTCAGATGGCGCTGCCGCTGACCGAGATTGTCGGTCTTCTGCAACAAGGCGTAGGGCATTTGCTGAGAGAAGCCGGATTGGCTTTGATGGGCCTCGTCATGGAGGAAGAAGTGCGTCACGTGGCCGGCGAACGGCACCAGCAAGACGCGGAGCGGCGAGCGCATCGCTGGGGTAAGGAGGAGGGCTACTGCGTCATTGACGGGCAGAAAGTGCCGATCCAGAGGACGCGGCTGCGAACGAAAGAGAAGCGCGAACAGCGGCTGGGGAGTTATGAATTATTCCAGCGCAGCGGACCTCTGGAACGAGGGGTGTGGGACAAGATGGTGCGCGGGCTGTCGACCCGGAACTATGGAGCGGTAGTAAAAGATTTCAGCACAGCGTACGGGCTCGAGAAGTCAGCAGTGAGCGAGAACTTCATCGAGGCGAGCCGCGAGAAGATGAAGCAACTGATGGAGCGTTCACTTGGCGAACTACGGCTATGCGCGCTGCTGATCGACGGCACTCCGTTCAAGGATCGCCAGATGATAGTGGCCTTGGGCATCGGCTGTGACGGGCGCAAAACGGTGTTGGGCTTGCGCGAGGGAGCCACCGAGAACGCAACGGTAGTGGGAGCGTTATTGAGCGATCTGCTGGCGCGCGGATTGGATTTCAGCACGCCGCGGCTGTATGTGTTGGATGGCAGCAAGGCCCTGCACACGGCCGTCCACCGGCACGCTGGCGAGTCCGCCTTCCTCCAGCGTTGTCAAGTCCACAAGAAACGCAATGTTGTAGATCACTTGCCGGAAGAGCATAAAGCCGACGTTCGAAGGAAAATGCAAAATGCCTATTCCATGGCCGACTATGCGGATGCCAAGCGTGCGCTCGACCTGTTGCATCACGAACTGATGCATCTGAATCCGAGTGCCGCTCGCAGCCTGGAGGAAGGTCTCGAAGAGACGCTCACCGTCCACAAGCTGCGGGTGCCGGATCAACTTCGTCGTACCTTGGCCTGCACCAATGTCATCGAGTCGGCTTCTCGATTGTCGAAACCGTCTGCCGCAACGTGAAGCGTTGGCGGGACGGCGATCAAATCGAACCTTGGGTTGGTTCCGGCTTGCTCGTTGCAGAGCAACAGTTTCGTAAGGTAATCGGCTTCCGTCAGATTCCGTTGTTGCTGTCTTCTATGGCCAACGCTGTTTCACACAAGCCGATTGCTAAAAAGGCTGCGATCGCATAGCCTATGATTTCGAGGGTCGCTTACTTTCAACGAAGTTCTGGGCATCCTCATGGAAGCTGCCATTTGGCTGCTTCACACTCTGTAACGAACTCTGTCTCGTTCAGGCCGCGTTGATCAGGAGGCTGGCTGTTGTCATTCGTGTTTCGCCCGGATTGCAGTCTATGGCTTCCTGACACTGGATACAAAGAGAGGCCCACGGGATGGCGAGGAGCCGCTTCGGGTGGATTTGCTCTTCGCATTGCTCGCATATTCCGAAGTTGCCTTCGTACATGCGGTGCAGAGCAGCTCGAGCGTTCCGCAGTTCTTTGGATTCACGATCGATGTTACAGATTGCAAGAGCACGTTCAGACGCGCGTTGGATTTCTTCCACCTGATCCGGGCTTTGCTCAACCGCAATGCCATCACGCTGGCGGATCCCTTGTTCTAACTCAACAATGCGTGACTCAAGAATGGTTCGAAATCTGTTTAATTCGTAGTTGGCAGATGACGTTTTTATCATGCCTCGCAGCTCGCAATTGAGCAGCCACAGGTCTCGGCATGCGGGCCGGACGCCCCCCCTTTCTCTGATTGGTAGCCGCGAAACTGCCCGCGAACGAGATTGTTCCCATCGAGCGGCGAAATTGCTTTCAGGAATTTGACCTTTTCGTCTCGAACGGATTCGCTGTCCGTTCTGACAGGCGGCTCCATAGCCAAGTTGGCCATGATTTGAAACAGATGATTCTGTACTACGTCTCGAATCGTTCCCGTTTGGTCATAGAAAGCACCGCGAAACTGTGGATGTTCCAACCGGACTTGGCAACGCCGACAACTGGCACATTGAGGGTGCCGCGCTTCACCATGGCCTGAAGCGACGGAAAAATCTTTTATAGGCCAGGTCGCCCGTCGCGGCCGAAAAGACGAGCGCGTCAGAATGCGAATCGCTCATCATGTCTCCTCTCAAGCGGTCTGTTTTGCGGCGGACTTTTCAAGATGTCCGCCGAACTGGTAACGCATGGCGGATAGCAGCTTGTCCTGATAATCGGCGTCACCGCGCGAGCTGAAGCGCTGATAGAGTGCTGCAGATAAAACGGGTACGGGCACAGCCTCATCGATGGCGGCTTTGATCGTCCAGCGGCCTTCGCCCGAATCCGAAACGCGGCCGGCGAACTTCGAAAGAGCCGGGTCTTCGACCAGCGCGGCTGCGGTCAAGTCAAGCAGCCAGGAAGCGACGACACTGCCCCGGCGCCACACCTCCGCGATATCGCTGAGATCCAGCTCGTACTGGTAGTGTTCCGGGTCGCGCAGCGGCGTGGTCTCAGCGTCGATCACATCCTTCTTTTTGCCGATGTTAGCCCCGCGCAAGACTCCGAGACCCTCGGCGTAGGCCGCCATCAAACCGTATTCGATTCCGTTGTGGACCATCTTGACGAAGTGGCCGGCACCGTTGGGACCACAATGAAGATAGCCCAGCTCGGCCGTGCCGTCGACCTTTTCGCGTCCCGGTGTACGTGGAGCATCACTCTCTCCCGGCGCAAGTCTGTTAAAGATCGGGTCGAGATGTTTGACCACCGCGACCTCCCCGCCGATCATCATGCAATAGCCTCTTTCGAGACCCCAGACGCCGCCGCTGGTCCCTACATCGACGTAGTGGATTCCCTTCGATGCAAGTTCCTTCGCGCGCCGGATATCGTCGACGTAATAAGAGTTGCCGCCGTCAATGAGAATGTCACCCGCTTCGAGATAAGGCAGGAGGTCGGAAATGCTCTCATCGACTACTGCCGCCGGCACCATCAACCAGATTGCCCGGGGTTTCTCGAGCCTGTTCACGAAATCCCCAAGATCGGCGCTGCCGACCGCGTTTTCCTGAACCAGTTCCTCCACCGCTTTCGGCGACATGTCGAAAACAACGCAGCGATGGCCTCCCCTGAGAAGCCGCCGCACCATATTAGCGCCCATTCTTCCAAGACCAACCATTCCTAGTTGCATGATTTTATTCCTCTCTCTGATTCCTCAACGTTAAGCAGCACAGGCCTTCTCCTCGAAGATGTCCGCAAACTCGCGGTACCGGCGGGCGATGTCGTTGATCGCATCCTGCCGGGTGATCCTATTGTCTCGCCAGCCTAGGAGCTCATCCCAGAAACTCGTCCGTCCCACGGCAAAGCCGATGAAGCCTGGGATTGCAGATGCCGTCGTCAGCCACTCGCGTACCTTTTGATCGTCTTCGCCGCGCCCGAGGATGATACAGCCGATTTTGTCGCGGCCGCCACGCTGCGCAGCGGCGACGATCTTCTCGCAGTCTCCGCGCCGGTCGAGCCCTTCGATTTTCGAAACGTTCGGCTCAATGCCCTTGTCCTGCAATTGCTCGATAGTCTCGACCATCAGCTGCGGCCGTAGAGAGCGATCGTAGGCCTTTCCGTCGCCGTTTAGCTGCCGAAGCTGTGCCTCCTCCGGCGGCACAAGCAGTTCAAACATGAATCGGCTCTGACTCTTCTCATCCAAGTAATCAGACAATCGCTTCAATCGGTCTGCCTGACGCCCGTTGAGTGCTTGGTCGCCCTCCGGGTTGTAGCGCACCAGAACCTTGCAGAGGCCTCGGTTGGAAAGCCTCGATGTGTTCGGCGAAGTCCCCGCCATACTCAAAATTCGACCTCTTCCTGCCCGCTTTTTTCGGCCGGGCACGCGGTGTGTAGCCGTGCGTTTGGAACGAGCCCCGATGATCCAAAGGAAGAATGTAGAGAGATCTATCAAATCCAACCTTCGTCACGCGATCTCCTTGTATTTGCGGTACCGGCGAATCAGGCTGGTAGTCGAACTGTCGTGCTCGAGCTTAGATTCCTTCGGACTCTCCAGTTCCGCTATAATGCGTTGTGCCAGCACCTTCCCCAACTCGACGCCCCATTGGTCGAACGAGTCGATGCCCCAGATGCTGCCCTGTGTGAAAACGGAGTGCTCGTACAGCGCCACAAGCTTGCCCAGCGTCTCCGGTGTGAGCTGCTCGGCAAGAATCGTGTTCGAGGGGCGGTTGCCCTCGAAGACGCGGTGAGGGGCGAGCCAATCCGGTGTCCCTTCAGCCTTGACTTGTTCGCGCGTTTTGCCAAACGCCAGTGCCTCGGCCTGTGCGAATACATTTGCAAGTAGCATCTCGTGATGCCGCCCCAGAGGGTTCAACGTTTGGTCGAATGCAATGAAGTCACACGGAATGAGCCTGGTCCCTTGGTGAATAAGTTGATAGAAAGAGTGCTGGCCGTTGGTTCCCGGCTCACCCCAGTAAATAGGACCGGTCTGATAGTCGACCTCAGTCCCGCTGAGCGTGACGTGTTTACCGTTGCTCTCCATCGTTAACTGCTGGAGATAAGCCGGGAATCGCTTCAAGTACTGCTCGTAGGGCAATACCGCAACTGTCTCTGCTCCAAGGAAATTGCTGTTCCAGATAGCCAGGAGGCCGATGATCACGGGGAGGTTGCGGTCAAACGGGGCCGTGCGGAAGTGTTCGTCCATCTGGTGGAAGCCATTCAACAGAGCCTGGAAATTATCGGGACCAATGGCGAGCATGGTCGAGAGACCGATCGCCGAATCCATCGAGTAACGGCCACCGACCCAATCCCAGAACTCGAACATATTGGCTGTGTCGATGCCGAACTTTGATACTTCCGCAGTGTTGGTCGAAACTGCTACAAAATGCTTGGCCACCGACTTCTCGTCATCGCCCAGACCTTTGAGTGACCAGGCACGCGCCGTGTGGGCGTTTGTCATCGTCTCGAGCGTCGTGAAAGTTTTCGATGACACGATGAAGAGAGTGTCCGATGGATCGAGGTCGTGCACCGCTTCCGCGAAGTCGGTACCATCGACATTGGAAACGAAGCGAAACGTCATCGCCCGGTCGCTGTAGTGTTTCAGCGCCTCATAGGCCATAACCGGCCCGAGATCGGAGCCACCAATCCCGATATTGATAACGTTGCGAATGCGCTTGCCGGTATGACCCTTCCAGTCCCCGCTGCGGATACGGTTGGAGAATGCGGCCATTTTGTCGAGCACATTGTGCACATCCGGTACAACGTTATGGCCGTCTACCACGATTGAGGCCCCGCGCGGCGCACGCAACGCGATGTGAAGCACCGCCCGATTTTCAGTGCTGTTAATCTTGTCCCCGCGAAACATGGCGTCCAGCCGCGCTCGCAGTCCGGATTCCTCCGCGAGTTTTAACAAGAGTTCGATCGTCTGATCGGTGATGCGGTTCTTCGAGTAATCCAGGTAGATACCCGCCGCTTCAGCCGTCATGCGTTTGCCACGCTCGGGGTCGGCAGCGAAGAGCTGCCGCAGATGCAGCTCGCGGACCTCTTGCCAGTGAGCTTCCAGGTTCTTCCATGCCGGGCGCTCGGTGAGCGGGCGATTGATGAATGCTTCTACTACTGTTTCCATATTTGTGATCCTTTTGTCTGGTTGTTGAGATCTTGTGACGTTGTCACGCGACCGGAACCTCGTCCATCCACAATGTTCTCCCAGTGGCTAGAACCTCCGGGACAGGATGCGGCCATTTCTGTTTGCCCCAGCGCTCAAATCCTCGCTGCCCAACGTAATCTTCGTAGGTCCGATCCTCATGAGGCGAATAACCGAGTTCCATGGCTCGACAATGCTATCCACAATCATTGTGGATCCCAAACCGAACCGCTAGCGCAAGTCAGCGGCAATTTTCTTGACCCCGAGCGCCATACGTGCGGGATCCAGCGCCGGGCCAGACTCGAAAGTCCGAGAATCGTTTTGTTCGCTGACGAGACCTTTGATGTGAGTGCCACCCCGCATTGACAACGGCGCATTCATGACGAGACCCCCTGGCGCTTAACTGGCTTTTTTGAGCGCTGCAGTCTTGGACGCGATCACACCTATCAGGTCGCTCCACGATTTAATAAACGACGTGGCTTCCTCATCCTCAAGCTGGGTGCCTAAAGCGTCGGTGTCAATGCCCGCCTTGGCGAACTGCGTCAGCACTTCTTCGCAATCACCGCCATCGGCAGGTAGGCTTGCCCCGAGTTCGCCGTGATCCGCCAGGGCATTCAACGTGCCCTCGGGCATGGTGTTCACGGTGAAGGGCGCTGCCAGGGCTTTTGATGTACAGAACGTTGGAAGTTTTGGGATCCTTCGTCCCGTGCGGGCCTACAACAGACCTTGCGGGGGCCCGCCAAGATCGTAGACGGGCTGCTCGCGCGCCGAGCTGAGCAGATTGCGATACGCCTTGTAGGTGCGCTTTGCGGTTGCGATGCCGAGCTTGTCGAGGAGACTGTCTGGCACCTCGCCCGTGATGGCTGTATGCCAGCGGCTGATAAACACAGATGCAACGGAGCCGACATTCGGATTAGGCCGGCATCGATACGCCGCTCGTGCCGCGCAGGAACGCTTCAGCGGCAGCGAGATAGTGCTGGTACGAGAACAGGAGAGTCACATTGACCGGAATTCCGGCGAAGATCGATTCGTCGATAGCGGCTAAACCTTCTCGGGTGCCGCGGATTTTGATGAACAGGTTAGGTCGTGCCGCGCGCCGGAACAAATCTTGGGCGGCGCCAAGTGTGCTGGGTGTGTCATGGGCCAGCAGCGGCGAGACTACCAGTGACACCCAGCCATCGACACCGGCTGTCCGATCGTAAATCGGTCGAAACAGATCGGCTGCGCGCGTCAAATCCTGGAGCTCCAGTTCGAAGAAGAGTGCCTCACCGGATTTGCCTTTCGCCAGCTTCTCGCGAATGGGTGCATCATAAGCAGTGCTGTTCTTGATGGCGTGGTCGAAGATCGTCGGATTCGACGTGAGCCCTGCCACCGACAGCTCATCGATGTAGCGTTTGAGTGTACCGCTGTCGAGCAGGTCGCGCGTAATGCTGTCGAGCCAGAGGCTCTGGCCCAGATCATGGAGTAGTTTTGTCGCTTTCATCATTTCATGTCAATTGACTTCGGCTCCAACCCCGAATCCAGCCAACTCGCACGTCCGTCGGGTGCGCTGCAAAGGGCTCGTAAACACTCTGGCGAAAACCATGGCCGTCAGTCGGGCTCCTAGTCCCTCGGTTTTGCGTTCGCCCTGCGGATTCAGAGGCAAATCAGTAAGGCCTGTGTGTTGACCTGGGGTTCAAGCAGTCTCGCCATGCCGGGCGAGGTAGATGATAGGCAGCTGGCCATCCATCGCTGTGCCCCGTCACCTCCTCACCTGTTGCGGAGGCTTCGAGTTGGAAGCTGTAGCAGATTCAGGATGGAGAAGTGAAGTAAGCTTCGCGACGAAAGGTTGAGCCACCGCCGGTTTGCTGGAACCCTCAATAATTCGGTTGTTCATGATGGTTTTGCCGTAGAGCGCCTTGTTCCCGGAGACCTCTGGTTTCAGAGTTGTACCGTCCAAGTCGAAGCCGGCGAAGGCTCCCTTGCTGTGGCCAAAAAACAGAATCTTTGCGTTGGGATCACCGCAGTCGGCACTGGCGATTGCTTCCTGCCGGCCACCGTGCCTGAGCTATCTGTAAGCTTGCTAAGAACTGCGAAGGCTTTTTCAAGCTTTTCCGGTATTGCTTCGGCGGCTGCGGTCCGAGTGCGCACTGCTATTGCCAAAACGAGAAGGCCACACGCACTACGCAGGTTCCTGTGTGATCTGAATCGCGAAATTTGCATGGATCAAAGACTGTTTCATACGACAAGAGTCCCGCACGCCGTCTTTTGTTGGGGCGCCGTCGCTATTGAGGTGGATCTTTTATGCATTTTCCGTTTGTGCGACCTGAAAATGAATAACCCTAATCGTGATCCAGACCACCGACTACAGAAAGTTTCGATAAGGTTACCGCACGGCAGCAGAGTCTACGAAAGTGGCGAAAACGAGTGCCCAATCGAAGAAGGGTAAAACAGAGAAAACCAGCTCATACCTGTTGACAGCAACAATCCTTCTCATACAAGAACTATTGAAGCTTAACCCCAAACCGCCGATCCGTAAACCGGACCTACCGCCCTACGTGCCTGCAAAATTACTGGAAAACGGCTGGGCAAGATGAAAATTGGGGCGATCTGAGGGTCTGTCTGTATGCAAAATCAAATCGATCTCACGATCGATGATCTCCTGCGCTTGCTTTTGAGCCCAGAGCGATCGGAAAGTATGGCCAACCTTTTGCACGCGAACGCAGCGAATCAAAGGATTCGTAGCCGGAGGCAACTGCCCCTCTTCTTCCATCTCCTGAAGCAGCGGCTCTCCCGCCGCGAATACAAGCGTTAGGCGGGTTCCGAATCGCTCTACAGTACTCCAGGCTCTTGCCATAGCTTCACGGGGGATTTGCGGCTCGCGGTTATTGCTGTGACCATTCCTGAGCAGCTTCTGGAATACCACGCGCGCAGCTTCCTTAAGGCGGTCAGGCTGAATCTCGCCACGGGCAAGACGAAGCCAATCGGAGGCGTCGCCCAACCCGGTTACCACCCGACGGTTCAGGCGACGCTGGTCTACGGCCGGGTCCCAAAAGAAAAGCCGAGGATTGAGCAGGATGGCTCCCCGAATCGCAGGATTGTGAAGGGCGCCTTGAAAAGCGGCATACGCTCCGGAACACAGTCCAATAGCCAGGAATCGGTGAGAATCTAGACGCATACGAAGGTTGGCGATGGCGCTCCCAAGCTGCTGGACAAGGTCATCCTGATAAAGACTCTCGACGCTTAGATTCGGGTCGCCGTCGCTTTCGCCCACCTTGTGAAAGTCCATGCGGAGAGAGGGAATGCCGAGCGTGGCCCAGCGCCGAGCCGCTTCCACCCACATCCGATTCGACCCGATATGCCGAACGCCGCCAGAATTCAGGAAGAGTAGGCACCAATCGGATCGAAGCGAGCCGGCTGGCGGCTCGGTCAGGATAGAAAAAATCGTGCCGGCAGCAGTCGTTAGCAGGCATATGGTTTCGATCACGCCATGTTCGAAAGAAGAGGCCGGGATGGCTTCCTTCGCGGAAGGAAGATCGTTCTGATTGTCAGCGATTCCAGCTTGTAGGAACTCAACAATTATTTCGCCGCTTTCGACGGGAGGAACGGCTTCATGAGGAAGCCCCATCATAGCGGTGTAGCCAACCCCGGTTCTTGCAGTTAGGGCACATCCCGCTTGTTCGAGCGACCGAACCAGCTTGGCATCGTGCGGGAAGTCGTCACGGGATAGGAGCAAGACGCGGCGCCCAGGCATAGGCGGAAGATTAGAAGTGTCGAGAGCTTCCAGCGCGCTTTGGGTCTCAGGATTGAGAAGAAAGCCAGCAATTTCTAGGCCGGCTACCGGCGGCGGCGGAAGAACTTCGTCCGCAGCATGCTCGGTAGCTTCCATGTTACGGAATGCGCGTAGTTCACGGAGTAAGGCGCGCCCGGTAGCAGAAGCAGCCCAAAGGACTAGATCTCCTTTAACCCGCGAAGCTGCTAAGGCGAGCATTGCCCCGAGCCTGACACCTATAACCGAAATGCGCGTAATACCAGTAGCGGCCGTCAACTCCGACACGGCGTCCTCCACCGATTGGATCCAGGACGCAACCAGGTTAGAATCCAAGGCGCTGCCAGAGCTATCACCCGTTCCAGGAAGATCGAACCGCAACGTGGGAATGCCGTTCTGCGCCAGACTGGAGGCGAGTGCGCGCAGGGGTCTGTAGGAGCAGACGTCTTCCCATCCGAATGGCGGCACAATCACTGCTCCCGAGAGCGCATTCTGCGTCTCCGGCAGATCCAAATGGGCCAACAGAGAATAGGAACCGGAACGGAACCAACGATGGTGAGTACTCACAGTAGCCTTTCTACGCAGATCGGAAACGAGCCCTCGGCATTTATGGCTGTGACCGCCAAACGCGCAGGCGCTTTCTTCGGCTCCGTGGGAGTAAGTACGATGCGCCTAACCCCTCCCGGTTCCATGCTGAAGTAAGCGTCATCCGGCAGGAAACCTGCAGCGAAGACCTTGACCCCGTACGCGAACCGACGGCAGCGGATCACTGTTTCCAGATAACCGTTAGACAACAATTTAGATTCACCGGTCAGACCTAGGTCTCCAATCGGCATACGCTCCGGGCTACGCCCGCTCGGGAGAAAAAAGGATTGCGCGATTGGAATTTCTTCAGAATCGCGGTGTAGGCTCGCCACTGCCAGGTCGTAACCGAGCGGCCCAAAACGATAGGCATAGGAGGCATCGACAAAGCGCCTCAGGATTTGTTCCAAACCGAATGTCCGGGACTCGTGCGGCGGCAGATCCACGGAAATAGCCGACTCCTCAATCCGATGCTCTCTATTTCGGTACATCGCGATGCGAAGCTTCGCACGCAACACAGTCGGGCCATCATTCGCCACGTGAATGTCAAGTCCATTCAGGCCTTCATCCGTCATCCACACGGCACACGGCGACAGAGCGCGTTTCAGAAACCAGTAGGGAGCCTTCGGGGATCCCGTTGCGTCAAGAATTCCCCAACCCCCACCCGGCTGGAGATCGGCGCTCCACAGAATGATTGCGCCATTACAGGGGGAAGCCGGGCGTCGCCATTCCCCGAACGTGTCTGCCATGACTTCGCCCGAGACCATGCGTGAAAGTTCCCAATATCGATTTGCATCCGAGTAACGCAGAGTGACCGCATCGATTGAAAAGAGCAGCTTCAAATAATAGTCACGAACATCTTCGAAATCCCAGCCCGCGCCTCCGTCTCGGGGAACGGATTGCTTCCAGCTAGCGCTCCCCGGCGAGATCTCTCCCCGGGTGGCCAGAGAGAGCAGTTGAAGCATTTCGGGTTCTGGAACGTTGGCAAAAGCCAAGCATTCGGACGCGAAACGCAATTCGGCGCGACGGGCATCGTTGAGCGGCCTCAAATACGCGCCGACCCCAAAATAATTGGCAACGCCCCGGTTGGTGCGAAACGGAAGATCGCCACCGCAAGGAGCCGAGGGAAGATAGGGCACCCCTGGACAGTATTTTCTGACGAGTTGGGGTAGTTCATCGCCGAAAAAAGAGCCTCTGCCCAGTGACTGATCTAGGCCCAACATACCGACCTGCTGCTCGATCTCCGAATTACCGCAGATAACAGCCGTACTGGCATGCCGTGCAAGGCGCAAAAGTTCGATTTTGGTTTCGGCCAAAACCGCTTGCTGAAAACTCGGGTCAGCGAAGGGATAATCCATGTTGGCGAACATCATGTCCTGCCAAACCAGCAGGCCGAGTTCATCGCATGCCGTATGAAACAGATCGTCCTCATAGACGGTAGTACCGGCCAAACGTATCAAATTGAAGCCGCCGTCACGCAAAAGACGGAGACGGTCGTAGGTAGCCTCGGAGGACTGCGCTAGTGAAACAATGTCTGGGGGTGTCCAAACAACACCACGGCAGAAGATAGACTTACCGCTCAATGTAAGGTGAAAATCCTTATTTTCGTCGGGATCTAGGCCTCCCTCTATTGTTCGAAAGCCCACTGGTGAATCCTCAAAGACCGCATTCAACCCGCCGGCAAGCTGCAACTCTGCGCGGAGCGGATATAATTTCGGCTCGCCGTGGGTATGCGGCCACCAGCGCTCGGCGTTCGGTATTTGCAGCACGGCGCGCGCCAGGTGTTGATGGTCGGAATGTTCGAACGTAAGCGGAGAGCGCCATTCTCCGGAAATAAGTCGTCCGGATACCGGTTGGGCAGCCGGGTTCAGGCTGCGGAGATTCAACTCAATGCGAATCGACCCGACTCCTCTCTCGAAACTCACGTTTCGGGACCGACTGTCAACGACGAGTTCACGACGCCGCACCAGCGTGACCGGGCGCCAGGGACCGACCGGTTGCGGCTCCGGCGCAAAACCCGGGGCTCGTCCCAGCAGCGTAGTACGAAACCAGCGCATCTGTTGCTCTGCGACCACCTGCGTTCGCCATCGGGCTGCGGGTTTCCGAGTGCGGGCGTTGCGCAAAGCGGGTTCAAGTGCTCGGCAAACAATCACCACCTCGTTTTGTTTCTCCAACAGCGCGGATATGTTCACTTCGTGCCGGGCGAACATGGATTGGCTGTCCAGTAGCAGGCTGCCGTTCAGCCATACACGGGCTAGTGTGGCGATGCCCCCTAGCACCAAGGAGACTTCCTCCCCAGACTCGCAGGGTTGCGCCGTGAACCGGCAGCGGAAACACCATTGTTCAGAGTCGAAGGCGCGCCGTTCCCCAGGTTTCCAGGCGTTCTGCGCGCGCAGATTAGACGCCACAGTCCCCGGCACGGCGGCAGGTAGGAAATGTAAGCCGTCTAATCGCGCAGGCCAAACCTCGCCCGTCGTGCAGGCCATTTCCCAGTTCGATGCCAGGGGAAGGGCAAGCACAGTTTTGAGTGGAGCAGATAGCTCTCTTGCCTTTTCGCGGTCTACGACGAACGGCATATACTTTCTAGTTCGCTTTGAGCTATTTCCCAGTCTTCAGCCAACTGGCTGATCTGGGAGACTGGATCAAAGTTACGCCTCCGCGCCAGCCGAAACAGGAGAGCTTTCGCATTTGCCACTTGGCTTTCGAGGGCGCGGCAAGCAACTTGCCCGGAAGAATCGATTGGATCGACAAGCCACTCGACAAAGCTGCGGGCCAATTCGAAGGCTGCACCGCACTGCCGGACCGTAGCGAACGCGTACGCATGGTAGTTGTCTTCCGTTCCAGCGAGCAAGCCGGGCAAATCGGCGGCAAGCCGCTCGCCAAATTTTCGCCAAGGATTGTTCTTCGGCCGTCGCGCCAAATGACGCCGGAGTAGTTCCCGCGCCATGCTACGCAGTTCGCCATTCTCGAGTCGCGGGCCCGCGTCAATGCGCACCAACTCCACGTAGGGAGGCAGTACGTCGGCGGAGAAATCACGGCCAAGGCGGAAGACGCCCCGAAAATCTTCACCCAGTAATTCGTAATAGCCCGCGCCATGAAAGTAGCGCAGGCATTCGCTATCGATGTCAATCGCCTCTATTGCAATCGAGGATTTTACATGGGAGTGCCGGTAGGAAGTCGACGCGGTATCAGGCAGGTAGAACGAGTCGGCCTCAAAGATGATGGTGCGGCCGGCACTAAGCTGTTCGACAACATGATCGAGGATCGGACGATAGAGTTGCATTTCATGAACGTCGATTCCGAACAGGCTATACAATTCGTCCGGCGGCGGCTTTATGAAGGTCCATTGATCGCCTTCGAAATCGATGGCGCAGGTGAAGGCCATCGCACTTGCGGCGTTGATTCCGAGGGCATGCAAAAGCTCGATCCAAATATCGACATAGCAATTGCTCTCGCGAAACGTGCGCTGGCTATCATGTAACGGGCTGGGAACGTATCGGGAAGGATCCAGTTGCAGAAGTTCAACGCTGGTAGCCGTTACCATGGCTCGGACAATCCTTTCCCTCGGGCCATAACCGGCGAAGAACGGTTTGCGGCCACTTAGTTGTGTCCAGGCCGTGTTTGCGGAACAAAGCGAGCGTAATTCGTTCTAATCCGAAGCCAAGGCAGGCGCTATTGGCTACCCTGCCGTCGTGCAGTTGGATTCCAAAAGCGGAACCGAAATGCTCTTGGTGGAAATTAAACGAGGACACCGCGGTCGGCTCGTCGGAGGCAATAGGAACTAGCACTTCGAACTTTAGGCTCTGCGCGCGCTGGCTGTTGGCGAGCAGTTTGCCACCTCGTCCGAAGAACGGATCCGAAGCAATGTCGAGTTTGGCATCCAACTCCATTTGGCGGAAAATATTTTGCGCTCTCGCCATCCAGGTTTCCCGCCAGGCCAGCACCTCTTGAGCGTCTCCAATCCGCACCATCTCACGCTGATGAAAGACCTGCAGCCGGGCCGGATCTCCTGATGGCTCGTTGCGAAAAACGTAAGAACCACCCAGATCCAGCGTGATACCCCCAAGAGGCAGCGGCCCTCGGCGAGCCATAGCCGGATAAGCCGGGTAACAGGCCGCAGGCACTAAAACCACATCCGTCATTGAGAGGTGAACGCCCCAATCATCGCCACGATTGGCCCGTTCTAATAGATCGAGCGCAGCGGCTTCTTTTCCCTTGAAACTAAAAACCGCTCCGCATAAATTGGGAAAAGACTTCAGATAGCCGGCCTTTTCAAGGGTACGTCTCGGAATAAGCGGCGGAAACCGCGGCGTCTCCGGGTGATCGAGAACTGACACAGAAGTGATCAGCGAATCAACGGCTGTGCGAACTCGTTCAAATTCCATGCCACGCCCGTAAATGCCCGGTTCACCGCTCGGAAGAAAGTATCTCTCATCAAGAAGCTGCGAGAGGAACTCCTGCTCGCTGAGGATTCCAATAGCTGTGCTCATTTGCTGTCCCGGTGTACTAAGAGTAGGGCGGCGTTGGTCGCGAGTAGGCGATCGTTTGCGATCATCAGTGCCGCCGAGTGGGCGTCCCGCAAATGGCGGCCCACCGAATATGGGCCACCATTCTTATAACCGAGGAAGCCGCACACCCGAAGGGCTCCCCCACAGATTTCGATAGCTGCCTCGGAGGCGGCAATCTTCAAATTGTTGATTCCAACAGCGTATCCGGCAGTTGAGAGATGATTCCAATCCTGGTCATCCAAAAGTCTCACGTACTCTTTGGTAGCTGCCTTGACAAGTGTGCGGAATTGAGCAATGGAGACGGACAGGTCGGCTAATTTGGAAGCGGCCGAAGGAGTGGTCCCGGGGTCCTGGCGGGCTTGCAACCGCACAAAGTTTTGCGCGCGGTCGAAAGCATCCGTGGCGAGGCCGAGCCAAACATGCGCCCAAAGGATGTGTGAAACCGGAACAACGGTTTCGGCGGCAATCGTTGCGAAAGGAACCGGAAGCACTTGATCGCTCAGGCAGGTCGCGCTAATTGCAAACCCTGGGCTGCACGTTCCGCGCATTCCGAGAGTGTCCCATTCGCCCATCTGAATACTTTCCATCTCGGAAAAGTGCGTCAGCACCAACACCTGATCGCCGTGATCCGCGGTGGCACTGCGCCGTACCGTAGTAAGAAGGTCATCGGCGTGGGCCCCGTACGAAATCGTCGATGCTTTCTTCTGAAACTTGACTGCTTGGCCGGCAGGTTCGAGGCTGGCCAGACTTCTGCGCATATTGCCTCCTACCCCTACCTCCGAGGTCGCCGACGCAATGAGCCGCTGCTCGTCAACCACCCGTCGCAAGTAGTTGGCGATCCAGTTCGAATCACCTCGATGAGCTACCAGACTCGCCACCTGAATTTGGTGCATGGCGAAAATCATTCCGGTGGCGGCGCACCGACGGGACAGCTCAAAAGTTGCTTCCGCTATATCTTGAAAACTCGCACCGCCGCCGTCGAGTTCGCGCGGCACATACCAACCGAGGGCGCCCGCTGCCCGCAGCGCAGCCAGAGCTTCGACGGGAAAACGCCCACGCCGGTCGACGTCTTCGGCGTTCAACATCGCCGCCTGGAGTGCCGCTCCAAAGGCCGGTGAAGCGGCAAATGTCTCCGCAGGCGGGCTAACGATTTGAAGTGTGCTCATAGCTTTCCTCTTGAGATTGGGGAGCAAGACCGGCGATGGCGGCCGCAATGGAATCGACGCTTTCGAAAACGCTACGGCTCAAAAGTGCGGGAGGAAACTCCAGGTCGAATTCATTCTCTAGTGCGAGCATCAGAACGACACTCGCATGAGAAGTCATGCCCGCATTGTATAGATCGGTCGAGTCGTCCAGCGATGCCGCATTCAGCGGCACGCGGGCATTCTCCCTGATAATCCGTCTAATTCTCTCTTTCACTTAGCACCTCGCATCTGAATCGCAACAACTATTAACTTTTTCGTAGCTTACAACCGCCAATTGTTTTCAGCAATTGACTCAGATAAAGCGCATGGCTCATATCCGGCTTGGTTAATAACTTACGCTTACTGCCAAAAACACTTATATTTTTTGGTATTTACGGCGATTGATTCTCAACCGACAACAACTTACTGAGTCCTAGCCTCGAAACTCACAGTACGTACCCGAGAAGAATCGGGTACTCAAGCAAATCCGGAATGCGGCGTTTGGACCGTGTCCGGAGAGCTTCTAGTGTTTTCGCGCTCTATTATCCTTTAAACTGGTTGTGTCCAAGGATGCCGAATATTCTTGAAAAGAAATCCGATTCTCGTTTCCCAGCGAACGATGTCGCGAGTTCTCAAGACGCTGTAAATCGGAGGGTCTATCATTCTGACCGGGTCTACCGGTTCTATCTTTCCAATGTTCTGACGCCGCCGGAAGCCGCCGCCCTCCTGAAATATCAGGGACACATCGCGGGGCGCGACATACTTGAAATCGGAGTAGGCGCCGGCAGAACTGCCCGCTATCTTGCCCCTATTGCCGGGCATTATGAAGCGATAGACTATTCCCCGGTAATGGTTCGCTATATGAACCAGACGATGCCTCAACTTAGCGTCCGGGAGGCCGATTTTCGAAATTTACAGATTTTTGGGGATAATTCCTTCGATTTTGTGTTCGCGCCCGATAATGTGATCGACGCGCTTCCGCACCAAGACCGCATGCAAGCCCTGATGGAATCGTATCGACTGCTCCGACCAGGAGGTCTCCTGGTGTTCTCTTCGCACAACGTCCGATATCGCGGCGCCTTTTCGGGTCCTCGACTGAACTGGTCGAGCAACCCTCTCCGGCTGGCGGCGAACTTCGTTAATTACTTTCGTGGCTGCTGGAACCATCTGCGCGTCGGGCCCTTGCGACAGGATCTGGGCAGTTATGCGCTGCTCAACGATGAGGGACATCATTACGCTTGTCTTCATTACTATGCCGCGCGCACCATCGTTACCGATCAGCTCAAAAAAGTCGGATTCCGTAGTCTAGATGTCTTCAATAACGAGGGACAGATCGCACTAGCAGGCCACGACGACAGCCATAGTCCCAGTTTGCTTTATGTGGCTCTGAAAACCTGATTTTCAAGCTTTCGCACTCAACCCTTACTTTTTCCGCACCAAAGCTCTGGTAACTCCGCTGCTACGGTCCGTGCGGAAATGCCCACCCATCTCATTATTCTTTCTATACGGGGCACCTTAGGACCGTATGTTATTGGTTGCTAAGATAAAGTCCACCCTAGTACTATGCCCTCCTCTCATAAATGCATGAAGGGCCCATTGAGCTATTAGTAAGTCTAATGATATTATCAGTCCCAGATATGGCGGGGGCGGTGCTAGTTGTCAGAGCCAAGCCCCTACGCCCAATTTATGGAGCGGGTAATTTACATGAAAAACTTATTAGCCTTAACACTTCTTACAGCTGCTGGTCTACAGGGTCAGTGGATGACGGGTTACTTTAGCAGTCAGAACACATCGATGCCGGTGACAAGTATCCCTTGGGATAAATACACGCACATTATCCACTTCGCCGCAGCGCCCGCTTTGGGTAGCGATGGTCAAGGAAATGGACGCGTGAGTATGTACTATCTCATTTCTCCCGAAGTTCATCAGCTCATCGCCTCGCGTCCGGCGGGCAAAAAAGCGCTTGTCTGCATCAAGGACAACGACAATAATTCGAGCGCGTTCGCCCAAAGCTTATCGTCTGGGCTCATCGGCTCCTTTGTGAGCGATGTGGTGAATCTGGTCCAGAGCAACGGATACGACGGTGTCGATATTGACTGGGAGCAGAACGTCGATGTTAACGAATATCATCAGTTTCTTCTGCGGCTGCGCGCCGCTCTTCCTGGAAAGACAATCACCATCACATCGGGTGATTGGGGCAACTTGGATGTCGTGGCCGGCGAAAACTACGAACTGGTCGATCAGATCAATGTCATGTGCTACGACATGGACCTTCCCGGCGGCGGTGATTGTAACGGAACGGACTGCGTCTGGTACAACTCCGCCATCACACAAGATGGGGATGTCTGGAAGCGGGCGGCCGACGAGCGGGTAGCGAAGATCGTCGCGGGAGGAGTTCCGAACAACAAGATAGGCGTAGGTCTGCCGTTTTACGCCAGGATTCATTCCGGTGTCACTCTGCCCTTGGTGCTTGGCGACTTTCCCTTGACGACCGTTGACTACCGCGATCTGACAGCGAACCCGGTTCTCTGGAATGCGAACTTCATGAAATACGATGCGGGGCACAAGGCACAGTACCTCAGCGTTCCCGCGCTAAATGAGTTCGTCTCCTATAACGGTGTTCAATCGATGAACGACTACGTGGCCTGGATCAAGCAGGAGGGCTACGGAGGAGTTATGGCCTTCAGCACCGAAATGGAATTCCAACCTTGGACGGCGGGCGATGCCCAGCATCCGTTGAGCAGCGCTCTTTATGCCGCGCTCTACGGCGCAGGTAACTAAGGAAGGCAGAACCGCTGGAGGGCAGAGTCTCGGTTCTGCCCTTTTTCCCATGCTGGTTTCTCAATTAAAATAAGCACCGGGCGATCACCTTGCCCAACGCCGTTCTGTCTCCTGTTCCAACAGCAAAGAGACAGCGTACAGGAACGGCATCACGGCCCAACGCAGCATATCCCGTTTTCGTCGCACGCCCAGAAAGTCAATTTCTGAATAGAAATGGCCTTCGGCGTAGAAATGGGTGAGAATCGATTCAATTAAAGATTGAGTCAGAGAGCGGTCGCCCACCAAGATGGCCAATTGGAGCACCTCAGCGTTGTCATAAAGGTCGAAGCGGACCAAGCCTGGCTTGTTTCTTAATGCAAAGCGCTTGAATAAGAACGAGCCCTCATCGAAAAACGACTTGGTCACATATTCGTAGCCCGCGGCCACAATGTCCTGAGCGCCTTCCAATTTCGTCAAACGGTTCGCTTTGACTATATTCTTCAACACGATGCAGGAATGAAAGCAATCAATGAATGGCCGGCCATGAGGAGAGTAGAGCCAGGATCCGTCGTTTCGCTGCTGTTTTCGGAGATAGGCATACATCTTTCCAATCTTTTGATGGAGCTCCTGGATCTGACTCTTCGGCGCGTATCGCAAGTACATTGCATGAGAGAACAAGTTGTAGGAGACGGCATTCACAACCGTGCGGTCGTGAAACGGACCGTACGAGGTTGCCAGAACCTCGTCGTCTTCTTCCATGACCTGAATGTCGTGCTTAAAAAAGCTGAAGATCCTGCGTACAAAAGGTCGCCACTCCTCGCCATCCGGCTCGTCCGCGAAACTCGCGAAGGCCTCCATGGCATAAGGGGTGATCACCGAGAATGGCGTGTTCGCGTCATAAATCAGATCTCGGGTGGCGGCATGAC
This sequence comes from Bryobacteraceae bacterium, assembly GCA_036272575.1. Lineage (GTDB taxonomy): Bacteria > Acidobacteriota > Terriglobia > Bryobacterales > Bryobacteraceae > Bog-105. The sequence goes on along the minus strand of DATAYL010000189.1, from coordinate 13,816 downwards.
GGAATCCCAGTCCCCAACAGGGCCCGCTGAATCCTGTACAGGAGTGGTCCGCGAGCCAATGCAGGTGGCGGACGGCTTTCGCCGCCCAACGTTTTTCGCCGGTCGCGCGGCTGAGTTTCCCCAGGCAGAGAGCCGCAAACGCTCGAACTATCGCGTACTCCTTGGGGCGATAGAGGCTACGCAGCCGTTCGTTGCAGAAGTTGTCCAGCAGGGCTCCGGCTGCCGCCGGTGCCAGCCCCAAATAGCCGTGGCGGTTGTAACCGTCTTTTATGAGAAACCCGATGCGCGTTTGCCAAATGTCGTATGGATCGTGAGTTCGCAAGTCGTCGGTATCGCAATAGCGCACAATGAGCGAGCGTAGGAATTGAACCGTGGCCGAGACCGTGCCTTGCGATTCCCTCGCATCCGTTTCTGTCATCAGCATTTTAGGAGCTTCCACTCGAGATAAGCGCCGCTCAGGCTGCCAGCCGAGCGCGCAAGACTTGAAGGGCAAATTTAGGCAATGCCAATTGCCGGCGCACCCGGGCCGGATTACTCAGCAGCCGGTAGAGCCATTCGGAACCAGTTTTACGAAAGACAAACGGCGCGCGCGTAGCCTTTCCACTCACCACGTCGAAGCTGCCGCCGACGCCCATGCAGAACGGCGTTGTGAGCTTGTCCAGGTGTTCGTGAATCCAGAATTCCTGGCGAGGAGAGCCCATTGCCACAAAGAGTAAATCGGCACGAACCGCATTGATGCGGGCCACAACATCCTCCGCACTCGCGAAGAAACCATGCTGCTGGCCGACTACTTGCAGGTCCGGATAGCGCTGCCGTAGCTTCAGCACTGTTTTTTCGTTTGATTCCTCCGAGGCGCCAAGAAAGAACACCTTCCAGCCCTGCTCAGCCGCTGCCTCGACCAGCTGTAAGAACAGATCGACTCCTGTGCAACGCGCGACCTTCTGTCCATGGAGGATCCGGATCGCGAGCGCAGCGCCGACCCCGTCGCAGATACGGAGATTGGCCTGCTCCAGCGCTTGGCTGAGACGCTTGTCGAGGGTTGCCCGATGTATTTTTTCTGGATTGATCGCTACACAGAAGGTCTTCTTCCGTTCCCGGATGCTTTCGCGGGCAATCGCTTTAGCTTGTTCGTATCCCTCTAGCGCATCGATCTGCACGCCTAATACCGGGAACACGGCCGGAGCGGACTTTGTTATCGATCTCGGTATAGGAACTCGAAGCGCGTCAATATTCATATGGGAAACCTTCTTTTTGTGAATTGATGGATCCGGCTCTAGGCGGAGATGGACGTCAGTTGCGGTTTCAGGCACTCCTCCATCCAGGAATGCAAGCAGAGCAACAAAAAAATGTGGCGCTCGCGATTTAGACCGGAACGATGCTCGATGAGGACCTTTTCGATTTCCTTAAGATCGAAATAACAGGCAAACCGCGCGTTCGGATCGAGCAACGTGTCCCAGATCCGTCCAGCACTCCTGAACCAGTGCTTCGTAGGCGACTGAAACCCCTTCTTCTTCCGATGGACGATCGCCTTAGGCAACACGCCCTCCGCGTATTTCTTGTGCATGATTTTGGTGCGCGCTAGCCCCACGCGGTAAGCAGCCGGACACGACTCGACGAAACGAACGAGTTCGAGATCAAGTAGCGGAACCCGGCATTCCAGCGAATGGTGCATGGAGATCTTATCGGTATAGAGCAGCAAATCGTCCGCCATGCTCATACGCAGGTCGAGGCTCATCATTCGCTCCACGCTGCGTGGCCGCACGGCGCAGCGAAGCTGGTCGTAAGCGTACTGGATTCTTTCATGAGCGCGGCGCGAACTTTGTCCGGTCATACAACGAATCTGATCGTCATCGAACACTCGATAAGCCGCCTCGAACCGCGCTAAGTCGTCGGAGAGACCAAGTGTCTCAATGACTCGGTCGAGCGTTTCATTTCGTCCGCGTAGCACTTTCATCCCGGTCTGCAATAGGGCCCCCGTCTGCCCCGGAAGCCACGAATGGAGCAACTCGCTTTGGTATCGGCGATAGCCTCCCATCGCTTCGTCTGCGCCTTGACCGGAAAGAACGACCTTCACGTGCTGCGCCGCGAGTTGAGTCAGGTAAAACATTGGCACGATCGATGTCGTAGCCAAGGGTTCCTCAACGATCGCGCTGATATCGGAAACGGTTTTCAGAAAATCATTCAAGCCGATTCGTATCCGGTGGTGCTCCAGGTCAAGCACACGCGCAGTTTCTTCTGCGTCCGCAATCTCGTCCGCGTCGTCTCCCGTATCGAAGCCGACCGTGAAAGCTTTCATCCGATAGCTGGACCTTTGTTGAGCGGCTTGGGCGATCAGCGCAGAATCGACCCCTCCGCTCAGCAGTAAACCAATCGGCACATCGGCCATCAGTTGTCGCTCAATAGCGTTGTTGAACAGCTCGCCATATCGCGCAACGGCATCCCGGAATCGAGGCCTATTTCCTTCACTCGGCGGCGCCGACCCGGTAAACGGGTATTCACGAACGGAAAGCTTGGGTTTGGAAAGGCGGACCTCGAGTATGTGTCCCGCTCTCAGCTTGTGAACATTCTTCAGTAACGTATCCGGCGCGGGCAAATACCGCAGGCACAATAATTCCGCCAGGCTTTCGGTATCCATAGGTGCGTCGAGTAAGGACTGCAGCGGCCGCAATTCCGAAGAAAACAAAAAACTGTTTTCACCAACCGAATAGTAAAGCGGTTTTACTCCGAAGGGATCTCGCGTGAGATAAAGAATCTCTCTTCTGCAGTCCAGAAAGCCCAGGCCGAAAATCCCGTTGAAAGAGTTAACGGCGGAAATGCCATTTTGAGCGAGCTGGTAGAGGATGGTCTCCGAATCGGAATTCCCCCGGTAGAAATGATGCCCTGAACGCCGCAGTTCCGAATGATTGTAGATCTCGCCGTTGAACACGATGGCATGTTGCCGGTCCGCAGTCCACATCGGTTGTTGCCCGGCCGGCGAAAGATCCACGATCGACAGCCGCCGATGACCGAGCGTGACGTTGTGGGGGCCGCAGTTCACTGCCGACAGCCCGAAATCGTCCGGGCCGCGATGACGCAGTAAATTCAGTACAGATGTATCGAACAAATGATTAATTGAGCCTAGAATTCCACACATAAATGCCTCCGCCACTTTGGCCCAGACCCTCTGCCGCATCCCGAAAAATTCAACTGGGCCGTCACTGGGCGCCTCCCAAAACCCGCTCGTACGCTTCCTCTAGTTGGACCGCCACGCGGCGGGGATGGAAGTGTCGTCTGGCGTAGCTGGCGTTGAAGCGGCTCATCTCCGAACGCAAGCGGGGATTAGTCCACAGTTGGCAGAGAATTTCCGCCGCGCGCTCCGGCTGCGCGCCGGTCAAACCGTAGCCCATTTTGCCGTCCTCGAAGAAGTCAGGCAGTCCCCCCACGCGAGTCGTCACTATGGGCAAGCCGCTCACCATAGCCTCCAGTACCGAAATGGGCAGTCCTTCACTGTAAGAAGGGAACAAATAGACGTCCGCACCCTGGAATACGGCGGCCTTCTCCTGCCCGCTTACGTGACCGCGGAAGGAAATGCCAGTAAGCTCAGCCTGCCGGGCATACTCTCTGGCGCGCGCTAACTCCGATCCGTCGCCCGCAACCGTCAGCGTGGCCGAAGGAATAAAGCGCTTCACAAGCCGATATGCGTCTAGGGCTTCGTAGATTCCCTTCTTCCGCTCGACGCGTGCTAGAAATAGAATCCGAAACTCCATGTCCTTCTTTTCTGTGCGCTTCGCGCTCTCTTCCGGTGAGCGCTTCCAAAGTTCTTTCTGCACCGGGAGGGTCTGGAAGAGGATCGACTTCTGATATCCGAGGGAGCGCAGCTTCCGAGCGAACTCGCTGCCGAGCACCGCGATACAATCCGCTCGGCCGTATACTGCGCGAAAGAGCCATGCAGCGGGCCTGACAAAGCGTTGCTCGCAGACTTCGTCCCAGCCATGCAGGAATACGAGGACTCGCTTTCCCCACGCTTTTGCGAGCAGAAGCAAGACCCCGTCTCTGACGAGAGCTTTTACCCCCAGCGAAGGGTTCAGATGCACCAGGTCGAACTTTTCTCGCTGTAGGCGGCGCACAAACGCAAACCAATCCGCCCACAGGCGAAGGAGCGAAACCATCGGGCTCTCGTCTTCACAACGAGATCCGATCACGAAGTGCTCAGCCGAAACATGCAGGAACGGCAGAACTACCCGCAGATACTGTGCGACCCCGCCTGGCTTTTCGAGCAGCGGCCCAGTGACCAAAACCCGCAAGGCGCGCCGGCGCTCTCCTTTCAGAGCGGCGACCGCGCCCGAAACCGGACCCGGTCTGCGCTGCGCGGACTTCCTCCGACCTGAGAACTTCATCAGTTCTTTCCCGCCATTTCTTGCCATGTCAGCTCGCACGACGCCACTCCCACCGCAGCAATTTCTTGGCGGCTTCTATCCAGGGCCTCCACACGCCCACTAAATTGCAGATCGCCTCGGGAAAGAAAATGTCGTCGGCCACACTGAAACGGGGTATGCGCCAGGGATCGTTCTTCCGGGATACGAAGCCGCTCTCAGTCGTTGCCGCTAGCCGGTAGCCGGCCGCTGCCAGCAGGCACTCGGAACGCTCGTCATGTTGTCCATTTGGGTAGGCAAACGTTTCGACGGGTTTATTCAGCCAATCCTCAAGGACCCGCTTACTCTCCCCAACTTCTTCAGCAATCACGCTGCTTGCACACCAAGGGAGGATCGCGTGAGTTACGGTATGAGAACCAATCGTGATCTCTGGCCGCTGCTCGATCTGTTTCAGCTCCTCGACTGTCATGGCATGACGCACGAGGAGATCTCCGGCCGCTACCCCAGAGTCGCTCCCCCGAACCAGCCAGGGAAAAACTCCAGAGCCCGCCACGATGCCGGACGGAATGAAAATGGTTATCGGGAGCTGTTCGCTGCGCACCAACGGCAGAACGTCTTCCATGAGCGCGGCGGCGCCGTCATCGAAAGAAAGCCAAACCGCGCCGCGCGGCACCGGCTGGCCTTCGTGCAAAAATGCAAGCAGTTCCTTTTCTGAAATGAAGGTGTAGCCGTACTTCTGCAGCCAGCGTACGCACTGCGTAAACAGCCGGCGTTTCGGACTATGAAAGTAGACAGCCGTCACGACGCCTTCCTCGAAGGCCTGCGCCCGCGCCCTTCTTACGACCCCTGACACGATCAATGCGAGCCCGGCGAGAGAGCAAGCCAAACTGCGGGCAAATTGCCAAAGAGAGGCGAGACCGACCCGGGTTGCACCGGACGTGTTGCGCCGCCTGCTGCAGCGCTCGAAGAAGATAGCCAGATCGTCGACATGGGACCGATAGTCGAATTCCGCCACGCCCGTTTCCCGTCCTCGTTTCCCGATATATGTGGCCCAGTCCGGCCGCTCGAGGACTTCGATCATCGCTTCGGCAAACTCGTTCTCGTTGCCCGGTGACACGAGCCTTGCATTTACTCCGTTTTCGAGAAGCTCGGAAACGGCGCCGATCTGGGCGCTGATTACCGGTCTCGCGGAAGCCAGATACTCCGGCAATTTATTCGGCATGCGAGTTACCGAGCGGTCGTTGTCGCCCAGCGGGAGCAGTAAGGCTGAGGCCGAGCTATAGGTCTCACTGAGCTCAGCATCATCAATCCAGCCCCTCAGAATGACATCCTCGGGAGGAGCGCCATTAGCTACTGCATGGTCCAGGATTTCTGCTCCAACTGCCGGACTATACGGACCGACAACGACTAGCTGACACCGGTAACCACGTTCCCTTACCTGCGCGAAGGCGCGCACCAGGAATAAGACATCATGAATCCAGCCATCGACCGTACCGCACCAAACAAACCTGGGAACACTTGCTCCTTCGTCAGACGAAGCGCTGAACTTGAATTTCCCGAGATCTACAAGAGAAGGGATGTAACACAACTTCAGGTCCGGATTCACTGATGCCGCGCTGGCCTTCACCCTGCTTTCGATCTCGCGGGATATGGCAATAACCCCGGACGGATTCGAAAAAATCGCCCTCCGATAAAGCCAGTGGCTAAACTTACTGCAGGTAGGTTCGCCCGGCCACCACTCGCACATCTCCTGCACGAGCGGAAAACCAAGCAATCTGCAGAGTTTGGCCACATAGAGATTGAGCGGGCCATGCATGACATACAGGTAAACAATGGGGCGATGTCCTGAGAGGCGTCGAAGCATCAGCCGGCGAGTCATCTCGATAACTGCCCAAGCGCTGACAAAGAACTTCAAGAACTTGCTGGCAGGCCGCTTCAGAGTGGTGGTGTATTCGTATGGGATGCCATCGTGAGTGCCGGACCGACTGGTGTTTACCGGCGTCGGGCTCGGCCCACAGTGAAGCAGTCGGAAATCACTTCCAGCGCTCTGCAGTGCTTTGCCGATCATCACGATGCGTGACGCCGTGGCCGAGCCAAACGGAAACCCATCGCCACCGCAGATGCAGATGATTTCAAGCGATGTTTGAAAATGGTTGGTGAGTAGCGGGTCGCTCACCGAAAGGCATGGCTCTACGGCGGCCGACTGTTCTCTACTCATAAAGACTTCTCCTGGTCTGGTTCCCACCTGCTGTGAATTGCACACTGGCCGGAATAGCAGCTGACGTGCGGTCTATACGTCTGATGGAATAGAAATTCCTGCTTTGACCGGGGCTATGGCGAGATTGGTATCTATTCCTAAATCTCTTGATCCGGGAGCTTTCTGCCAGAACGAGGTAGCAGCGACCCGCGTAAAAAGCCCACAGATAACTGACTAGACCTACAGTTGGCAAAGTAAACGTGCTTAAGCCCGTCATTGAAACTGTCTCGAGCAGCACCATAGCCAACGCCGCGGCGTCGGCGCCGTGCGGTTTGGCGCGCAGAGCTTTGAAGGCCGGCCAGAACATGAGGGTCCCGTAGCCGAGTAGAGTCGGGATGCCGCCGATAAACAAAGTCCACAAAAACCCGTTATCGAAGAATTGATAGTCTCCCCAACCCCGCCAATACCAAGTTCCTTTCGGACCTCGCCCCAGTAGCAGATCAGAGGGCGGTACCGACTCAAAAAAGGCGGTGTACTGCCCGGATCTCGTGTCCTCTTTCAGGCGGTTCCGGAATCCATCGATGCTGTTGTGAAGTGTTTGTGGCAGCACGATGGCAACGCCGAGAGCGATAACAGCCCCGCCTGCCCCAAGCAACGCCGCTGAACGCACCGCCAAAATCAGCGAACCTCGTTCGCGGCCTCTGAGGTAAATAAATGTCGCCCCTAAGAGCAAACCGAGTAATGTCCAGGAACGGGACTGGCTACAGAGCGACATGGCGAGCATCATGACGTACGGCATCAGCCTCGGTAGCAAGCGGAGACCCTTGAGTCCGGTGGCGGTGAGGAGTGTCCAGCCTCCAAGCCAAAACAGCAACATCGCGTAGAGGATGTATTTGGAAAAACCTCGGTAGTAAACGTAGGGCGACGCTAATAACCGCAACGCTAGAGCAGCCGTGAGGTAAGCCAACATCCAGAGGAAACGGTCGAGGTGCGGCCAGATGCGGCGGTTCGCGCCCGCAAATACCACCACCGGCATGATCCAGACAAACGGGCCGGTAGCGCCGACCAAGGCAGAAGAAAGCAATTCTTCTGCCCGGTAAGTGACCAGGCTCCAGGTCACAGCGGTAACGAGAAGCACCGCGAAGGCGATTCTCGATTCGGGTGTGATGTTACGGAAGCGCTTACTCAGACCACCAATTACGCCAGCCGTTAACAGAGCTCCGATGGACATTGCGTGAGCGGCGTAATAGACTGCCGATTTGACGGGAATTAGGATAAATTTTCCCGCCGCATCGAGACCCGTCACTCCCTGCTCAACCGGCAGGACTTCGGCTAGCCACGCGGCTGCAAGTCCAGTCAGGATCAATCCCACTAGTAGGAGGTCGCCGGTACGCAGCGATCGCCGCGCCGCGGAACGCGGTTCTTGAATCAGCGGGAATCTTAGGCGAGCAGACATGCGTGATTAACTCTTGCGGGAAATCAGGTAGTGGCGCATCGCAAACAGCAACACGGCACATCCGGCGGAATAGCAAATCAAAATGGCGAGCATGACCGTCTGTGCGTTTGCAGCAAGGCCAAACCAGCACAGAGCGAGCAGTATCATTGTCCGAAGCAGGTCAATCTTGACCATCATCGAAGGGCGTCCAAGGGCCCAGAGAACGCTGCTCGCTACCGTATAAACCGAACAAACCACTGCCACTGCCGCCGCGAGCGACAGGACGCTTGCACCGGCTGCGAACTCGTGGCCATAGGAAGCCATCAAAGGCCGTGCGAACACCCAAAGGAACGCTGCTCCGAGCCCCGTCACGCCCATAGTGGAGAGTAGTGAATGGATCACCATCTGCCAGCACGCCCGCTGGTTGCCTTCCGCATGACTGTGCGACAACATGGGAAGCGTCACCTGAAACAACATCGTGGGCACGAACAGCAGCGCCGTTTTCCATTTGTCTGCAGCGTTAAAGAGTCCAAGTTGCGCGAGGCCGCCCGGCTGTCGGGACAGTAAAACCGTAATCGCCCAGGTAGATCCAGCCAGAAGCAGCGTACTGATCCAAAGCGATAAGGAGGTGCCGAACACTTCCCCTTCGTGCGACCCGTTGTAGCGGATCACCACACCGCGCGACCGGCTGTTCTGTCGCAGAATGATTTGGCCTGCAATAAGTGTCGCTAGACTGACGAATGCCATCGCCAGCACCGCCCCAAGCAACCCACCGGCCCGCGTTCCGATCCAGACACAGGGAAGCGAGAGCATACCCCTGACGGCATATACCCTGGCTGAACTGGCAAATGCCTCCAAACCCGAAAGTGCGCCTAACTGAACCCGGTTCAGCATCTCGCAGACGAGCAGAAGAGAGCCGGCGCGTAGCTCTGGCTGCAGCCCGGCAAAGCCGAAGCTGGCGCCCACAGATGGTCCGATTGTCGCCAGCAGGATTCCGATGACACTACCCGAAAGCGCTGTGTTGCGAAGCGACCAGCCGATCAAACGGCCAGCACGCTGCGGATCCCCTGTCCGCCACCGGCTGACATACTTGGTGGTCGTCAGAACGAATCCAAACTCGCCCATCGTTCCAAACAAAAGTACGGTCGCTTGTATCAGTGCTAGCTGCCCGAAAGCGGCCACGCCCAGCAGCCGCGCCACGACAAACGCGGTCAGCAAAGCGGCTCCTTGCGAGAATCCGGAGCCTAAAACAGACCATGCTGTATTGCGCGCCAGCCTCATCCGGAGCGAACTCAACTCAGGGGCAAGCGCAGTCACTTGGATCGCGCTCATAACGTGCAATCCCGCCGGCCCGTTTCATTCCCGCCGAACTGTTGCACAAACCGTCTATGTCCGGAAGGCATTTTATTGGGCCGTCTTTGCGTAGTATTCTTTGGCGTATTCGTTGTAATAGCGGCTCCATTTCGGCTGCCGATAATTGTTTAGAATCGTGCCGATTACTGGAATTCCGTCTTGCGCGAGCAGCCCAGCGGCCAGCGTGGTCTCCTCGCGCCTGGTCGATTGCGCATCCACCGCCAAAATGACGCCATCGGCGTGCTGCGCCAGGATGCGTGCATCGGGGATCTGCAACAGCGGAGGAGAATCGACCAAGACCACGTCGTACTCGGCGCGAGCGCGCTCGAGAAGCGCCAACAAGCTCTGATCGAAAAGCGCATGCACGTCGCAGTGAGCCCCGCTCGGCAATAAAAATAAGTTCGGCACCTGTGTGGAATGAGCGCAGAAGGAACCGGTACCGATCAACATCTCGCTTAATCCGGACGCGTTGTCAATTTTGAAAATCTCGTGTAGTCTCGGGCGCCGCAGATCTCCGTCGATCAGCAGCACGCGGCGTTTCGTCTGCGCAAGGGAAATTCCGAGATTGCTGACCACCGACGTCTTGCCCTCACCGGGAAGCGCACTGGAGACCACAATCACTTTCGGCGCCGCGCCTTTATGATTCCTGGTAATCGAGACCAGAGCCGCCCGGAATGAATCCGCTACGGGGGACGACTGATTTTCGAAGGCGATCATATCGAGCGAGTTCTTGCGAGCTGCCGGGAGAAATGACAGCACTGCACCTGGTAGCGATCCGGTAACAGCTGGAACGACGGCCAACTCCGGGACGTTCAGGTACACGAGTGCATCCCCGGGCTGCTGTGCACCACGCGACGATTTCGCGACACCGATGATCCCAATTAGTCCCAGTAGCAAGCCGCTAAATAGGCCGACGGCTGTATTGATTAAGCTGCTTGGTCGGTGCGGCTTTTGCGGCCGGGTAGCCCGATCCATTACCTGTACGTTGCTGGCGCGCATTGCTGAGGCTAGGCCTGCTTCCCGGACGCGCTGTCCGATCGAGTCGTAGAGCTGGCGTGTCGATTCCACTTCCCGCTTTAGCAGGTTGTATCGCGCCACCTTGGTGGCCTGGTCAGAAAGATCATGAGCCTGCCGTAAAAAGTCCGCTCGCAGCAGGTTCTCTCGGCGTCGTGCTGATCCATAATCATTTCCAATCCGGCTTACGATGTCGTGCCGCTCCTTGTCGCGCGCCTGTTCGAGCGCCGCGATCTGCGATTTTAGTTTCACGATCTTCGGATACGCCGGTGTAAAGGATGTACTAAGTTCAGCCAATTGCTGTTGCAATTGCGCCAGCGTAACTTTGTAGTCTTTCAGGGCCGGATCGTCAAGCACATCTGGCAGTGATTCGACGGGCGCTGTAGAAGCCAATTCGTAGCGCGACTGCTTGGTGATCCGATCGGCCTCCGCCTGCAAGACCTGGTCCTGGATCTCTTTCAGCCGTTGCTCGGCCACGTTCCCGGAATCCGACGTGAACAGGAGATTTGAGCTGTCTGCATAGCGCTGCATCTCTGCTTCCGAACTCTCTAGCCTTGTCTTCAAATCGTGCATTTGGTTCGTAAGCCATGCGCCCGTGGCTTGAACCGAATCCCAGCGCTTCTGTAGGCTTAGCTCGGTATAGGAAGCAACAATTGTGTTCGCAAGATCCGCCGCCAACTGAGGATCGCCTGAATCGACCGTCAAATCGATCACTCTAGTATTGGTCTGCACCTGCACCTTCATCGACTTGAAGAGATCCGTAATCAGTTGGTCGTCGTCCAACCCTCGTTGGCCGCCGATCCCAAACCAACGCGCGAATGGCGTGCGCGCACGTCCCGCTTCAGCCACCAGACGTTCGCGGATGGTTCCCTGACGAAGCGTATATCCAAGCACCGAACGACTTTGCAGACTGCGTACCGCGGTCTGGATGTCGTATTCCTCCGAGTACACGCCAGAGCTCGGGGCGGTCGGACTCACATCTTGTACATTCAGAAAATTTCCGTTGATACTCTGAATTTCAAGCGAGGTATGAGCCTGATAGATCGGCCGTACCAGTTTCGTCAAAAAGAACGCTGCGATTCCCCCGAGCAACGTAATCGCGATCAGCAGACCTAAGCGCGCCTTGATGATCGACCAATAATCTGCAAGCGCATCGGGTTCCTCACCACCGAAACCATCGAAATACGATAGGTCGAAGGTAGGCGCCGCGGCCGGCAGACTCGCCCGGCTTGCTGTTAGCGCTGTTGAGCGGGTTGGCCCTCTCTCTGGTGTATGCGGCTCATGTTCGGTTCCGCCCGGAATTAATATAGACATTCGTTTTACTTCCTCAATAAGAAACTCTGGTTGTTCCTAGTGCCGCCAGATCACTACTCCAGTACCCATCTCAACCGCCACCTCGACCGCCTTGATCATGGCCTTCTTCGGCGCGTTTGTCGGGATAAACAGGATGTCGTCCGGCTGCAATTGAAAGTCTGGTTTTTGGCCGTCCAGTATGTCCCGGACATTGACCGGCACCTCGTTCCGGGAGGAAGATGCCTTAACGGTGCGAAGCACGCGTCCATGCTGCGGCGATGCCGTCGGGTCCAACCCGCCGGCTAGCGCAATTGCTTGCAGCACGCCTAAGCTCTCCTTCTCCTGCAATGGGAAGCCGCCTGCTCGATTCACTTGCCCGACAACGTAGATCATTTTGGCTCTCGGCACATTCACTACGTCGAACGGCTTCAAGACGAGTTCGCCTGCCGGGTCGGAGCCGCCCGTCACCGCGCTCAAGCGAACCGCCGCCATCGTCACCTGCTGCTCAGGATGCTCAATCACATTCAGTGTGGGAAGTGGGCCTTGACTGAGCTGACGGGTGACTTCTACGTTTCCTCCGGCGGTGGCGTCAAGACCGCCGGCCAGCGCTATCATCTCGACCAGGGTCTTGCGGCCCTCCAGTTGGTAGGTGCCCGGATTTTTTACCGCGCCGATTATTGAAACTGGCTGACTTCGATAAGTCGACACCAACACCGTTACTTCCGGATTGAGGACGTAGGTTTTCAGGTGTTCTTTAAGCTCAGCTTCGAACTGTTCAACCGTCAATCCCGCCGCCTTCACGCGACCGATCAGTGGAACCCGCACATAACCCGACTTATCGATCCGCAGGGCAGTCGGCGTGATCTCGCTCACGTCTTGCACCTGGATGACGACGCTGTCGTCAAAGCTCAGTAGATAGTTTGGACTTGGTCTTCCGTCACTAGCCTCCGTGAGCGGCGGTTTGACATTCGGAGATACCGGTGGAACATTTGGCTGTTCAACTTGCGCTGCCCCGTACGAAATGAACGTGCCGATTAGCCAAACGCTGAAGAGAAGAAGAGGCCAAATTCTTCTTCGCTCTGCGGGTTTTTCTATAGTCAAGAAATCCTCCAAGATCCAACGCGGATTAATTCTTACACTGCTGCGTTAGGATAAAACCTGCCCTATTTCCATGTCAGTCTGTTAAATCAACAAACCGATGCCCGAAACTTGTAAATGATTATCGCTTGTTAGCAAGCAATAATCACGTGCCCAAAATACGTTGCGGTACTGCGATAACACACTTACTTCTATGTAACGGAGGGAGGTAGCAATCTCCCCGGAGCGGAACATGCTTAGGCCTCGGTGCAGCTCTAAATCACTAAGCGGACAAACCTCTCGAATGATGCTCGTGGTTTCCTAGTGAAGACTTTCTCAACAATTCAATGGCTTTTTGTGGCAGGACGTCTTTCATTTGCGTTGAGAAATCTGGCAGGCGAGTGGGTTCCACGAGCAAATTATTATGTCGAAGATGCCGAGCACTTCTGCTCAGAGTAACTACGGAATACTCCCTAGAGCCGCGCTTATATAAGCCAGTTATTCCTGACATTACAAGTGCGGCATCGAAGTACTATTTCCATGTCTTAGTACGGGCTGCATAATCGATTTAGAACTAAACCGGCCTAAATCCTGCAGCTTCGAAGATTTTACTCCTGGATTTCGCACTACGGGTATATTGTCTGCCAGTGAGGTAAGAGCATGTTTCTAGGGCGCACGAGGAAGAAGATCAGGTTCGCTTCGGTCTTTTCCAGCCTCTTCTTCTTGGCCGTGCCAGGTTTGGGCGCCACTTGGATCACCGGATACTACAGCGCGCAGAACGGCGTGCTTCCGGCAGCGGCCATTCCCTGGGAATACTACTCACACATCGTTCACTTTGCCGCCGCACCGGGTCTTGATTCAAACCGCAACGGCAACGGAACCATAGCTTTGAACTATTTGACGCAAGCGGAAATCGACCAGCTTGTTGCCTCTCGTCCTCCCGGCAAGAAACTCCTGGTTTGTGTTAAGGACAACGATCACAACCTGAAAGCATTTGCTCAAGCGACTACGCCCAGTCGTCTCCCCGACTTCGTCCGAAACATTACGTCATTCGTAAGTCGGAATGGGTACGATGGCGTCGATATCGATTGGGAA
>DATAYL010000188.1:0-19362 GCA_036272575.1 Bryobacteraceae bacterium | reverse complement strand
GCTATGCTGCGATGCGCATCCACGTGGTCGCCGCCATTCTGTGCGTCATCTTCGATGGAGAAGACTAACGTGTCTTGGCTATACACCTTGCTCTTTGCGATCGTCTGTACCAGAAGTCCAACCGAATAGTCGTTGTCCGCGACCTCCGCTTCGGGCGTTCCCGTGCCGTCAAGCGCGCTGGAAAATGACCCCATATGATCGCGCCCCATCCGCACCAGAATCAGATTGGGCAGCTGGCCATTCGCCTCGTACTGGGCAAATTCGCGCGCCCATTCTTTTTCGCGATAAAGCTCGGGATAAGCTACGTCAAAACCGCGAAAGTAACGGTCGGTGCGATTCATAAGCGCATCGTTGGTTGGATGCGCAACCACGGTATGGTCCGCAAACGGCGTCCTGTCTTCCGGTGCGCCGTCAATATCCACAAACATGCCGTAGTTGCGAACCGTCTTGCCCGCCCGCAGCACGGCATCCCAGATGTGTCCTTTGTTGACCTCACCCTGCGGACCATCTGGTGCCGTTATGTCCACCGTGCCCGGAAGCACGTTGGGATCGTTCACCTGGCTCGGATTTTGTGCGAGACGTTGCGCCAGGGTCGGTAAACCGACGTCGACGTTCCGATTGTCCCCTTCCGAGTCGTAACTTAACCCGCGGCCCGCGTATTCAACCGATGTCTGATGCTCCACAACGTCCAGATCCTCCGCGTCTACTGTCCATGGCCACCCGTCCATGCTTACCTCGCTGCGATCGAAGAAGTTGTCCAGGGTGACGAAATTATTCGCCAGGTTGTGCTCATTCGGGGTAATGCTTTTACCGAATTCGGTCAGGTCCGGATCGCCATTTCCTTGTTGCAGGTCACCCAGGATCTGATCATAAGTTTTGTTTTCCTTGATGATCAAAACCACGTGCTTAATCTTGCTCCTGAGAAAGTCAAGTTTGCTCTGCTCGGCCGCCGTAAGTTGTCGGCTCCAATGATTGTTCGCCGCTACCGCCTCGGTGAGCGACGCCAGCTGCCGTGCCTTAGGCGTCGGGAAGCTTTGGAAACCCGCATGGATGAGTTGGAGATCATACTGGTTCGATCCACTGCATTGCGCTGCCGGCAGGCTTGGCACAACGCCGCCATAGCAGTACCCTGGATTCGCGCCCGTGGGCGTTTTAAAACTTGCCACATACATGTAGCCGCCGTCTGAAGACAAGCTCACCGAATTCGGATACCAGCCGGTGGGGATCAATCCCTCTACCGTGCCGCTCGCAAGATCTACCACCGCGATGTCATTCATGTTCCCGTTGCTCGCATAAAGCGTATTACCGTCGGGCGAAACTGTGACGCTATTTGTGTTGTGCCCCGTGAACTTGGCTCGATCGGCAGGAATGAGGCCAATCGGCGCTCCCACTTTAATATCCGCAGCTTCGGTGTACGTCACCGTGTCGATCACGCCTACACTATCGGTCTGGTCCTCCGCCACATATAATTTGCTCTGGTCGGGCGAGAACGTCATCTTGTTCGGTTGACCGGGAAGCTTGACGCGATGAGTGACCGTCGGAACTCCCGATATGTCCACCACGTCTACTTCACGATCGCGAATGCTGGAGACAAAAACGGTCGCATTGCCCTTGATCGACACCCAGAACGGATATTCGCCACCGGGGATGCCGCTCGCATTCGTCGGGTCAATTTTGCCCGGCCGCAAATCTTGCTCCACCGGAGCGCTCCAGGCCCCATCCGTATTTGTCAAAACGCTGATCGAATCGTTGTAGTAGTTGGCGACCACCAATTTTTTGCCGTCGCCCGAAATCGCAATCCCCGCCGCCGCTGGCGCGACGCCATTCCCAACGCCCGCCGTATGGCCGAGAGCGATCGGACTGCCGGCGCGCTCTGCCCAGGTCCCTGCCTTTAGGTCGAAGATATGAATGTCATCGCTAACTCCTCCAGCCGCATAAAACGTTGTTCCAGACGGATCCATTGCAATGCCGTAATACGCATTCGGCACCTGAAGAACCTGTTTTTTCAACGGAACCGTCGCCGAGATGTCGTAAACAAAAATGTACTCATTTGAATCGGCAGTAATCCGCTGCCCTGTCGTGGTGTTGTTCAGACGGTTGTAGCCGGACGTCAGAATCAGCAACGTCTTTTTGTCAGGACTCACCACTGTTGTCGCCGCCTGACCCGCGTTGTACTCGGGAAAATCAGCCAATCCGGGATTGAGCGGCTCGTATCGCGCGCCACTCGGCGCCATCGGCGTGATGGTTTGGCCGGTATTAGGTAAGGCCTGCGTCTCTTGGCAGTACAGAGCGCCAGCCGATAGGGCGACACTTAGAATGATTGAACAACGAACACAGATCCACTTCATGTTTGAATTCGCTCCAAGCCGGGACATAGTTGGAAAAAAAATTCCGGATCCCGACTTGCTGAAGGGTCGCATCCGAATACTAAGCATTCGTGACAATCAAGCTACTGACCGATTACGGAGCATTGTCACAATCCAATCGTGATTATTTTCCGAGCGGTTGTTTGTGATTGATTGCGCTTTTCTGCGATTTGATTTATCGATTATTCCTGCCGCAAAGCTTTAACCGGGTCGACCATGCTGGCGCGGCGAGCGGGAACAAAGCTGGCGAACAGCGCGGCTAACGCGAGAAGCGGAATCATAATCGCGAAAGTTGCTATGTTAACGGGCTGCATACCTTCAATAAGATGCTGCAAAGCCTTCCCTGCTGCCAGGGCGGCGATGATGCCCACGCTGACACCCGCAATAGTCATTTTCAGGCCCTGCCATACTACCAGCCGGATGATGTCGCGAACGTTGGCTCCCACTGCCATACGCACGCCGATTTCAGATGTTCGCTGCCCAGTCAGGTAGGCCAAGACTCCGTAAACGCCGATACTCGCAAGCAGCAAGGCTAATCCGGCGAATATGCCAAATAGAAGAGCGAGGAAGCGCTGCCGGGCGAGGGATGCCCCGATAAGCTGCTCCATCGTACGAACTTCGTAAAGGGTCTGGTCGCCGGACGCTCCGCGTAGTTCTTGTTGTAGCTGCTTAACAATTTGCAGAGGCGAGCTTCGCGTTCGAATGGTGATTGACATGACCGATGAGAAGAAATGTAAAAGGCGGCCGGGCACTTGGGCGAACGGATAATACATTTGGTCGCGCACACGTGACTGGTCGTCGCCTGCCAAGCCCCAGTGCCGCACATGGCCAACCACACCTACGATCTCGAGCGGTGCTGCGCCCATCGCCGAAATCCAGATGTGCTGGCCAACAACATCCTTGCGACCGAAAGCGTGCCGGGCGAGTTTTTCGTCGACGACTACGACTGGTTGACTGCCCTCTCGATCATGTTCATTGAAGAAGCGGCCCTGAAGTAGCGGAATACCCATGACGTTGAGGTAATCGGGAGTTACGGTGGAGCCGAGCGCGACCGGCTCCTGGTTAGGAGGCAGGGGATTGGGGGTCGTCCGATACGGCAGAACGTTTTCCCCTTCGCGCATGGGGATGATGTCTGCGAGAGCGGCGAATTCCACCTCGGGCTGACGTCGAGCGCGATCGAGTATGTCCTGCCAGGCTGACCGTGTCTGGGCCGGATTGTCGAGCGCCTTGGGAGAAAGCGCGAACCGGGCGGCCAGCACGTTATGTGCATTGAAGCCGGGATTAAGAGAAGAGAGCCTCAACAGACTGTGGCCGAGCATGCCTGCCGAGACCAGCAACACCAGGGCAAGCGCGATCTCCGATATGACAAACGGGCTGTGCAGACGTCGCGAGTTCCCGGCAACGCTTCGGCCGCCAGCGCGCAGTGCCTTTTCGAGCCGATGCAGGGGAACACGCAACGCTGGCGTTAGCCCGAACAGTAGGCCACACAAAAGCGAGATGCCCACTCCGAAACACAGCACGCGCCAGTCGATATGGATCTCTTCCGCACGCGGCAAATTACCTGGCCAGAGCGTCACGAAAGGGTGCACGCTCACCGTCGCCGCGACAATGCCCAATAGTCCCCCGCAAAGCCCAAGAACGGCGCTCTCCGTCATGCATTGGCGCACCAGGCGCCCGCGGCTTGCGCCCAGAGCCGCACGCATCGCAAGTTCCCGCTCGCGAGAAATGGCGCGCGTCAGAAACAAACTCGCAATGTTCACACAGACAATCAACAGGACCACTCCAATCGCGCCCAGCAGCAGCCAAAGCGTGCCGCGTACATCGCTTATCAACTGCTGCAAAAGCGGATAGATCCGCATGCTGAAACCGGCGTTCGATTTGGGGTATTCTTCCGCCAAACGACGGCTAATGAGAGTCAGTTCGAGTTGAGCCTGGCTCAGAGTAACGCCGGGAGCCAGACGCCCCGCGACCTCAATGAAACGCGCTTCACGATTCTGCATTCGCAGGTCACTGCTTTGGCTCAGTGGTGTGTAGACGTCCGCCTCTCCGGACAATTGAAAACCTGGCGGTGTTACGCCGACGACCTCGTACGTTTTGCCATCGAAAAGCAACTCTTTCCCGGCTACGGCCCGATCCGCGGCGAATCGGCGCTGCCACAGATCGTAGCTAATGATGGCAACAGGCGCCGCGCCTGGTCGGTCCTCCTCGCTCCGAAAACCGCGCCCACATGAAGGCACGACTCCCAGAATGGCCAAGAGTTCTGCCGAGATCTGACGACTTTCCACGTGCGCCGGCTCACCGGGACCGCTGATAGTGCCGCTGCTGTACGTCCAGCCCGCGATCCCGACAGATCGGATTTCGTGCTTGAGATCTCTGAACTCGGGATATGACAAGCCCCAGAACTCGCCAAGATTTTGTGTAAACCAATGCAGGATTACCAACCGGTCCGGACCGGGGAAAGGAAGCGGCCGGAGGAGGACGCTATTGATCACCGTAAACATGACGGTTGTTGCGCCGATTCCCAGGCCCAGGATCAGCAGCGTGATCGCGACGAAACCGGGCTTCTGACGGAAGCCGCGCAATGTATAACTGGTGTCCTGCAGCAATTCCTCGGCCCAGCGGGTGCCACGAGCATCCCGGCAGTTTTCCTTCACTTGCTCCGGACCGCCAAGAGCCATCCGGACTTCACGCCGCGCTTGTCCGGGAGAGTAGCCGCGAGCGACCAGGGCGTTTTCACGTTGCTCCAGATGGAAGTGCAGTTCCTTTTCGAGCTGCTCTTCCATACGGTTTCGACGCCACAAACGAGCCCACCAACTCATCAAGCACCTCGATCGGCCATGCCGAGAATGAGGCCAACGCCTTCGATCAATCGTTGCCAACTGGCGGCTTCCGCTTCAAGTTGCTTCCGGCCTTTTCGTGTCAGCCGATAGAACTTCGCTTCACGCCCAGTCTCTGTCTTTTTCCAATCCGCCGCGAGGAAACCGCGGTTTTCAAGGCGGTGCAGGGCAGGGTAGAGCGAACCTTCTGGAACTTGGACCACCCCGCGCGATACCTGCTCGAGCCGTTGGGCGATGGCGTATCCGTGAACCGGCTCAACAGCAACCGCTTTCAGAATTAATAAGTCCAAGGTGCCTTGCGGGAGGTCCGATTTCACCACCGCCATAAATACCTCCTGCTTCTATGTCTTCCATTCTAGCCGGATGATACATAGAAGCGCAAGGGACCCGATCAGCACTGTCGCCAGCGATTCAAATTGAGTTCCCTCCCGTGGAGTGCGAGGCAACTACGCTGCCTCACTCAGGAGTTTTGATTCCAAATGTCAACGTGCCACTTCCACAGTCCATCTTCCTCGCGCCAGTACACCACGTATTTCACTTCCATCTCGGCCGCGGCGCCTCCCTCGGGTTGGACCGTAAGCGCCGCGCGCCCAACCTCGACAACACCCTCTCCCGTGGAGATCACCTCGATAGATGTAAGAACGGCAGATTTCGCATTCGCCGATTGAATCAGATTGGACCAAAACGCCTTAACGGCTTCCCGGCCTGAAATCATTGGCGCCCCCGGCGGAAGAATGCGCGCGTTTGCCGTATAAATCTTGTCCAGTGCGTTGAAGTTTCGCTTGCCGAATACCTCGGTGTTGAAGAGATCATTCGTCGCCGCCATGGCAGCCCTGATCTCGCTAAATTGCGCTTGTGCTGACGTTGACATGCGCGCAAGCCTATCACAGCTTAGGTCGGTCCGGGAGCCCCATTTTCTCCTGTTGACATCTTACCCGACGCTGCTACATACTCGGGGCGGAGACTTAAAGCATGTTCTGGCGCAGAAAACGTTCATTCGATGATTTTGCTGCCGAAATCCAATCGCATATTACGCTCGAAGCCGATCAACTCCGTTCGAGCGGTGAGGCTGGAACAGGTGCCGAGGCAAAAGCCCGTCGAATTTTCGGGAATCTCACTTCTGTTCAGGAGGCCTTCTATGAGCGAAGCCGCTGGTTGTTCTGGGACCACCTGTCGCGTGATCTCCGGCACAGCCTGCGCTTAATCAGAAGCACCCCGGGCTTTAGCGCCGTTGTCATTCTTACATTAGCTCTCGGAATCGGTGCGAATACCGCCATTTTCAGCCTCATCAACGCCGTGCTATTGCGTCCCCTTCCGTACAAAGATCCCGGCCGTCTCGCGATGCTATGGATTGACGATCCCGCTCACAATGATCACGAAGGACGCGTATCGCTTCTCGATTTTGAAGACTGGAAACAGCAGAGTCAAACCTTCTCCGACATGACTCTGTTCCAGGGGCAGACCTTTCTGCTCGGCTCCGATGGTCCCCCGGAAAGATTACGGTCGGCCAGAGTTCCGGCCAACTTCTTTTCGTTGCTGGGTGTCGAGCCGGCTCTCGGTCGAGTCTTTTCGATCGAGGAAGAAAACCATGGCGAGCACGTGGTCGTTTTGAGTTATGGATTGTGGCAGCGGCGGTTTGCAGGTTCTGCCGCGGTGATAGGATCGAACATCCGCATGGACGGCAGACTGTCGCGAATCGTAGGCGTCATGCCGCGGCAGTTTCAGTTTCCCTTCGCGGACACGCAAGTCTGGGAGCCTCTCACCACTCATCCCTATTGGGCGTCGCGCGACAAGCCGAGTCCCCGCAATGCCGGTCAATGGTACGTTTTAAGCCGCCTCAAGCCTTCCGTGACCTGGTCGCAGGCGCAAGACGAAATGAATACCATCGCCCACCGGCTTCAGGCGGCGTATCCCAATGGTGAAATTCAGGCGGGCATCAATGTCGTGCCGCTCTCTTTTCAGACCGCCGGTAAAGTGCAGCGCCCTCTTGCTGTGCTCTTCGGCGCTGTCTTTATCATGCTACTGATTGCGTGCATTAATGTCGCTAGTCTATTGCTGGCTCGCGGATCGATTCGGGAGCGCGAGTTTGCAGTGCGAAGGGCGCTCGGCGCCAATCGCGGGCGAGTTGCGTGGCAACTTTTCACTGAGAGTCTCGTACTTGCCGCTGCCGGCGGCTTGCTGGGTCTGCTGTTGGCCGCCATCGGCTTGAAAGCGTTAATTGCCTTTGGACCGCAAGATATTCCACGTTTATCCGAAGCCCGCCTCGATCCGCAGGTGCTTTTCTTCACTCTCTTTGTCTCGTTGTTTGCCGCGCTCGCTTCGAGCCTCTGGCCTGCTCTGCAGACCGATGCTCCGCTTGCGAGAAGCAGGCAGTGGATAAGCGTCGCAAATCGTAGCATTCGGAGCGTGTTGGTAATCGGTGAATTCTCCCTCGCTCTTGTGCTGCTAACAGGCGCTGGGCTGCTGGCGCACAGCTTCCTGCGCTTGGAGCGGGTTGACCCCGGCTTTCGGCCCGAGCACCTTTTGATCATGCGTATCGATCTGCACGTCGCGAAGACAGCCGCGCAACAAGTCGCCTATTTCCAAGAAGCGATCGAGCGCGTCCAGAGACTTCCTGGTATTCGCTCGGCGGCTGCTATCGGACGCTTTCTCAAGTCGTACGGTGCGGAGGCAGTAGCCATCGAAGGTCGGCCCCTGGCACCTGCCGGTAACGGCTTTGAGGCCGCCGACGACGTGATTACCGGCCCCTATTTTCAGACCGCCGGTATCCCATTACGAAAGGGCCGCTTCTTCTCGAGCCAGGATCGCAGCACTTCCACGCCTGTTGCCATCATTAATGAAGTGATGGCGCGCAGCTACTGGCCCGGCGAAAATCCGATTGGTAAAAGATTCAATTTCCCTGAGCGTAAAGCACACCCCTGGTTCACTGTCGTTGGCGTTGTGGGAGACACGCATCGCCAGGGCCTCGAGAAGCAGGTAGCCCCGCAGGTTTTTCGGCCGCATAGTCAAAGCCCGGACAACGAAATGGATATACTCGTGCGCACTGCATCTGATCCGCTGATGGTTGCGGCCGCTGTGCGTCAGGAGATTCAGTCAGTCGATACAACCGTTGCCAAGTCTCGAGCGACTACCGTAGAGCAGCAGCTGGGTGAACAGACCGCCGAGCGTCGTTTTCATACCTCGCTAATCGGACTCTTCTCGCTTATCGCTCTGTTTCTCTCGGCCATTGGTATCTATGGCTTGATCCAACACTTCGTCGTGCAGCGTACCCATGAAATAGGCGTTCGCATGGCGCTGGGCGCCCGTTACACTAACGTATTAGCGCTCGTGCTGCGCCAGGGTCTCACACTTGCTGCCATTGGGCGCGTTGGCCGGCATGCTGGGTGCATTGGGAGTCTCGCAAATGCTTGGCAGCCTGCTGTATGCAGTCACCCCAACTGACCCGCTTACCTTTGCTGTGGCGCCCGCGATCCTGCTTGGAGTAGCGGCATTGGCTTGCTGGCTGCCGGCGCGCTGCGCGGCTCGAATCGATCCTATGCTTGCGCTCCGCCAGGACTAACGGATGCCCGCTTTTACTCCTGTCTTTGCTACCGAACCCGCACTCTCCGTTTCAAAATTCGGCTTCACGCCCAGGTTGTAAAGCAAAAACGAATAGTCGTCCGTGGTCTGCTCCAGTTGCTTTGTTGTGCTGCTCGCGCCATGTCCGGAATTAGTATCGATTCGAATCAACACCGGCCGGTCGCTCGCCACTTCCGCCTGCAGTGCTGCCGCATATTTGAACGAATGCCCGGGAATAACCCGGTCGTCGTGGTCCGCCGTCGTCACCAGCATCGCCGGATATTTTACACCCGCCTTCACATTGTGTACTGGCGAATAGGCACGCAAGTTCTTAAACTGCGCCGGATCGTCGCTCGACCCGTAATCGGCAATCCAGTTCCATCCGATGGTGAATTTTTGAAAGCGCAGCATGTCCATCACGCCAGCGTGCGCGATGGCTGCGCGAAACAACTCCGGTCGCTGATTCACCACCGCCCCTACCAGCAGTCCGCCATTCGACGCCCCATAAATCGCCAGCTTTTCTCTCGACGTGTAGTTGTTGTGAATCAGCCATTCCGCCGCGCTGATGAAATCATCAAACACGTTCTGCTTATGAAAACGCATCCCGGCCTGGTGCCATTTGTCACCGTATTCGCCGCCGCCCCGAATGTTTGCCGAAGCATACACCACACCTTGCTCGAGCAGCGCCAGCCGCAATGCCGAGAAAGTTGGATAGGTCACGATGTCGAAGCCGCCATATGCATAGAGCAGGGTCGGGTTTTTGCCGTTGAGCTGCAAGCCCTTTTTGTAAACCAGAAACATCGGGATCCGCGTTCCGTCTTTGCTGTGGTAAAACACTTCTTTGCTTTCGTAGCGCTGCGGATCGAAGCCCGCAACATGCGGCGCGCGGTACACGCTGTTTGCGCCAGACCGCAAGTCATACTTGTAAATCGTGTCCGGAATATTGAGCGCGCTGAATTCGTAAAACACCAGCGGACTCTCGGGACTTCCCGTTACTTCCCCCGCCACTCCTTTTGCCGGCAGCGGTATTTCGCCCGTGACTTTCCCTTGCACGTCGTACACGTACACCCGTGACGCCACGTCTTCGGAATATTCAGCGAGCAATTTACCGCCGGCATACGTCACGTTCTTTAACGGCTGCGGTTTTTCGCGAATCACGTCGTTCCACTCGCGAGTCTTTGGGTCATAAAGAGCCACCCGGCTGTTTGGCGCTTTCGCGTTCGTCTCAATCAAGAACTTGCCGCCGACATTCTCCACCACCGCATATTTGTCGTCTGATATCTCCTCCACAATCGGCGTGAACGCTTTTGCCGGCACTTCGAGATCCCGATAATACAATGCATTTCCATCTTTCCCTTTTCCCCGTTCCGAGACGTCGAGAAATGCATAGTGCTCGTCATCGGTGGTCGAAACAGTATTAAAACGCTGTGTATGCGCCTTGTCTTCGTAGACCAGCTTGTCCGAGCTCTGGGCGGTGCCGACCCGGTGAAAATAAACCGTCTGGTCCTCGTTTTTTGAAGACAATTCGTGACCGGGTTGCGGCGCCGGATAACGGCTGTAGAAAAATCCGTCGCCCGCCCACGCCAGTTCGCCTACCTTGAGCCACTGCAGCTTGTCCGAGAGCACCCTACCGCTAGCCACTTCAAGAACATGTCCTTCCTGCCAGTCAGAGCCGCCCGTCGAAATGGTATAGGCCGCATAACGTCCATTTTTCGAAACCGCAAATAAGGCCAACCGCGAAGTGCCGTCCTTGGAAAACTTGTTCGGATCGAGCAGTAACTTTGGTGCGCCGTTCAAACCCTGCTGCACATACACCACGTTCTGATTTTGTAGGCCGTCGTTCTTGCGAAAAAAATAGTAACCGCCGCGCAAGACTGGCGGTGTGTATCGCGGGTAGTTCTGCAGTTGGTCGAGTCGGCTTCTGAGTTCTTTCCGGAATGGTATCTGGCTCAAGTACTCAGAGGTGACCCGGTTTTCCGCCTTGACCCAGTCCAGCGTTTCCGCTGACCGGTCATCCTCCAGCCAGCGGTATGGATCGGCCACACGCGTTCCGTGATAATCATCCACCTGGTCCGATTTGTGCGCCGTCGGGTATGGCAGGTGTTGTGATTGCCCGTATAACCAGCCGTATGCACAAAGCGCGCCGCTAATAACCAGCAGTACGTTCTTCATAGGTTCTACCAGTCTTCCACAATCTCGGCTGTGGGGTGGATTTCACTCTGCGCGCCGATTCACGGGCGCTTTTAAACTCCGTCTCCGAAACCAAATCGCCCCCGCTAGTCCGATTACCACCAGCAACGCTGGTGCCGGTTCGGGCGTAAAAGTAACCTCGCCGAAGAGCCCGTCCTTCTGATTATTTATCCCTGCCGTAAAATAAAGCGCATCCGGATTGGTGACCCCAGGGCCGCCTGGATGAAAATTCAATGACCAGAGGAAATCATTGACGAGTGGTTTACCGGTCGAATCAGTCAATGCACCCAGAAACATGCCGCTTGAGAGGTTGTAGCTGAGAATTTCGCCGTTCCCGAAATTGCCCACCAGCAGGTCGCCGCCCAGGCTGCCAAACCCTGTGGGTGCTACCGCGACTCCCCACGGCGCGTAGAGCGGACCGCCCGTAGCCACACGCCTGGCGAAAGTGCCGTCTGTGTTGAAGACATCTACGTAACCTCCAGGCAGACCGGTCCCGGCTGGCGTCAGCTGCGCATAAGTAACATATAAACTCGAACCGAGAAGCTGGATGTTGAAAGGTACATAACCCGCCATAGCATGCGGATCCGTGAAGTTACCCGCCAGGGTAACTGGTTTATAAGTGGAATCAAACACTCGGATGCTACCTGTCGAGTCGGCCGCATAGAGATAGTTCGATCCGCCCGAGCTCGCCAGCGCCAAACCGGTGTACACGGCGCCCGTGGTGGACGCTGTTTGCACGGCTGTCGTTCCTCCGCTCCAGCTGTCGATTGTCCCGTTCAGAGTGTCAAAGATAAAGTGCGCCGCTTGCCCGCTGGGTAGCGCGAAATCGGTCGTACTGTTAGACACCTGGCCGGTCGGCCCGCTGGCAGGTGGCGTGCCGGCAGGTATTGTGACCACCAGCGGAACCGTAGTTCCGTTGCCGGTATAGAGAGTGGATGTTCCTGAGCCTTGATTCGAGACCCAAAACGGCGACGTGCTCCCGAATGACACTCCCCAGGGATTCTTCAGATTCGGATCAGTGGTTCCGGCCAGACTCGGAACGTCCGAAACAAGATTGGTCTGGGTGAAAGTGTCGGCTAAGAGAAGTTCAGACGAAAGCACAACGGCAAGCGCTAGACCTACTTTTGTGCCAGTTTGAAAAACGCGGTGAATCCTCATGGCAAACCCCCGTGATTTACAAATTCAAACTACAAGTCTGACTATACGCCTAATTCTGTCTCAAATTTTTCAAGGTCTTATTGCTTGCCTTCTCGAACGCTTCAACCGGCGGCTTGGTACACCAGAACCATAAGTCCGGATCGAAGAACGTGCTTCGACGTCAGTTTCAACCATGAATGCCGCGCCGCCTCCTCTGCAAAACTTGCGCTCGATAAGGTGCCGGAAAAGATCAGCCGTAGCGGACGCTGAGCCACCTGCAATGACGCGTTCACATTCTCAAATACGCGTCTCAGCACGGAGCCTCCGAATGGATTGAAGAGATACAGGATTGACACATCTCCCGGTATCGTGTAACTCGCTGCGTCGCTGTTTACAATCCGCACATCCCGGCATGCAAGCCGTGCCGTCATTTTAGCCACATTATCTATGGCAATCTGGCAGAGTTCTGGCGAAATTTCAACGCCGATGACCGATCGCATGCGATGCATCCCCGCCATGCACACGGCCCTTCCCATGCCGCACCCGAGATCCAGAAACACATCATCCGCCCCAGGCTGTAAGATTGCAAGGATTTCCTCCATATCGGTATAGTTCACCGCTTGATATGGGACATATTCCGAAGAATCGAAGCCCAATTCGCGGGCAGTTTTTCGCTGGGAAGAAACGATGCCGAATTTTTTATCGCTATACCGATCGAGCAAGCGGTCCGTTAACCACCGCAGCAGCTTCGCCGGCCCATTCCGCGCGCGAAATAAGATCTCTCCAGCCGCGCTCACGGCCGCTCTTCCAGCTGCGGAGGATTCATGTCAGGCTCCAGCCACAACACCCGCCGGCGCGGATAATATCTCTTCAATTGGTCGTCCTCCTCCGCTCCCAGATCCCGGGCAAACACAATTCTCGATTCATCAATGTCAGCCGCGTTCCAGACCCATTCGTCTTGAAAAATGTGCCTCGGCGAGTAATGCACAAACACCAGCAGCGGTCCGGGAATTGCTGCTAGCTTTTGCTGTATCTGCTCGTGCGGTGTGACCGTGGCATGGTCAATGAAATCCCACGTCTCGTACTGCAGGAGTCCCAGTGGCGGATGACTTCCCTCGAACAAGTGCAGCGTGTACCACAGTAGAAACTGTGCGCCGCAAAGTAGCAGAACCACGTGTACAGTCTCCCAGCCGACCGCGATGCCATTAATCCGCCAACGACTCATTTGCCGCATTCCCAAAACACTTGCCAGAATGAAAAGCACGGTGATACCCGCCAGGTAGTGCACCAACAGATACGGAAACAGATTCGTCCCGCAGCCGAAAACCAGCAAGGTGAATAATAGCCATTGCGAAATTCGTTGCCGCAACGTAAAAAGAAAAACGGCAAACGCCAGATACAGCGGAGGTGTTAGAAAGAAACGGTAATCCCGGACACGATATTCCAGCCGTTCAAAAAACTTCCGCCACGTGTCTGTCCCGCTGCCGTGCATCAGCAGTTGCGACCGGTATTCCATTTCCTGTTCTCGCGTCAGTTGTTTATGAGGAACCGCCGGCGGTTCGACCGTGAGCGTCGTCGGTACACCATATTGAAACTGGCTCAGCTGTTCCGGCAGCATTGTCCAGCGCGCGGTTACTTGCCGGTTTTGACAAATGATCAGCAAACCGGCAGCGCAGATCGGAATAACCGCATAGCGCATGTCCGCAAGCACAATCCGCCATTGTCGATGTGCAGGTGCGAGCCATGTCAGAAATAACAACACGCTAACCGCCAGCAAAACCGATTCGAATTGTCGCGTGAGCAGATGTAAGGCGAATCCCAATCCGAATAGCCAGTTGCAGGAACGCCGCGCTCTGTGACCTTCTATCCAAGCCGTGCGTAATCGCGCTAGCGCACCGAACACCAGGCACCCCGCTACTGCTGCCAGCAAACCGCCCCAGTAGCAATTCGTCCAGAGATTGAGCGGTCCGAACTGAATCACCGCCAGTACGCCGCCTGTTAAAGCCCAGCGCGGCTCAACGTATCCCAACAACATCCAATACGTCAAGGCCGCGAACAATCCATCGGCCGCCAGCACAGCTCCCCACGCATTGCCCGAAAACGTTTTCCCCAAGGCCAGCAATAGTCCTTGCCCGAGCGGATAAATTGAGCTATACGTCGGCTCCTGCAACACGAAAAATGTCTCGAAGAACCGGCTCATGGGATGTGCCGGGTTGGCTAATCGAAGATGCCGCAATGTATCGGCGACCAGCAAGTGGCTGAATTCATCGTAGATACGCGGCGTAGGTACAGGATGATGTGGCAGCAGCAGGAGCCGCAAGACAATCGGCGAGAAAAACAAAAGCGCCATCATCATGCGTCGGCGGCCAGCCCACTGCGCGAGGCGCTCCCGCCAGGCCGGTATCCAGATCGCTGCGGACAGCATCAGCAGTGCCGCCACCAAACACTCGAGCCAATCCGTCGGCCCGAATCCGACCGCGCTATCCGGCATCCACTAGCGATCCTTCATGCCAATCGCAATCAGTGAGGTTGGCGGCCACGGCAAGCGCGCGTCGATTTTTTTCCAGAAGGGCACCAATAAATCGACAAGCCGCAGCTGTGTGCCGCTCAGCGTCCGCCTGCGCAGAATCCTCGAGTTCAGAATCCAGCCCGGATACGTGACGCGATTAAACTCTATGATCTGCTCTACCCGGAATACCGCTTCGTGCATCTTGCTTTCCAACTCGGCCTTCGAATAACGCCGTCGATGCCATAACACCCGGTCCAGCGTGCCAAACGCGTGCGGTCCTTGCGGTACCAGAATGATCGCCCGGCCTCCCGGCCGCAGCGCGCTCCGGATGTTCAGCAGTGTTGCGCGATCGTCCGGAATATGCTCGAGCACATTCAGGCAAATCACCGTGTCGAAAGTTCCGGTGAATGTCCGGTAATGCTCTGGGTCAGCCGCATCGCAGACTTCTATCGTGAGCCCGGGCGCGTCAGTCAGGCGTGCTGCGAGTTCCCGCAAGTGCTCGCCGGCCGTGTCCGTCGCTACATAGCGCTCGCACGAGCCGCAAAGAAGCTCAGTCATGTTGCCGATGCCGGCGCCGATCTCGAGCACGTGTCCCTTTATAAAAGGTCGAATCGTTTCTGCCATCCAGCGATTGAATCGTTTGGCCCGAGCCATCTTGCCCAGCATCGCCGCCGCCGGATCGGTGTAATTGTCAAGAAATAGCCTGGTCCGCCACGCGGTCCAGAAGCCCCAACGCGGCGAAGCTTTTTTTCCACTGCCAATCGGTAACCGTCGTATCCGGCTATGTCTCTGCGCTAGCTTGATCGGCAGTTCAATTTGCCACCCTCGGCCGCTGCTGCGTAGCGGAATGCTCTGCAGGAGCGACGTCCGAACGCACCAGGTCCCTTCATACTCTGCCGCGTCGGCTTGATCCGAACACACCAGTTCCGCTAACTTTCGGTATGCCGCCACGCACAACGGCGCCTCCGGAGCAACCAAGATTACAAGCTCGCCAGAAGCTTCCGCGATCTCTCCGAAGGCAAGGCATTCGACCTCCGTTCCGCTCTCCCGCTGCCACCACGCCGCGAATGCCTCCAATTCAGCAGTTTTCGCTCCGGTCGGAATCAATATTGAAAGTGTCTTTGGAAGCACTCTTTCGTTTAGTGTACGGGCTCGAACGGAGCGGGCTCGCTTACATAAGGTGTGAGCTTCGGTGGCCGAACGTCCGGCTCGAGCAGCCAGGCCTGCCGGGCAGGGAAGTAGCGCATCAGCTTTTCGTCTTCCGGCCCACCCAAGTCGCGCGCCCAAACCACCTCCGACCTGTCAATATCGGCCGCGTTTCCGATCCATTCCGCAAAGCGGTGTCCGGCTGAGTAGCGCACAAACACCAGTTTCTGCCCCGGTTCCTGTGCAAGTGCCTGTCGTACCGCCAGCCGTCCCGCGGGATCATCCGTGTTCACGTAATCCCAAGACTCGTAAGCGGTCGCCGGCAGAATATTTTCATTCCCGATCAATCGCAACCCATACCAGAAAAGGAAATGCACGCCGCAGACGAGCACAATCGCGTTCGCAGCGAACGTGCCCCACGGAAACTCGCCCCACGGTAGCGCCGCCAGGTTCTCCAGACCTTTTACACTCACCAGCAGCAGCAGACTGGCGATGGCCGCCACATAATGGGGAAAAAAGTAAGGATAGAAATTCGTCCCCGCAAAGAAAATCAAAATGGTGCCCGCCACCCACCACCCTTCCCGGTGCCGGAACTCAGGCCAGAAAAACGGTACCGCCAGGCAAAGCGGCGCCAGCCAGAAGAATCTGAAAAAACGAACCCGGTATCCGAGTCGCTGAAAATATGAACCCACCGAATCTGTCCCGGGTCCGTGTATCGCGGACTGCGCTCGATAATCCAGATCCTGTTCCGATGTCAGCGCGCGGTGCGGCACCGGATTCGCTTGAAAAGTAAAAGTCGTCGGGACGCCGTACTGATACCGGCTCAGCTGATAAGGCATCGTCAGCCAGCGTCCAGTCACCGCCCGGTCTTGCAAGCCTGTGAGCAAAATTGCAGGAACGAACCCGATCAACGTTAACTGGCCCACTTTCAAGCTCCAGGGCCGGGGAGTTCGTTTGGTAAAAAGACCGTAGAGCAGCATCGCCGCCAACAGAAACACACATTCAAACGGCCGGCTCAGCACCTGTAATCCCAACCCGAGCCCCAGCAACAACGCCGCGCGCCGTGCCGGTAGCCGCGGCAGCGCTCCAAACACCACGCAACCGGCTGCGCCTGAAACAAACCCGCCCCAATACGAATTAGTCCATGAATTCAGCGGTCCGAATTGTACGACCGCAAGAATTCCACCGAGGAAGGCCCAGCGCGGAGAGGTCCAGCCGCGCAACATCCAGTAGCACAGCGCCGCAAACGCTCCGCCCGATAGCAAGACTCCCGCCCAAAAGCTCCCAAACGCCACTTTGCCCGCCGCCAGCACCAAACCCTGCCCAAGCGGATAAATCGAGCTGTAGGTCGGGCTTTGCAAAACGAAGACCGCCTCAAAGAATTGGGAAAAAGGATGCGGCGCGTTGGCCAGTCGAAAATGTCGCAGCGTATCTGCTGACAGCAAGTAGCTGAAATCGTCCGCTCCGTCCGCCGCGGGCACTGGAGAGGCCTTGAGAAGTAACAGGCGCAGCCCAACCACGAGCACTGCCAGGAAGGCCATTGCAATTGGAGTTCGTTTGATGATTTGCGATAAATGCGCCGAGATCGCGGCCCGTAACAAAATGACGGCCGCGCCGAGCAATACGGCGGCGAGTAATACAAAATCGGCGACGCCAAACCCGATCGGATTATGTAGAGGGCGGAACGACCGAAACAGTTCGTCGAGATACACCTTCTACGATTTTGCAAAAACAGGAAAAAAGGAAAGGGAAAGACCGGTGGAGGTTAACGAGTCTTTCCCATGAATGCGTCGATCTTGTCCCTATAACTTAATGCGACGCTGAACGGGGTATAACCCTTATGTGCGCGGCGTGGTAGAAATATCTCTCGCAATTTGGGACAGCTGCTACCGGCTGGGGCGCCAACCATTCAGATTGCCTGAGCTACTCGTCGAGCACTGGCTTCTGTTGAACTATCGGCCTCCGGTTCAGGCGCTAGCGCCGCAAGCAGTGCTGCGGCCTTCGCCCGAACTTCGCTGTCGGGGTCATCAGCCAATTTTCGGAACACGGGGATTGCGCGACGATCTCCGAGGAATCCCATTCCCCAAAGCGCAGCCCTCCTCAGCAGCGGGACTGCGTCATCGGCCATGAGCACGAGTTTGTCGAATGCACCCGCGACTTCTAAACGGTGCAGCCCAATCAAAGCATTTACCCTCACCCGGTGGGAATCATCGTTCAAGCAGCCATTGAAAAGGCGGATGGCATCCAGACTTTTCACATGCCACAATGCCTCGAGAGCGTTGGCACGGACGCGCCCGTCGTCATTTTTCAACTGACGCTCAATCATCATCAGGTTCGGTCTCATCGCGCATAGCGCTTTGGCCGCTTTGGAGCGGATGTGGGGCTCCGCGACTTGAGTAAGATTGCGCAACCAGGGGATGAGAATGCCCGGATCTATCACGGTTTCGAGGATATGGATTGCGCGATCGATCCGCTCGGGGTCCAACACGATCTTGCCGCCCATGAGTTGCCGTTGTAAATTACCGGCAAAAGGCAAGCTGGCGTCGCGCATGAGACGGAGAACCTGTTTTGCTTGGTCTGGCGTGAGAAATGCCGGATCGAGCAGCAAATCCAGGTACGCGGTTCCGGCCGTTAACCAGATCCGTATCTCCTCGCCGACACCGACAGTCCCGTGATCAACTAAAAAACGCATGCAGGCGCGAGCGACATCGGGTGTGCGAAGCTCGCGTGTATTCCTGAAAAGAACAAGGAATCGCTCGGCGCTGGTTCCCGCCAGATGCAACAACTCTTCTTCAAGGTTGCGGGTTGCTGATCCGGCCGTCGCTTCGGGTCCAGGGTTGTGGGGGGAAGACATGGATTGATGGCAAATCGGATCTGCTCTCCATATCGACAATCGCGGACAAAAAGCAGAGCCGACTTTGCCGAGGAACGGCTTACTTGAATAGAATTCAGAACATTCCGAGCTTTTCAACATTGGGATCGATCTTCACGGCCAGCGATCCAGGCTGAGCCATCCAGGCTGATGGACGGCCGTGCCGTTGAATAGCAGCCCATAATCTTTGGGATAAGCGCCGGTCACCATGGTTGTGTATTTGGGCCGGTTACTCTTTTCGCAACACGCGATGCGAGCAGTACTCCGCGGACACCAGCAACATGTTCTCGAACCGGCACTTCACGACCACCTGGTAAGCGGCGGGAAAGCCATGGATTCCCTCACGCGCGAAAACTGTTCGTAAGACTTGTAACGAGTGCGGTGAAGTAAAGTATTCGGCCGCGCCGTGCGTGCCAACCGAGGTGATTCCCGAAAACACCATCATGCCTAAGCGCCCGTGATTAGACTCGCGATTGTTCAATACCGTGACCAGGCCGTAAACTGTGCGGAAGTCGCCGTTCGCGTCCTTTTCGGGAGCAAGGCTCTTACCGC
This sequence comes from Bryobacteraceae bacterium, assembly GCA_036272575.1. Taxonomy (GTDB): domain Bacteria; phylum Acidobacteriota; class Terriglobia; order Bryobacterales; family Bryobacteraceae; genus Bog-105. The sequence continues at coordinate 195 of DATAYL010000188.1, read as the reverse complement.
TTATACGATCTTGAACGACAAATTCACGAACGCTCTCGTCATAAGCTATCGTCAGCGGAGTCTTTTCAAGCAGCTCGGCAATGGCCGTGCTGTCTACCGGCGCTCCAAACAAAATCGCATCGCGGCCATGTACAACCGAAAGAATAGCCGGGCGTTCGGGCAGGATTTGAGGCGATGCTCCCAGCGACTTGACGG
>DATAYL010000187.1:0-25885 GCA_036272575.1 Bryobacteraceae bacterium | reverse complement strand
GCCAGAAACTGCGGGGCAAAGGCGTTCGCGTCCAACACCGGGCGGCCGGCATTTACGCCGGTCGTGCCCTGCAGCTGGGCTTGGCCACTTGTCACGCCGGGCTTAAGGGGCACAATCGGGTTGGTAATCGAATCGAAGGTGGAGTAATACTGGCTCGCGACTGATCCGGAGTAATCGTAGACGCTATACGGCTGTCCGCTTTGCGCGACGATTTGGCCACTAATACTCCAGCCATCGATGAAACTGCTCAAAGCTCTACGCGAAACTAGTTTCGGTATCTGGTAACTAAAGTTCACCAACGCGACGTGCGGCTGGTCGAAGTCCGACGAGGCATAGCCGGATTTCGGATTGGAGGGGTCGTTTCCGGTGTAGAACAAACCGAGACCACTTTGCTCATCGAGCGAGTGCGACCAGGTGTAAGTAGCGGTAAATTGCAAGCCGAAAGAAAGGCGTTTGCGCACTTCAAGCTGCAGAGCGTTATACCAGGCGATGCCTTCGGCTGTGTAATAGACGGAATTCGGACCGTAGCCGAGGTAGGGAACACGTACATCGGTATTGCCGCCGGTAAAGGTAGCGAGCGGCTCATAGGCATTCAGGTTGAAGCCGTACGAATAAATTTGGCCGTTCACAGGGTGCTGCGGCGTGGCGATTTGCGGTTGGTTAAACGGAATCGGGAGGACCTGGTGGAGGCTGTGGTTGCCGACATACCCGAGGCTGAATAGCCAGCTGTTGGCGGGCTGGTACTGGATATCGAAAGTCCAGTTCTCCGAGTAGGGCAGCTTGTTATTGGGATTATAGCCGCCGAAATTAAACGGGCCAAAAAAGTCTCCGGCGGGAAAATTCTGGTTGGCGGTCTGACTGAGATTCGGGAGCAGAGCGAGGAACGCGGCCGGATTGCCAGGCGGCGCGGGCGGCGGCACGGTACCGAAAGGATTAGCGAATGTCGCGCCCTTTGAAGCAAAGATCGGTGTCACGAAAGGAGGCGCCAGCGTCACGCCGAAAGGTCCATTGAACCCGCTGCCTGCACTCGGCGAAAGCTCGCTGAAGAATTCACCGCGGTCAGCGTACATCCCGAAGCCCGTTCGTACGGTCACCTTCGATGTCGGGCTGTACGCAATACCGATGCGGGGTTCGAGCACCCATTGCCGGCCGTTCACAAGCGAGTTGTTGGCGCCCGGCGTGCCAAAAACCTTATTGTTGCCCGCGACGAGCAATCCGGAATTGACGATGGTGTCGGAAGCGGCGTCGTACTGATACGCATTCGCGTCGAAGGCGGTGAGACGGCCATATTTTTCGCTAAGCGGCCCGTCGTAATCCCAGCGCAAGCCGAGCGTGAGGTTCAGCTTACTCGAAATCTTATAACTGTCATTGACAAACGCGCCGACCGTGTCAGAGCGGTAATAGCGGTTGCTTGTGCCGGCGAACGAGACGGAGCTGTTACCGTTTCTAACGTTCCCCAGAAGGAAATCCGGAAAGGTCCGGAAGTCGATCGCGTCCGTCTGGTCATCATTGTTAATGATGTTGAGTTGTGTGTGGTCCCACTGCGCGCCGGCGGAAATCGTGTGACGGCCCTTGGTCCAGCTCAGCGTGGTGCCGTACTCCCATTGGTTTTGAAACATGCCGGCATTGCCGAAACTGGTCGGCGTGCCGAAGCTGAAACCATTGCCCAAAGTCTCGTCGGCGGTGTCCATGGAGATGGACGGGAAGTTTTTAGCGCCGAAGAGATTGATGCCGAAGTCGCTGGCTGAAAACGGTTGGGAAGTCGTAGCATACGCTCTCAGACGACTGAAGCCGACACGCTGCTGCCACGTGAGAGTTGGCGTGAGGATGACGGTATTGTCGACCGATCCGACCTGGCTGCCTGCCGCGAGCTGCGTTGGAAACCCGAGCGCATTATTGCCGTAGCCGAAGGGATTCGTCGTGGGATCATCCTGGATGTAGTATTTGGCGGCCACGCGGTCCTTGTCGCTGACGACGTAATCGACATTGGCGTTGCCCTGATTGACGGTGGATTGCGCGTTGGGGCCGCGGGTCGTAACATCGTAGCCGAGCTGCGTGGCTATGCCAGGATCCGTGATCGTGGGTGTGGGAATCACATACGACCCGTTCTTCAGTTTGGCATTCAAGAGGCCAAGCGCTTGAGGCGTGATCTGGCTAGCTGAGATGTTTGTGTTGCTGAAGCTGCTGTTGGCTGCTGCGGCCAGGCCAGCGGCTGAGCGGTCATTGGTCAGCCCTAGAGGCACGGTGACATTTTGCGTGGAGAGGCTGGCGTCTGCGATGCGTACGCCCTGGTAAGCGACAAAGTAAAAAAGCCTGTTCTTTTTTATAGGACCGCCCAAAGTAGCGCCGAACATGTTCCGGTTGAGGAATGGGACTTTCTGATTGTTTGGAATGGATGGGTCGGCGTTGTAAAAGAACGGCGCCGCATTCCAAAAGCTGTTCTGAAAGTGCTCATAGATCTGACCATGCACATCGTTGCCCCCGGACTGGGTAATGACGGAGATGTGCGCGCCGCTGTTCGCGCCTTGGGAGGCGTCATACATGGCTGCATTGACGCTGATTTCCTGAATGCTTTCGGGTGCGGGAGTCGGAAGGGCCTGGCCGATTGCGCCGAATACAGAGGTGCTGGTATTGATGGATCCGCCTGCGCCGAAGCTCTCGCCAGTGTTAAGCACAAAGCGATTTTCGCCGACCTGACTGGTGGAGTTGCCGTTGAACAGATTATTTGTACCGATACCGTTCAGCGAGAAGCTGTTGCTGGTAGAGCGCTGGCCATTGGCGAAGATAGCCTGATTGCCCAAGCCCGCGTTCGCGCCCGAGCCGCCCAGAAAGTCGGCGTGCACGCCCGGAGCGAGAATAGCGAGTTGAGTGAAGCTGCCGGTGCCGAGCGGCGTCTGCTGAATCGTTAATTGGTCGACAACGTAGCCGTTCGTGGTATCGACCTGGTTCATCAGCGGCGTGCCGGTGACTTCCACGGTTGTGCTTTGCTGGCCGACTCTTAAATTGCCATCGACGGTTGTTGTGCGATCGCCTTGCACCAGAATGCGGGTGTGGGTTTCCGTCTCGAATCCGCTGCTAGAGAAAGAAAGCTCGTAGAGGCCGATCGGCAGGTTCGGGATGAGATAAGAACCATTCGATTGTGCAGTGGCATTTACCTGTAAGTTCGTTTGCAGATTGCGCGCCGTCACACCGGCTCTGGGAATAGCACTGCCGGCGGGATCTTTAATAGTGCCAGTGATGACGCCGGTGATTTGCTGCTGCGCGAGCAGCGAACAAGTCATGGCGAAGGCGAAGACGCCAGAAAGTACAACACGGGCGAGGTATTGTGACGGTGGAAACATGGCACCCCTGAAAGGAATTAAGACTTTTAGTTACGACTATAAAGGGGCGTCATGACAACTGCATGACGAGTTGTAGCTTGGGCTGCAAAGAAGAGAGCTTCGGCTCCTTGAAGAACACGAACAAAGAGGGAAAGGGCGAAGCGCTAACCTGAAGAAAATGGAGCCAACGCCGGTACCTTTGGATTCTGCTCGAGAGAAACTGACGACAATCCGGCAGACACTTCTGGTGTTACACAAAGCCTTACTAGATTCCGAACGAACGGCGTATGAGATCGTCCATGGGCCGATCGCGTCACCGGGAGCGTTTCTGCAACTGCTAATAAACGATAACCGATTTGCGTGGCTGCGGCCGGTGACAACGCTGTTGGTGCAGATCGACGAAGCTCTGGCCGCCAAGAAACCGCCTGCCACGGAAAAGCAGTTTGAGCATCTGCTCGAAGACACGCGAGCATTGCTCTCACCTTCGAGCGAGAGCAATGGTTTCTGGAAGCATTATTCGGGCGTGATCGAACGCGATCCGGCGGTCGCGCTGCATCATGACGATCTCGAAAAGCAGCTGGCTTAGATCGGTTTAGTAATAGGCGGGGATGCCGGTGACGCGTTGACCGATGACTAGCGTGTGGATGTGCTCGGTGCCCTCATAGGTCTTGACCGTCTCGAGATTGCACATATGGCGCATGATCGGGTATTCATCCATGATGCCGTTAGCGCCAAGCAGATCACGGCTCAGGCGCGCGCACTCGAGCGCGATCGAGACGTTATTTCGCTTGAGCATGGAAATGTGGGCGGCTTCCACCGTGCCCGCGTCCTTGAGCCGGGCAACCTGAAACGCGAGCAGTTGTGCCTTGGTAATTTCGGTGATCATCCAGGCGAGTTTTTCCTGGACGAGTTGATGCGCAGCCAGCGGGCGATCGTCAAACTGTTTGCGCGCCAGGGTATAGGAGCGCGCGGTTTCATAGCAATCCATAGCGGCGCCGAGGACGCCCCAGCCAATGCCGAAGCGCGCCTGTGAAAGGCAGCTGAGCGCGGCCTTCAGGCCCTTAGCGCAGGGCAGCAAGCTAGTCTCGGGCACCAGGCAATCGGCTAGATGTAGGCTCGAGGTCACCGAAGCGCGCATGGATAATTTCCCGTGAATATCGGTCGCGGAAAAGCCGCGCGTTCCGCGCTCAACCAGGAAGCCGCGAATGCCGTCGGGCGTGCGCGCCCAAATGATGGCGACATCGGCCACCGAACCGTTGGTGATCCAGGTTTTTTCGCCATTGAGGAGCCAGCCGTCTCCTTGTCGTTCGGCCGTGGTGCGCATAGCAGACGGGTTGGAGCCGTAGCCGGGCTCGGTCAAACCGAAGCAGCCGAGCGCTTCCCCGGTCTGCAGTTTGGGTAACCACCGCTGCTTCTGTTCGTCAGAGCCAAAGGTGAAGATCGGGTACATGACAAGCGCGCCCTGTACGCTGACGAAACTGCGAAGGCCGGAATCGCCGCGCTCGATCTCCTGCATGATCAGGCCATACTCAATGCTATTCAGACCGGCGCAGCCATAGCCTTCAAGGTTGGCGCCGAAGAAGCCCAGATCCCCCATTTCGCGGATGAGGTGTTTAGGAAAAGTTGCGGTATTGAAGGCGTCGCGAATAACTGGTAGAACGCGATCATCCACGAACTGGCGCGCGGTTTGCCGCACGAGCAGTTCCTGTTCGGTTAGCAGGGAATCGAATTGCAGGTAATCCACGCCGGGGAAACGAGCCATAGAGTAAATACCAATTCAACTTTAACCTTTTGCGGCTGCCGAGGAGCTCGCATTTTCTTGTGTCTTACTGAATATTCTCGTATGACGACGACCAAGGTAGTAGAGGCAACTGAGGCGGCGGAAACTGTCACGCTGTTTCTAAGGAGCAAATCGCAATCCCGAAAAAGTTCCGGGACACCACGAAGGTCTTGAGCGCGGCCCTACCGAAAGATCCGGGTGAGATCGAGCGGATTACGGCTGCACCAAAGAAAGATACCTCCGTAAAGGATCGATAGACGGTAAGAGGCGAGATTTTCGCCGGCATGCGGCGACATTCTTCTCAGCCACCGTGCCCAAAACGCAGTTACCAAGGATTGGACTTTCGGCTCTTCTTTGCCTACCGCTGGCGCTCGCGCAAAGCAATGGTGAAATGGAATTCAATCACGCATATAAAGCGCTGGCAGGGAAGTATTATGACGCGGCGATCGCAGCGTTTCGCAAGGGCCTGATCCTGGAACCGGGCAACGAAGGCGTTCACAAAGACCTGGCGTACACCCTTTTGAAAACCGGCGATAATGCCGAAGCGCGCGACGAGTTTGCGGCCGCCATCAAGCTCGACCCCGGCGATGAAACCGCCGCGACCGAGTTTGCCTTTCTGGCTTACGAGACCAAGAAGCCGATCGAGGCGCGGCGCACTTTCGACAAGCTGCGGCACTCGTCCAATCTCGCGGTTCGCAAGACGGCAGAGCAGGCGTTTGCCAATATCGACAAGCCGCTGGAGGACGGAATCGGGCGCTGGCAGGAAGCGCTGCGCCGGGCGCCTGATCCACTCGCGCTTTCCACGTTCAGCGCGCATTGGGAACTGGCGCACTTGGCTGAGTTACGGGACGAGTTGCCTTTAGCGGCGGAACAGTTTGGTATTTGCCGACAGCTCAAACCGCAGTTGCCGGAATTGCTTTTGATTTTGGCGCGAATTTGGGGTGAGTTGAACCGAGTGGAGGATTCGCAAGCGGCTTGGTTGGCCGCTTCCCGTTCGACTGATTCGCGCACGGCCGAACTGGCGCTGGAACACCTGGGGACGCGCTATCCCTATCCGTATGAATTCGGGGCGGCGTTGAAGCTGGACCCCAAAAACATTGCGCTGCGCAAGGAGCTGGGCTATCTGTACCTCGCGATGCACAAGGAGCCAGAAGCAATCGAGCAGTTTGAAACGGTGCTGGCGATCGATCCGGCAGACAATGCGACTCGTCGGCAGCTGGACGCGCTGCGAGGCATAAAGGCGCGAGTCGAAACCAGTAGGAGCGGCGCGTCGCCGGCTATGCCTGATGCCAAGACGATGGGCAAAAAGAGTCTGGCCCTGGGGTATCTGCGTGACGCGGTCAAATATCTCGAGCAGGCTCACGAGCAGAATCCGGACGATGGTGAGGTGATGCTGCAGCTCGGTCAGGCTTATAACCAGTCGAAAGACGATGCGGTGGCACTTGACTGGTTTGATCGCGCGCGGCATTGCGATGATCCGGCCATTGCGGCGGAAGCATCGCAGGCTTATCACAATCTGCGGGGTGACGCTTCGCCGCAAACGACGATCTGGACGCTGCCGATGTTTTCTTCGCGCTGGAAAGATTTATTCAGCTATGGCCAGATCAAACGCACCGTGCCAATTCCCGGTCTCGGAAAATTCAACAAGTTGATCCAGTTTTATTTGTCGATGCGCCTGGATGGTGATTTGAAGAGCGGACTACCCGTGCATATCGTAGCGCCGCAATACCTTTCCGAAAGCTCGTTAATTTTCGCAGCCGGGCTTGGGACCAAGACATGGCACCATCTGACTGCCTCTGTAGAAGCAGGTGAATCGGTGAACTACCTGCCTTTTCGACATGACGAAGGAGAGGCTGTTCCGGATTATCGGAGCGACGTGAATTTTGCCAAGGTGTTCGGCCGGTCGCTTGCCAGCAAAGAATCCGGCTTGTTCTACGAAACAACGGCAGATGTTGTTTACAACAGCCGCTTCGATAAAGACTGGTTCTTTTACTCGCAACACCGTTCTGGCGAAACTCTGCATTTCGGCAACGGCATGACCGGGCAAGCGCTCTTCAATGTGAACTATGTTCGGGATATCAAGCAACAATACTGGGCCAATACAGTCGAAATTGGACCGGGATTCCGGCTGCGCGCGTCTTGGATGCCGCCAGGGATGTATCTGGCAACCGATCTGCTGCACGGATTTTACACAATGCCCTCGCCGCGCCCCAATTATAACGATGTGCGTGTGAGTGTCTGGTACGCGGTAACCAAAACCAAAACGAAATGAAGCGCTTCTTTCTGTGCGTAACGGTGACAATCGCGTTGTTTTCGCGCACGTCGCAAGCAACCACGTTCCAGGCCGCGGGGGCGGATGAGAAGGCCTGGCGCGCGATATTAGGTGCGGTCGGCATAACGGAAGATGCCAAGCGGCCGCCTGAAATTTTGGTGGTGGGGGCGGGTGCCAAACCTGAGCTGGTGGCGCAAGCCGAAGGCAAGATCCTGATCCTCGAAGGTGCCAGCGCAGCGGCCGAAAAGGCTGGCTTCGTGAGCGAGTCCCGCACGCTTTCGGTGCGGCAAATATGCGACACGCATGCACCGAACATGCAAATTTTTTGGGAGAAGCCGGTAAGCATGGTGCCTTCGATTGTGCCCGCCGACTACCAGGTGTTTGCCAAGGAGCGATGGAGCGGGACACCGCTATTAGCCGGCAAGCGCACCGCGCACGGCGCAATTTTATGGCTGGCTGTGCCGCCAGGCGAGACCGGGATTGAAAGATTCCCGTACCTGCTGCAAGCCCTGACGGATTTAGGTTGGAGCGCTCCCGCCCAAACGACGACTCTCTGGGCATTCTTTGACTCTTCTTACCGGATTCGCGCCGACCCGGAATACCTGGCGGAACGCTGGCGCCGCACGGGCGTTGGAGTCTTGCATGTGGCGGCCTGGCACAACATGGAGTCGGATGCTGCGCAGGACGACTACCTGACGAGATTAATTGCGGCTTGCCATCGCAACGCGATTTCGGTGTACGCATGGCTTGAACTGCCGCATGTGAGTGAGAAATTTTGGGCCGATAATCCGCAGTGGCGTGAGAAGACGGCCGTCGGGCAGGATGCGCAGCTGGACTGGCGCAAATTAATGAACCTGCAAAATCCGGAGTGCCGCCTAGCGATTGCGCGCGAAATTCAGATCTTGCTCGGCCGATTCGATTGGGATGGTGTGAATCTGGCGGAGTTGTATTTCGAATCGCTTGAGGGGGCGGCGAATCCCGCGCGTTTCACGCCTTTGAACGACGATGTTAGGGCGGATTTCCAGAAACAGGCGGGCTTCGATCCAAAGCTCTTGTTCGACGGAAGCTCGCAGTATTCAGCGAGCAAGAATAGCGCCGCGCTGCGCAACTTTCTCGATTACCGGGCGGGGCTGGCGGCGCGTATGCAACGCGAATGGCTCGGCACGATGGATGAGGCGCGCAAGTCGAAGCCGTACCTGGATGTGGTGCTGACGCACATCGATGACCGCTTTGACGCAGGCATACGGGACGAACTCGGCGCGGACGTGGCGCGCAGCTTGCCGCTGATTGCGGCGCGCAGGGATACGCTACTGGTGGAAGATCCGGCGACGCTGTGGGCCCTCGGCCCGGATCGCTATGCGCGATTAGCCGATAAATACAAACAGCTATCGAAAGACGAGAAGCAGTTCGCAGTCGATATCAACGTGGTCGAGCGCTACCAGGACGTGTATCCGACCAAAAAACAGACGGGCGTTGAATTATTTGCATTGCTGCACCAGGCTTCCGTTTCTTTCGGGCGAGTGGCGCTGTATTTTGAGAACTCCTTGGAGAAGCAGGATCTGGCGCTGCTGCCGGCGGCCGCGACGACCGCGCGCGTCGAGCAGATCGCGCCCGACGAACTGACAGTCGATGCTCCGGATGTGACCCGCATTCCGTGGCAAGGTCCGGTGGAAGTGGACGGGCGCGTGTGGCCGATCCAGGATCAGGATTCAGTGCTGGCGCCGGAGGGAAAACATAGACTTTCCGCGGCGGTTGAAAGGCCGTCGATTACCTTACGTGATTTCAACGGAGCGGTATCGTCGGCCACCTTCAACACAAGGCAGGTGGATGTTGCTTACCAAAGCAAGACCCGGGCTATCGCGGTTTTGAGCACTCCCTCGGAGGGCGTCTCGGTGGAAGTGGACGGCGAGAAATTTCCGCGAGGCGGGGGCGATTTCATCTTGTTGCCGGCGGGACAACACGTCGTTTCCTTCTTCCGGTAAGGTCAGGGCAAGCGGCAGGCATCGCCGAGCGTGATCAGCTTGCCACCCTCGGCGGTGAACCGGTCGAGCATTGCGCGTCCTTCATCCGGATTTAAGGCCCGGCTCACTTCCGCGACGAACTCAACGCGTGAAGCGTGACGGCGCAGCAGGCCAAAAAGCGAAGCTTTTACGCAGTATTCAAGAACCAGGCCATAGACCACAAACCGGTCAGCGGCGAGACGGTCGAGTAGGACAGGCAAAAGCGGATTCGTAAAAGGATCGATCTGCTGCTTCTCGACGATGATCTGTCCCACCGTCGGCGAATCTTCCACTGAGCGAAGAACCAGCGACTTGGCAAGCAGCGTGGCTGAGCTTTTCGCCTGACCCTGCGTGCCTGCGACACAATGCGGTTTCCAGATTTTAAACTCCGGATCGTCCTCGGCATGAGCGTCGGCGGCCGAGATAATCGTTATCTCATTTTGGGCGGCGAAGCGCGTAAGATCGGCGAGCGCCGGTTCAATGACTTCGGCCCCAGGCACGTAGAGAGCGCCGGCGGGATACAGGAAATCGAGTTGCGTATCGACATCCAAAAAAACCGTCTTCATGAGCGGACAACATGAACGTTTTCGCGCAGCTGTTCAGTCAACTCGTGCAGTTTGGCGCTAACCTCGACGCGATAGGGGACCGGCTTTTCGAGATCCCGCAGCTCGGCAGGAAGCGCTGCGACGCTACGCTCCGCGTTGGCATGGGCAATCGCTGCGGTCGGCAGCGGCTCTAACAGATCGCCATCGAGCAGAATGGGGCGCACGAGCGGCTGGTTGCCGAAATCGGGACTGCATTCGTTCTGTAGAGCGAGAATGTCGTGATCAGCGAGACGATAGACCTGCTTTGCACCCGGCCGGGTGTTTTTCTCATCGTTGAATTTGGCGGTGTAATGAACACGGCCACCGCGCTTAATCTCGACCATCTTGTAGACGGCCGAGAGCGAGGGCGCATCTTCCGAGGTGGCCAGCTTGGTGCCAACGCCAAAAGCATCAATCGGTGCGCCCGCATTCAGCAGTTCCCTGAGGCGGTATTCATCGAGATCATTGGACGCAAAGATCTTGGCTGAATGAAGGCCGCCCGCATCGAGTATGCGCCGCACCTCTTTCGAAAGGGCAACCAGGTCGCCGCTATCGAGGCGCACGCCCCAGACCGGTTTGCCGATTTCGGCGGTGAGGCGGGCGGCGTCGATGGTGTCGTAGGTATCGAGGAGGAAGACCGTATTTTCGCCAAGGAGCTCCTGCAGTGTGACGAACGCTTCGCGCTCATCGCCGAAGGACATTGTCCAGGAATGTGCCGCGGTGCCGGAAACAGGAATGCCAAACTTTTTACCGCTTTCCGTGTTGCTCGAGCCGGCGCAACCTCCGATGTAGGCGGCACGGGCGGCGAGCAGCGCCGCATGAGGACTATGGGCGCGGCGGCTGCCGAATTCGATTACCGGCTTGCCATTCGCAGCAATTACGCATCGGGCAGCCTTCGAAGCAACGGCCGTTTGAAAAGAAAAAGTGGCAATCAGGTAGGTCTCAATCAGCTGCGCTTCGATGATCGGGGCCCGCACGATGGCAAGCGGCTCGTTGGCAAAAGCTGGTGTGCCTTCGGGTAACGCAAACAGGTCCCCGCTAAAACGAAGCTTACTCAGGTAGTCGAAGAACTCAGGCGGAGCGTTTGCGAAGTGGGCCAGCGAGCGCAAATATTCGATTTCATCGGCTTCGAAATGCAGGCTCCGCAGATACTCGACAGCTTGCGCTAAACCGGCGGCGAGCAGAAAATTACGCGTGGACGGAAGCCGCCGCACCGAAAGTTCAAAGGTGGCGACCTCGTTCGTTTTGCCGGCCAGGAAATACCCGGCGGCCATAGTCAGTTCGTAAAGATCGGTGTTAAGAGCGGACATGATTTCAGCCCGAATCCTTCCGTAAATACGGTTAGAGACCCACTACTTCTTGGTGCCCGGTTTGGCTGTCTTGAGCGTCTTACTCGCTTCCAGGATATCGTTGACTGGTTTGGCGTCTAGCTGATAGAGCGTTGCTTGGTTTTCGCGCCGTGCGATATAACCGTTGTCTACTTTGGCGAATTCCACTTTTTCGACGCGCTTGCCTTCGTTCGATGTGACCGAAAGAGTAAGTGCGGGTTGAGTGAAGCCGGCCGTATCGAACTTGGTTGCGGTGAGGTCCCGCATCCGGTCAATCAGCGCTTGCACATCACCGGCATCCATGGTCTGATTATTACTCTTCCAATCAGTGCCGGCACGGGTGATGGCTTTGTTGACGCCGCTGCCGGAGACGACGATCTTAGTTGGATCGCTGAAGCCGAAATCGAAGATTTTCTTATTACGAAAATCATCGATTTGTTTGTTATCGATGGCCTTGCCGAGGTCGGACGAGACTTTGTAGATGCCCGGAACGACGCTGCTCTTCGCGTAATAATCTTCTTTCTGTTTGCGAACGTCGAGCGTTTGCACACCAGATGAATCCGCCACTTCCACCTTGGAAACGGGAGTGCCGGAGGCGAAAGCCGCGGCGGATTTCTTCGCGTCATCTGCGTTGCCGGTGAGATCCATCTTGGCATCAGTCAGTTTGCGCAGCAGTTCTTCCACCTGAAAGCTATCCACCCGATAGGGCTGCGGTTTGAGCATCTGCCACTCGTTTGCATTATTTTTACCGAATTCGATATCGGACTTGCCAGACATCAAATCAATGCGGGTGAGATGGTTCTGATCGAACGTGAGAAGGCGTTTATCGCGCAGATCGTTGGCTGATTTATCCAACGACGTTTTAACCGACGAAGCGACTGCATAGATTTTCGGATCGTTGGCTGTTCGCACATAGACGAGCGAACCCGCGGGAACGTCGTCGCCGAACAGAAGTTCGTCGGACTTGCCGTTGGCGAGATGCACTGTGACATCAAGGCTCGGCTTGTTCAGGCCGTACTTGGTGAGGTCGCTACTGCTGTTTTCAACCACGCTGTCGGCGGACACGGGATGAAGCGAAGAAAGCAGAGTGGTCGCGGCATCCTGATCGGCTTTCCAATGCTCCGGAGTCGTGATCGTCCATTTGCCCTCCTCCTTCTCGAGCGTAATGCTGCTGCCGTCCTTTCTTCTCAGATCGACCGATTTTACGCTCGCGTCGGGAATATCCACCACTTTAGGCGACTCGGCGGCCGGCGAGGTACTCGCTGCAGGTGGGTGTTGCTTGGCGTACCACACTAGGCCGCTCAACCCCGCCAGAAGAACGGCCGCTACCAGAAGTTTTTGCGGCTTCATTTCTATCTCCGCTTCAAGAAGATCAGCACGCCACCCACAATGATCAGCAGCGGAAAAGCGATGAGATCGGTGTAAGCGAATACGTTCATCTGCCGCTGTGTCACATTCAGGCGGCGATCCTCAGCCTCCTTCGGCCGGATGGAGATCAGGTCCTCATCGGAGGAGAGCCAGTTAATGGCATTGAGCGCCAGATCGCGATTTGACTGGAACCCGATCATGCCATTGTTCAGGAACCCAGAACTTCCAATGACTACAATACGTCCGGAAGCGTTCGGTTTACCTGTGTTGTACGTTCCGGCGACACCGAGCAGGAAAGGACCTTTCTTGTTGCTCGGATCCGAAGGATTCACCTCATTGCTTGAGAGCTTGCTCGTCGCTATGGCGTGATCACTGGTCGAAAAAAGCTTTTCGTTATTCACCTTATCCGTGTTCTTAACTTGTAACGAACGCGCCACCGGGAAGCCGGTGAAGCTATTTTTCAGATCGCTCACAATGGGCTGCGATTCGTAACTGCTGATAATCGGAATTTCCGGACCGAAGCCGAACAACTGGCCCATTGGGTTTTGTTCGAGCACCAGGTCCTTATCTTCGGTGATGCCCCAACTCTGGAGCAGGTTAACCAAGCCGGCATTTTCCGCGACATGCTCCTTGCCGAAATCGAGCGGCGGATCGAGGAGAATCATCGCGCGCCCGCCATTTTCGACATATTTCTTCAGAGCGGTGACTTCGTTAGCGGTGTAATCGGTGGAAGGTCCGGCAATGACCAGCACATTGCAATCACTTGGAACGGCGGTCTTGTCGAGTAGCGTAACTGATTGTGCCTGGTAATTGTCGCGCTCGATCATGGTCTTGAATTGCGACAGTCCATTGCTGTCGCTGCCATCGAGCGGATGTTCCTGCGAGCCGCTCACGAAACAGACACGCCGCACGCCTTTCAGGTCTTTCAGAAACGCCCCGGTGATTCCTTCTTCGGTGACCGCTTTGGCTTCTTCTCGCCGCGGGCCCATTTCGACGTAAGCCGTCCCCGCGTAACGCAAACCATAGGCGCGTGCGACCGTAGGCTGTTTCTGATAGTCGATATATTGGATGTGAACTTTGGGAGACAGGTTGGCATAACGGTCGAGCATGCCCTTCGCTTGCGCGAAGCCGCTCGCTTTATCGATGTAAGTAATAGTAGCGTCCTGTTTCAGTCCCTTCACCAGCTTCTGCGTTTCCTGCGATAGCGTGAACCGTTTATTACTGGTGGTATCGAAGCTCTTGTTGTAGCGATTGCCCAGCCAGTTGATCAGCACGAGAGCTGCGATCACAATGATCGTGTAGAGCGAGGCAGTGGCGCCAAAACGTGCTTGCCGGGCGGCAACAGTCTGTTTGCGATCGCCGGGTTTGCGATCAGTCGAAGAACTCACGGTACTTAACTCCGCCATTACGCCCTCCACCTGAGAGATTCAAGGGAGCGAGCCGTTAAAAACAAGCCCAGAAAGGTCATAGAGAGGTAATAGATCAAATCCTTGGTATCGAGCACGCCGCGTGAAAAGCTCTCCATATGGCTGACAATCGAGAGATAATTCAGTACCTGGACGGTTCCGGAATTGCCAAAGGAAGTAGTCCAATTCAGAATCCACAGAACCAGAGCGAGAGCGAAGCCAATCGCGCCGGCGACGATCTGATTCCTGGTCAATGTTGAGATGAAAGTGCCGAATGCCAGCAAACAAGCGCCTTGCAGCAGAATGCCAAGAAAGCCCGTGGCTACCGGCTTCCAATCCGGATTGCCGTAAATGAACAGGAACGAGTAATCGAGGAGCAATACGCCGAGCAAAGCGGCATACATGATCACGGCCGAGAGCCATTTACCGAGCACAATTTCGAGATCGTGCACGGGAGATGTGGCCAGCAGTTCGATCGTGCCCTGCCGCTTTTCTTCGGCAAACAGGCGCATGCTGATCAGCGGAATCAGGAACAAACCGACAACTGCGATGTTAGAGAACAAGGGCGCAATCACCTGCTCGTTTACATTCATCGGAAACGATTGCCCCTGCATTTGGCTTTCGAGGCCGGCACGGACAAAGCTGGCGCTAATGATGTAGGTGAAGACGCCACTCAGCAAAGCAAAGATAGTAAGTAGAACCCAGGCGATCGGCGAAACGAAATAAGCGTAGAGTTCGCGGCGGCAAATGGTCCAGACATTCTTCATTGCGCTTCTCCTGCCAGGACGGGGCTGGTTTCGGTGGCGGTAGGATGAGCACCGGTAAGTTCCAAAAAGACTTCCTCCAGGGTGAGCGTAGAGGATTTCAGTTCGACCAGATTCCAGCCGGCATGTACCACAGCGCGGGCAATATCGGGGCGCGCATTCTGGCCCTGTAAGCTTTCAATTTCGAAGGCAAACCGCGGACCCGCCAGAACGCGATCGAGGACTTTGCTGACACCTGGAACTTGCTCGAGTCGCTGGCGCACCGAAACGGGATCTATATCACCGGGATTTTCAATTTGTACCAGCGTTGCGCTGCCCAGACCGGCGCGATTTTTCAGGTTTTCGACTGAGTCGGTGGCAACGACGCGGCCCTTGTTGATGATGATGACTTTTTCGCAGACCGCTTCTACCTCAGGCAGGATGTGCGTGCTCAGGATAATAGTGTGCTCGCCCGCCAGGCTCTTGATCAGCTCGCGAGTTTCGTTGATTTGCTTCGGGTCGAGCCCGGAGGTGGGCTCATCGAGGATGAGCACTTCCGGATTGTGAATAATGGCCTGCGCCAAACCGACGCGCTGGCGATAGCCTTTGGAAAGCTTCCCGATAAGCCTCTCCTTCACGTCGGCGACAGCGCAGCGCTCCATCACCTGATCCACGCGTCCGGCCACGTCCTGCCGCGCGACGTTCTTGAGATTGGCCACAAAAGTCAAGTAGCCTTTCACAGTCATCTCCGGATAGACGGGCGGATTTTCCGGTAAGTAGCCAATGTGCTTCTTGACTTCAAATGGCTGCTCGAAGACATCGAGGTTCGCCACTGTGGCCTTGCCTTCAGTAGGTGGCAAGAAGCAAGTAAGGATGCGCATTGTGGTGGTTTTACCTGCACCATTCGGTCCAAGAAAACCTACGATGTCGCCCTTATTTACGGAGAACGAGATATTGTTGACCGCGACGTGACGCGCGTATCTCTTCGATAAACCTTCAACCTGAATCATATGGTTAAACAAACAAGAACCAGCTCACTCAAAATGTGAGGCAGAACCTGGCGCAGCAGCGCTTGGAAACACTAGCATAGTACAGGCTCGAATGCTGCCCAAAAACTTCAGACGCAACAATAGGCAGAGCGTTTGGGTGGCGACGCAAAACTTCGGTCAAAAAGCGCCGATTCCCATGATCTGGAAGCCCGCATCTACATATAATATGTTGCCAGTAACTCCCCGGCTGAGATCGCTTGCGAGAAACACGGCAGCATCAGCCACTTCGGCTGGATCCGTATGACGGCGCATGGGCGCGATCGCCGACGCACCCTCGAGCATCTTGGAAAAGTCTTTAATGCCACGAGCAGAAGTGGTCTTGATGGGGCCCGCCGAGATGGCATTTACTCGAATTTTACTAGGACCCAGATCGCTCGCCAGATAACGGACAGATGCCTCCAACGCCGCTTTGGCGACGCCCATCACATTATAGTTTGGAATGACGCGCGTGGAACCCAGGTAAGTGAGCGTGGTAATAGCGCCGCCGCTGTTCATGAGCGGTACCAGCGAGCGTGCCACCGCAACCAGCGAATAGGCGCTGACTTCGTGGGCCAGTAAGTACCCCTCCCGGCTGGTTTCGACAAACGGGCGACTCAGATCATCTTTATTGGCGAAGGCGATGCTGTGCATCACGGCATCGACCCTCGAAGTTTTGGCCTGCAGATCGGCCACGAGATGATCCAGTTCGTCCTGTTTGGTTACGTCACAGGGGATAATGGCTGCCGCCTTGAGTTCGGCGCCTAACTCTTCGACCGTTTGTTTTTGGCGCTCGCCCTGGTAGGTGAGGAACAACGAAGCGCCTTCCCGCACAAAGGCCGAGGCAATGGAATGAGCGATGCTCCATTTGTTGGCCAATCCCAAAACAAGTGCGGTTTTGCCAGCTAACAGTTGCGACATGGAAGTGACATTGTAACGTGGCACAATCTCGTCTCGCGAGCATGACGTTGGACGGTCTAGTTTCGAAATGACCTCTCTCGACCAGTCATCAATTAAGATCTTGGGAAAATTGCTGTGCATCAGGCGTTCGAATTCCTCCTCGAATGCCCTTAGCGCCTCCAAAACAGCGCGGGAGCACATCTCTTTCTCGCGGGCGGCTCCGTGGAAAGGCAAGAACCCGCACTGCGGCTAGATCCTTCAGGCTGTAGGCGCGTGTATGGCTGAGGGCGAATCAGGGTAAAGATGGCCCCTTCTGCTCCCGCCGGAGCGATTCGTTGTACTTGGACATTCCTTTATTCGAGAGTTTACTTCTACCCAATTCAAATCTCTCTAAACTACGAGATATTGGCAATAGATGATATTTAATCTGGGCCAGAAAACGAAATGCCTGGGCTGCTCTCCGGGCCGTGCATCGTACTCGCAGCGGACGCCAAAACATTAATTGAGACAACCTAAATCAAAGAGCGGCACTAGTCGACGGCGCAGGGGCAAACTCGCGATTGCGTTGCCGGTGCAGAAGGCGCGCGCGGAGAGCTAAAAACGGCCACTCGATAAGCTGGAAAGTAACGAACGAAATGGCAAGCGAGATCGTAAAGCAAAGCAGGTAGCAAAGCCAGAATCCCGGCTCGCCAAAAGATTGACGCACCTTCCCAAAGAACGGCCACGCAACCGGCAAAAACTCAAAGTGATTGAGATAAATGCCATACGACAGGCGGCTAACTACATAGAAACCGTGCCACTTGAAGAAATGCTGGATGGACTCCGAATACGTCAGCAGCACGAGCGAGCCGAAAATCAGCGCAAGGCTCAAGAACTTAAACACCACGCGATCCGCGGCATAGATACCAACCGCAACGGCCAGCATGCCGACGGAACTCAGCACACGAAAGCGAGTTGAACGAAAACGTTGAGGTTCGAAGATGGCGAACCAGGCAAAGAGGAGCCCCAGCGCCAAGCCCTCCGAATGGGTGGAAAGAGGCGCGTAGAGGGAGAGGCTCGAATCCGGCGTTCCCTGGGACACTAGAAAAGCACGAATTGAGACGACAACAGCGAGCCAGGCTACCGGCAATAGCCACATCTGACGCGGTTTCACGCGGACGGCGACAAACAACAGAATGAGTGTGGGCGCAATCAAATAGAACTGCTCTTCGGAAGAAAGGGACCACCCGCCGCCGACCTGATGATGAAAATAGTTGGAAACGCAGAAGAGGTCGGCCCAGACTTGTACCGGAATGTGAAGGTAGAGATCTTTGAGCGCGACAAAAGCGACGAACGAAAAGTAGAGCGGCCAGATGCGCAGGCCGCGGCGCAGAATGAAGGTTCCGATCTTGATGCCGCCGCTCGCCTTTAGCTGCTTCCAGAGTTGCGATCCGATTAAGAAGCCGCTAAGGACGAAAAACAAATCAACGCCGGTCCAGCCAAAATAGAAAAGCGGAAAATGCACCACCTTTGGCTTCGCCTGAAATTCTCCAGCGTAGTGTCCGCTAAATACAAATAGAATCGCAAGCGTACGCAAGGCATCGAGCGAAGCGACATTGCCTTTGGCCCGATGCGCTAAATCGCTAAAGCCGCTCTTGAGTGCCTCCGACCAGGATTCGAGCGCCGCCACTCCTATCAGTATATTTAATGAAGCAATGTAAGGAACTTCTAGGCTGTCGCTTGTGCGCTCGTATTGCCGGAAGCTAGAGCGAGCGCGCCCCAAAGAATGCTGTCATCTTCGAGCGAAGCCGCGACCACATCTACCACTGCCCGCGACCAGGACGTAATCTGACGCCCGAGTTCTTCCCGCAGCGGCACCAGCAGTTTATCGCCGGCCTTGCTAATACCGCCGCCGATAACAATGCGCGCGGGGTTCAGAAACATGATGCAGTTCTTGAGCCCTTGCGCCAGCGGCCGCACATAATGCCGGGTAAACACGGGGTCATCTAGCAATTCATTCGCCGGCTTGCCATAATCGCGTTCGAGCCACAATCCGGAACATAGCCGTTCCAGGCAGCCAAACGACCCACACAGGCACTCAGGACCATCGGGCTGAACGGTATGGTGTCCGATTTCGCCGGCAAAGGAATTCGCTCCGTGAAAAAGACCTTCTTCAGTCAACAGCCCGCCACCGATCCCGGTGGAGATCGTCATATAGAACAACGGGCGAACGCCACGACCGGCTCCATAGGTTCCCTCTCCGAGCGCGCCGACCATCGTGTCGCGGTCCATGACGGCATCCACTCCGAGTTTCTGTTTGAGAGCGCGAACTAGGTCGAAATCGGTCCAACCCTCCACATGCGTCGAGCAGATCACCCGCTGCCTCGGGAAGTTTACCGGCCCCCCAAACCCAACACCGCATTTCCGGATGCTGTGCTCGCTAACCCAAGCGCCAGCTAAATTTTCGATTTGATCAAGCATCCATTCTGGGCCGCCGCCGCGATTCGTCGTGATACTTCTTCGATGGATAAGGCGTCCTTGTTCGAAAACGCCCGTTGTGAGTTTTGTTCCGCCAATATCGATTGCAAGCGTGTGCATGAGAGGTGGCAGCTTGTATGATACGCCGCTTGAAAAAATTTCTATAGAGGAATGTCTACTTACGCCAGATTGTTTTGATATTTACAAACTCGCGAATGCCTACCACGCTCAACTCCCGGCCATAACCGGAGCGCTTTACGCCGCCGAATGGCAATCTCGGATCGGAAGCAACGGGAGCATTGATGAAAACCTGTCCGGCCTCAATGCCGTCAGCAAACTGCTCGATTTCCGCTTCATCGTTGGTCCAGACACTCGAGCCAAGCCCGAACGGCGAATCGTTCGCAAGGTCTATCGCTTCCTCGATATTTTGCACACGGAACAGCATGGCGACCGGCCCGAACAGTTCTTCATAGAAGATAGGCGATTGGCGTGAAATGTTAGTAAGCACCGTGGGCTGATAGAAGAAGCCGGGGCGATCGGGCTTGCTGCCTCCGCTAAGAACAGTTGCACCCGCCTGCCGGGCGCGCTCTACTTGCCCGATAAGATCTTCGCGGATTTTTTCGGTAGCCAACGGACCGATATCGGTCGCCTCCTGCATCGGGTTGCCGATCCGCAGTGCTTCCATGCCGCGCACAAATCCCTTTTCAAATTCACTATAAACCGAATCGGCCACCAGAAACCGTTTAGCGGCGATGCAGGACTGGCCGTTGTTGATCGTCCGCGCCCCCACGCCGGCGGCAACTGTAGTTTTTAGATCGGCGCTCGGCATCACAATGAAGGGATCGCTGCCCCCGAGTTCTAGCACCGTCTTCTTGATCTGTTTGCCCGCCTGGCTCGCGACTGACCGACCCGCGGGTTCGCTTCCGGTTAAGGTAGCAGCTGCAATCCGATCATCGTTCAGAACCCCTTCCACCTGGCTCGATTCAATCAACAGAGTCTGGAAGACGCCGGGCCCGAATCCGGCGCGGCAAAAGATCTCTTCGATGGCGAGAGCGCATTGCGGGACGTTCGAAGAGTGCTTAAGCAAACCTACATTGCCGGCCATCAGCGCGGGCGCGGCAAAACGGAAGACCTGCCAGAAGGGGAAGTTCCAGGGCATGATGGCGAGGACGGGGCCGATCGGCTGATAACGCACCACACTGCGACTGGCGTTCGTCGGCACTACTTCCTCGCCCAAGTGGGTTGCGCCGTGTTCGGCGTAATACTCGCATCCAAGCGCGCATTTTTCCGCCTCGGCAATCGCGGATTTGAGTGTCTTCCCCATCTCGGCCGTCATGATGCGGCCGAATCGATTCGCTTCGTCGCGCAAGATCTGCGCTGCTTTGCGCAGATAAGCGGCCCGCTCGGCGAAGGATGTTTTGCGCTGGTCTTGATAAGCGCGCCAGGCCAGCTCGAGCTTTCCTTCGATTTCCTTGGCGGTCAGAGTCTGGAATGTTTTTTCTGTTTCGCCGGTAGTGGGATTGATGGATGCAATGGGCATGCGTGAGGGGTATGGCGGCGCGGCAGCCATGTCGCACCGGTCGCTAACCAAACTATACAGCGCCTAATGCGCGAGAATTTGCACCGCGTTGACGGGTGCCCGCACCTGGTTATCCGTGCTGCCTCCATGAACGGGCGTCAGTGCAAAGTTATCGCCGCTGCAGTTTACAAACTTCACGTAATTGCCGGCTCTCGCACCAGAAGCCTGAATGAAAGTTCCACTGAAGTCTACACCGGCGGAATCGAGTCCGGTGATTGTGCTGCCTTCTCTGCCTTGACCGGCACAGCCTTGAATCGTTGTGCCGTTCACGACGGTTGTCAAACGATAGTTCGAGACTCGCGCGGCGCCTCCAGTGCCTGATTCATTCCCGCCGTCGAAGTACACGATCACGTCGTAGTTGCTGTACTTAGGCGGTAACTCTGAAACGGTTACCGTGTTGGGGACGCTGTTGCTGTTGTCGAGATAACCCTTCATCAGCCGATCGTTACCGGGCTGGTCCGGAATTGCGGTGAAGTAGGTGTTGGGTGCGCTCCACGAGATTTGCGCCGTGGTGGCTTTACCGGCGTTATCCAAAAGCCCGTCCAGCGCGCCTGAATTGGGAATGGCCTGATTCCAGTTAGTCTGCGGCACAACTCCGGCCATCTCGGAAGGGGCCATCGGCGTGACGGCGTAGCTGACGAAATTGACACCGATCGCACCTTTATATTGCGATGGCGCGGCGCTGTAGTCGATCGCTTGTACTGGGACCACGTCGGAAGTTTGTTGGGCGCCCGAAGCTGTAGTCGCCGTCACGCTGACCTGGTATGCGCCCGACGCCACGTTCGGCAGGACGTAGATGTAAGGCGGGCTTCCAAGCGTCGCCACCTGTTTGCCGTTCAGTGCGAACGTGACGCTCGAGATTTTGTCGGAACTTGCCAGGCCTACATTTGCATCGGCGGCCAGGGTGAGCGAAGTACCGGAAACAATCGTGGAGCCTGGAAGGGGAAGGCTCATAGCGGCATACGGCCTTGCGCCGGAAATACCAGGACCTTGACTCGGACTCGCAATTGTTTGGAGCGCTCCCAAAACGTTCAACGTAGGCAGCGGATTTATTTCGTTAGGAATGGCGGGGGCATTCCAATATGGGTTCAACAGACCATAGCTCTCCTCGGCGCCGAAGGTCCGGCCGTTACCTGTGGTTTCTGTTCCATTGAGGGCCCACCAGGACCAATCGATATCGTATTTAGCCAGGTATTCACGAAGGCTGGCAAACCAGAAGCCACCCGAGGGTGAGGACGGAACATCCGTGATGCAAGTGGAGGCGGTGTGACAATTGCCGAATTCGCCCAGCCAAACCGGAGCCGTATATGGCTGGCCTGGAGTTACCAGGTAGCCCCACTGCTGATTGAGCGAGTTCTCCAGATCGCTCGCGCTGGCAAGCCCATTATGATCGAATGGATAATCGTGCGCGGAATATACCAGACGGTTCGACGCACGGAAGTGAATTGGCAAACTGACTGCGCCGGTGAGATCGAGCGCGTAATTGACGCCTTCCACGATGAGGAGGAGGTTAGGGTTGACGCTCGTCACTGCGTTGCCGCCGCGCTGGGCCGCCGCATGCCAATCGGTCGCCGGATTGCCGCCCCAGGTTGCGGAGATGCGTGGCTCGTTTCGCAGGTCTGCGCCAATCACCTGCGGATTACCGCGGTAACGCGCCACCATGCCTTTCCAATCGGCAATCCAACTCGCCTCCGGATAGTCATCGTTGTACCAGAGGTCGTTACCGTCATCCCCGCAACACCACTCGGCATCACTGTTGTGATTGTCGAGAATGACCAGAATTCCTTCTGCCGTAAGGGCATCTACTACACGGTCGAAAATATCGAGCGCTCGCTTGCCTTGGAGGCTTGGATTAGCCAGCAGTGCGTGATCGAGCACAACCGGGTTGCTTTCGTAGAGCTCATTCGACCAGGGCAGGCGTACGCTGTTGAAACCAAGACAGCGGATGCGGTGCGCAATAGCTTCGAGCGGCTCGAGTTGCAAACCGCCCACTACAAAATCCGTGCTCTCTGCGCCGTACCAGGCAACGCTGTTCAACTTGAAGCGCCGGTTCGCGCTATCAACGATGAAACGGCCTTCGGTGTGCAACGGCAGAGCCGGTCGAGCGGCCATCGCCTGGCATGTCTGATTTGTCAAGCCCGGCTCGTTTTGCCGCCCTTCCGCAATCGAGGCCACGGCAGCTAAGGCAAGGATCGAAACCAACGCACGCAACATAGAGTACGCCTCCGGATAGGACTAGGTCAAAGCCGCTTCGTAGCTTATCAGAACTTCTAGACACTTGACGGGCATCTGATCGAAGCTCATACTTGTCCATAGCTTTCTTACTCAGCAAACTTAATATGGCTCGTCAAGACTCGTTCCAGGGCTCCATTCCTCTGCTGGTGCTCAAGATTCTCGCGCGGCGCGGCCCGTTGCACGGCTATGGGCTCACCACTCACATCCAGCGGATGTCGCAAGACGTGTTGCGGGTCGAAGAAGGCTCGCTCTATCCGGCTCTGCACCGGATGGAAGAGGGCGGTTTAATACGCGCCGAATGGGCCACCACGGAAAACAACCGGCAAGCACGCATTTACCAGATCACTCGCAAAGGCGCTAGGCAGTTGGATGAGGAGGAGAGCCGCTGGCGAACGATCTCGAACGCCATCGGACGCGTTTTGAAGGAAGCGTGAAGCTATGTCGTGGATATCCCGTTGCATCGCGGTGTTTCGTCCCGGCAAGCTCGATCGGGAAATCAAGGTGGAACAGCAGTTTCACGTGGCATCGCGCATCGACGATCTGGTCGAGGCCGGAATGAAACCGGAGGAAGCAGCGCGCGAGGCGCAAATCCAGTTCGGCAGTCTCGTGCGAGCCGGGGAAGAGAGTCGCGAGGCGCGCCTTCTATCGTGGCTTGAAACAACGGCCCAAGACCTTTATTACGGCATCCGCACGCTGCGTAAATCTCCATCGTTTGCCGCTATTTCTATCCTGACGCTCGCTATTGGGATCGGCGCGAATACTGCCATCTTCTCGGTAGTGAACGCTGTGCTCCTGCAGCCGCTGCCATATCCGCAACCCGAGCGCCTCGTCTCGCTGTTTGAAAGAATTCCGAACTTCGACAACGGCTCGATTTCATATCTGAATTTTCTGGATTGGCAGCGGATGAATCATACGTTTTCGGCGCTGGCGGCTTATCGGTCCGATGCCTTCAACCTGGCCGGCGAAGGCGAACCGGAGCATCTTTCGGGTGCGATGGTATCGGCGGGATTCTTCGAAATGATAGGGGTTCATCCCGTCTTAGGACGGACCTTCAATAAAGAGGAGGACCGCCGCGGCGCGGATCCTGTTGCCATGATTTCGGAAAGCTTGTGGAGGCGGAAGTTCGGCTCTGCGCCGAAAATCGTTGGCCAGCGGCTCATTGTGGACGGCATCGGTCGGACCATTATTGGCGTGGCGCCCTCCACGTTTCATCTGCAGATTCAGAACTTCCAGCGAGACCAGCCCGTGATGGATTTTTACATGCCGGTGGGCCAATGGAACCAGGCGGATTTTTACAATCGCGCGAGCGGGCGGGGAATGGATGCGATCGGACGGCTCAAGCCCGGCGTCACGCTGCAGCAAGCGCGTGACGATATGGACCGCGTTTCACGCCAGTTGACGACCGCCTTTCCCGATGTAAATAACAATGTGCAAGCGAATCTCATCCCACTGAAGGAAGAGATGATCGGGAAAGTGCGTCCTGTGCTGCTGGTGTTGCTGGTCGCCGTGGTGTTCGTGCTGCTGATCTCGTGCGTCAACGTGGCCAGTTTGCTGCTTGCGCGCTCGACCCGGCGCGAACGGGAGTTCGCAATTCGCACCGCGATTGGAGCGGGTCGAATGCGCCTGGTCCGTCAGTTGCTCACGGAAAGTATCCTGCTGGCGGGGATAGGCGGCGCGCTCGGAATACTGCTTGCCAAATGGGGCACCTCGGCCGCTCTTGCGGCGCTCCCACTCACGTTGCCGAGAGCCAACAATGTCGGACTCGATGGGCGCGTTCTGCTATTCACCCTCATTGTCTCTCTGCTCGCCGGCATTGTGTTCGGACTCGCTCCGGCACTTCGCTCGTCCCCGATAAACATTGGCCGTACTCTGAAGGAAACCGGCCGCAGTTTGACTGTAGGGCGGCGGGGCACGCAACGCGTTTTCGTGGTCGGTGAGATGGCCATGGCACTCGTTCTGCTGGTGGGCGCCGGATTGATGATCCGCAGCCTGTTTGTTCTCTGGCATCTCGATCCCGGCTTTAATCCGCATGGCCTTCTGCTCTTCAATATTTCTCCACCGCCTTCTCTGTCGCATCAGCCGGCGGCGGCCAAACGTGCTTTTTTCCGGCAGGTTCAGGCCACACTCGCGAGCATGCCTCAGGTCGAAAATGTGGCATACACCTGGGGTGCTTCGCCTATGGAAGGCGATGATGAGGACTACTTCTGGTTTGTGGGGCGACCCAAACCGGCCCACTCGACCGACCTGCCCATGGCGTTGTTTTACATGGTGAGCCCCGATTACCGGAAGACCCTCGGCATCGCACTTAAACGAGGGCGTTTCTTTAACGAACAAGATACGGAACATACAGCGGCAGTAGCGCTGATCGATGAGACCCTCGCACAAAAATACTTCAAGGGTCAGAATCCCATTGGTCAATATCTGGAAATAGACGATAGTGGGCCGGACAAGCTACCCAATCTTCAGATAATTGGCATTATGGGCCATGTGAATCAGTGGGGGCTCGACACCGATGCCGATAATTCGCTGCACGCACAGATCTATCTGCCGGTGGCTCAATTGCCGGACAGAGTACTCGCGGGCCTCTCGCTATCGCCCAAAGTTTTTATTCGCACCAAGCCGGGCGCAAATCTCAGATTTGAGTCGCTGCGTCGCCGTCTGGCAAAACTGAACAGCGGCTTGGTCGCTTTTGACGAGGAGCAGATGGATGCCGTGGTAACGGGCTCTATTGCCGCCAAGCGCTTCATCATGACTCTGCTGGCGGTGTTCGCTGCCATCGCTCTGCTGCTCGCAAGTATCGGTATCTATGGCGTGCTCTCCTATCTCGTCGGTCAGCGGACGCAAGAGATTGGCGTCCGCATGGCTCTGGGCGCCCGGCGCGCGGATGT
>DATAYL010000186.1:0-2937 GCA_036272575.1 Bryobacteraceae bacterium | reverse complement strand
CGGCAGGACGCGCCGGACACTGGGGTCTGTTGGGGATGCGGGAACGTGCCAAACGAATCGGCGCCCGGTTGGATTTCTGGAGCGGAGCGGGCGCGGGCACGGAAGTCGAGCTGAGCGTCCCATCCTCAATGGCGTACAGGGTGGCCCCCACCGGCTGGCGCTTTCCACTATTTCGTAAGAAGAAGGCGAATTCGTGAGCAGGGATGCCAAGGCGATTCGGATTGTTGCCGCCGATCAGCCGTCTGTCTTTGGAACCGCCCGGTTAAAGTGTTAACCGACTTCGTATAGGGGGCCGTGTATACGCGAAGCGTTGAATTCAGCCGCTGTCTGGCCGGCTCTGATGCAAGTTCAGTAAGGGATTGTATTTCGTCGATTTTGCTATATATTGGCGGCGACCTAGACGACGCAGCCAGGGCAGCTTGGCCACACCTTTCGGCATCCTTGCCGTTGTGCTACCCAGCTGCCGATCTTGAATTCGATCTTCTCTGACACTCGATTCCGCCAATCACGGCGGCTGCTGTAGGGAAGTTCTTCAGTCGAGCATCGGGCGCAGTCGCTGCTTGATCGTGGGTGATCCTGCTCGATCCTGTTGTTCAAGTACTTGGTGGTCCCTACGGCCATTCACTTCGGAAGCTCGCCGCTGGCTTTCACATCTGTCACGGCTCGATGCGATGCGGCATACGCGTCCAAGGGTGATTTTAGTGGGCACCCGCTGCTCCTTTATCGCCTTGCGCGGGACGCTTTTTAAATCGCATCTCCGGCTCAATTAGAAATCAACGGTTTTGCCGCCTATGTCGACCGCTCGATACCAGTACACCCATTCGCCCGGCACCTTTACATATGTCTCGTCAACCGCCAGGAGCCGCCGAGTGTGCGCACATAGTGCCGCCAACGCTTCTCAAACTCCGAGTGTAAAGCGTTTTCAAATCGAATTGTCACAATCTGTTTATGTAAGAGTTCTATGATCGGTCCGCTGCATGAGAGTGCTGGTCGCTGAAGACAAACCCCGCATGGCCACCTTGCTGCAGCGCGCCCTGTACAACGAAGGCCACTCTGTGACCTTGGCGCACGACGGACGTACGGCGTTAGAACTGGGGCGAAGTCCCGATTACGATGTCATCCTGCTTGACGTCATGCTTCCGTTCATAGACGGTTTCGCGGTTTTGAAGGCACTGCGTTCGGAGCGCTGCCACACGCCGACCATCATTGTGAGCGCACGCGACGCCATGTCGGATATCGTACGAGGCCTGGATCTTGGGGCGGACGATTATCTGACAAAGCCGTTTGCCCTGGACGTGTTGCTGGCGCGCATCCGGGCTGTTTCACGGCGGAATCCTGTGGCCGAGCCTACGGTGCTTGCCTTCGAAGACCTCACGTTAGACAGCGCTAGCCACGAACTGCGCAGGGGTGATCGCACCGCTGCCCTTACCAGAACTGAGTACGCTCTCCTTGAAGTGCTGATGAGACGGGCGCGGCGTATCGTTACACGGGACAATCTGATCGAGGCTGGCTGGGGACTGAATTCGGACGTGAACGACAGCACGCTGTATGTCTTTATTAGGGCCCTAAGGGCGAAGATCTCGCAGAACGGCGAGCGGCAGCTCTTGTATACGGCCAGGGGCGTTGGTTACGTGCTGAAATCCAGCGCCAACTGATGCGAAGTCCTTCGATTTCGTTACGGCTGACCGGTTGGGTCGCTGCGACCTTCCTGTCTGGCTTCGTCGTTTTTGGGACGATCATGTGGTTCGACCTCAAGATTGCCCTCCTAAAAGGACGGGACAAAACGGTCTTCACCCGTGCAAAGCGCCTTGTTGACCTGTTGGAAAGCTCGCGGCAAGACTCGCCCGCCCGCCTGAACGGAAAGTTCGAGGACTTTCAAGAGGACACGCCCGAGGGCAACCTGATTCAGGTCTTTAACGCTCGAGGAGAGCGCATGCTCCCACCCGCAGGTGCAACTGCAACTGAGGTGGCTTGGCCCCGCGTCCAGGCGGCCGAGATGCAGAGCTTTGCCATTATCGAAATAGGCGGGCAGGATTTTCGCGTGTTCGAACGAACCGTTTGTATTGGCGGCCGGAAACTGCGGATTTTTGTTGCGGGCCAACTGGAGGACAACCGCCACCTTTTGTCGCGATTTACCGATGGACTGTTATGGACCATTCCAGCGCTGCTGCTTTTGTCGATGCTCGCCGGTTACTTCGTTAGCCGTCGCGCTCTAAATCCGATTGATCGCTTCATCGCATCGGCACGGCTAATCAGCATCGGCAGTCTCTCGCGCCGTCTGCCGCTGCCAAACGCTCGCGACGAAATGGCGCGCCTAGCTGAGACGTGTAACGACATGCTGGCGCGTCTCGAAACGGCGGTGGGTCAGATTACCCGCTTTACGGCGGACGCGTCGCACGAGTTGCGCAGTCCCATTTCCTTCATTCGAACGGTAGCCGAATACGCGTTGCGCAGCCCAAATCTAAATGCTGAAAGCGCCGACGCATTTCGGGACATCGTGAGCGAATCGGAATTGGCTGCACGGCTGCTGGAGGACATGCTCACTTTGGCGCGGGCCGACGCTAGCACAGGGGAGACTGTGTTCGAACCTGTTGACTTCTCGGCTGCCGTCCAGTCCGCCACCGACAGAATCCGGTCACTTGAGAGTCGAAGTCATGAATTCTCGATTGAGATCGCAAGGGAGCCGCTCTATGTGATGGGGGATAGGACAAGCTTGGCAAGGCTGGCGTGGATTCTAATTGATAACGCTATCAAGTACACGCCAACCGGCGGCGGACGCGTCGCCGTTTCATTGACGGGTACGGACCACGAAGCCAATCTTGAGGTAACCGACAACGGCGTCGGAATCCCGGCTGTCGCGTTGCCCAGGATTTTTGACCGCTTCTTCCGTGTGGACCCGTCCCGAACCCAGCCGGAAGGATCGGGCCTCGGCCTCGC
>DATAYL010000185.1:0-23264 GCA_036272575.1 Bryobacteraceae bacterium | reverse complement strand
ACCATAACTGCCTCTTGTGCCCGCTTCATCCCGCGGTACGATGAGTGGCCATGAGGGTCTCGCTTGCTTGGACAGTGGCTGCCATCGGCCTGTCGGCAGGGGCGGCCGTTGCGTCGTTTCACGCTGATTTCGTGGACATTGCTAAGGCATCGGGCCTCACCGCGATTAATACGTTCGGCGGCGCCGCGCGCAAAGACTATATTCTCGAAACGACCGGCAACGGGGTCGCGCTGTTCGACTACGATGGCGACGGCCGCGAAGACATTTTCATCGCAAATGGCACTCGGCTCGACGCCTCTTCCGGCGGGAAAGCCACGCTTCCTCAGCTCTATCACAATCTCGGTCACGGGCGTTTCGAAGAAATTGGCCAGGCGGCCGGATTCCATTACTCCGGTTGGGCGCAAGGCGTTTGTGTCGGCGACTATGACAACGATGGGCATCCCGACCTGCTCGTCACTTACTACGGCCACAACGTTCTCTACCGAAACTTAGGCAATGGACAATTTCAGAACGCTACCGCTATCGCAAAGCTGCCCATTGTCGGCATACGCTACGGCTCTGGCTGCAGCTTTGTTGATTATGATCGTGACGGTTATCTCGACCTGTTCATCGCGAACTACGTGGACCTTGATCTGAAGACAACGCCGCGTCCCGGTCATGGTGATTACTGTCAGTGGAAAGGCATTCCCGTCATGTGCGGCCCGCGCGGCTTGCCCCTGGCGCGCAACATTCTTTATCACAATAATCACGATGGGACTTTCACCGACGTGTCAGGCCCAGCTGGCATTTTGAAGCCGGGCGGCCGGTACGGCTTAGGCGTCGTCGCGGCTGATCTCGACAACGACGGCTGGCCCGACATCTATGTCGCCTGCGACATGACTCCCAGCTTGCTGTTTCACAATAAACATGACGGAACTTTTGAGGAGCGAGGCGCCGAAGCCGGGGTCGCTTTTAACTTTGATGGCGCGCTGCAGGCCGGTATGGGCATCGCGATAGCTGATTATGACGGAGATGGACGCCTGGACATCGCGAAAACCAATTTCTCGGGCGATTTGACTTCCCTCTTTCACAACGATGACGGCAAGTTTTTTACTGACGTGTCGCGCGAGGCGGGTTTGGGCGCCCGTCAGTATCTCGGTTGGGGCGTGGCTTTCGTTGATGTAGACAACGATGGCTGGCGCGATCTAGTGGTGGCGAATGGCCACGTCTACCCGGAAGTGGAAGGCAAGCAACTCGGCGACACGTATTTACAGCCCACCATCCTCTACCGGAATCTCGGCAACGGAAAATTTCAGGACGTGTCGGCCGATGCCGGACCGGGTTTCCAGGTGCCGCGGCCCGCACGTGGTTTGGCGGTCGGCGACCTGGACGGCGACGGCGAACCCGAAATTGTCATCGTCAACATGAACTCAACGCCCAGCCTGCTCAAGAACCGCGGTCCGCATGGGCACTATCTGAACCTAAGATTGACGGGTACTCAGTCCAACCGCAGCGCGGTCGGCGCCCGGGTGACGGTTCATGCCGGCGGACGGGCGCAAATCGATGAAGTCATGAGCGGCGGTAGTTACTATTCCCAAAACTCGTTTACGCTCCACTTCGGGCTTGGCGAGCAAACCGAAGCCAATGGCGTAGACATTCGTTGGCCAAGCGGGCTGGAGCAGCGCCTGGGTAAAGTCGCCGCCGATCAAACGCTCAAAGTGACGGAGCAGGCTCCGCATGATGTGAACCAGCATGGCTCTTAACCGGCGCGAGTTTCTAGCCGCGAGCGGCGCGGCCCTGCCGCTTCTCTCGTTACTCAATGTTCGCCCCGCTTTCGCCGAAGCGGCGCACCATGAGTTGCCGTATCTGGGCCTCAAAAAATTCATTCCGCCAGGTACCGACGAATTCGCCTGCGAAAAGGAAGCGGCGGAAATCGTTGCGAAGCTCGAGGAGTACTTCCGCGCAGCGATTTTGCGAAACGAACTCCCCACCGGGCGGTCGCCTTGGCCAGCCAGCTACCGAACGATCGATTCAAAAGTAAAGGAAGCCATCTATTCTGATCGAGATTCGGATGTTCGAGGCGGCTGGACCCGGTGGGTTCGTTCCTTAAAAAACGTGACCCGGGCCGAATTCTTCCCCTTGCCCGGCGGGATAGTTCGTTTCGCAATTTCGGGCAATCTGGTTTATCGGACCGGTCACTGGCGGCTGCGCTGGGAGGCTGGCCGGTTGGTCGAGTTTGTTCCGCTCCAGGAATACGTAATTTGCGAAACGAACTCCTGGTTCCGGGACGTGACCGCGGACATATTCGCCGGCGTGAGTTCGTTTGGTAATCAGCTGGCAAAAGGCGTGCCGTATTGGCGCGCGCGCCTCGATCCGGCAACCGGGATGGATCTTTACGGGAGCAACGGGATTTCGGTTGGAGATATCGATGGCGACGGCCAGGACGAGATTTACGTGTGCCAGCCCGGCGGACTGCCGAACCGGCTTTACAAGTTCACTGCGGAAGGAAAGCTAACGGACATTACGGAGGCCTGGGGTGCCGGGATTCTCGATGACACCTCGGCTGCGCTATTTCTCGATTTACGGAACAGCGGCCGGCAGGATTTGGTGCTGTTGCGGGGTTCGGGCCCGGTCCTGTTGTTGAACGAAGGCGCCCGGTTTCGCTTGCGCGATGACGCATTCCGGTTTGCGACCGTCCCAGCCGGCAACTTCACCGGTGCGGCGGCCGCCGATTTCGACCGCGACGGCAAACTTGACCTGTACCTTTGCTGTTATGTGTATTTCCAAAGCGAGGCCCAATACACTTACGCTGTTCCGTATCAGGATGCGCAGAACGGGCCGCCAAACTTTCTGTTTCGGAACCGGCTGAACCCGGACGGCAGCGGGTATTTCGAAGATGTCACCGGCGAGACCGGCATGAATCAGAACAATAACCGATTCAGCTTTGCGCCGGCCTGGTGCGATTTCAACGATGACGGATGGCCAGACCTGTTTGTGGCGAATGATTTTGGCCGCAAGAATTTGTATGTGAACACGGCCGGACATTTTGAGGACAAAGCAGCAGAAGCGCGCGTTGAGGATATTGGTCCGGGCATGAGCGCGTCGTGGTTCGACGCCGATAATGACGGTAAAGCCGACCTGTATGTAGCGAACATGTGGACGGCAGCAGGACAGCGTGTAATTGCGGATGAACATTTTGCACCGTCACACGCACCGGGGCTGGCGGATGCCTACCGGCGGCATACCATGGGCAATTCGCTTTACAAAAACCGCGGAGACGGCACTTTCGAGGAGATTTCGAGAGAGCAGCACTGCGAGTTCGGGCGCTGGGCTTGGGCAGCGGGCGGTCATGACTTCGACAACGACGGACAAGCCGAAATTTTTGTCACCTGCGGCATGTTGACAAACGAAAGCAACAAAGACCTGAACAGTTTTTTCTGGCGGCAGGTAGTGGCGAAATCGCCGACCGAGCAGCGGCCGTCCGCCGCTTACGAAAACGGCTGGAATGCCATCAACCAGTTCATACGGGAAGATTACAGCTGGAATGGGCACGAGCCGAACGTGTTGCATGTGAAACGGGGTGATCGGTATTTCGATTTTTCGGGTGTCAGCGGACTCGATTTCGCCGAGGACAGCCGGTCGTTCGCGGTGCTGGATTTCGACTCCGACGGTAAGCCGGACTTGGTTCTAAAAAACCGATTGGGGCCGCAGATCAGGATCTTGCAAAATCAGTGCGCCGAAGCACGGCATTCAATCGCTTTCGAACTGCGTGGGACAGCTTCGAACCGGGACGCCATCGGCGCTCGCATTCGAGTGGACGGCCAGACCAAATGGCTGGATGCGGGATCAGGGTTTCTTTCGCAGCATAGCAAGCGACTTATCTTCGGCTTGGGCGAAGAGAAAACAGCCAAGCGGGTGCAAGTGAAATGGCCAAGCGGCGCTGAGCAGGAGTTCCACAATCTCGCCGCCGGGCAAATCATCCGGATCACCGAGAATTCAGAAAAGCTTGAAGCGCGTGCGTATGCCAAGCGGAAAATGCTGCAGACTAGGGCAGTCGAGGCGGATAACGGAATGCGGCTGCACGATACCTGGTTTGTCGAACCGATCCCGCTACCCGAATCGCAGCGTGGACCGGGATTGCTGGTGCTGAACGAGCGATCGCTTTCCGCGGAGCGACGCGAGCAGTATGAGATCTTCAGGCGCTACCTGTTTGACTGGCGCACGACGATTCAATTTCCGCTTGCACTGCTGCTCGATCAGAAAGGGTATGCGGCAAAGGTGTATGCCCGGGTTCCCTCACAAAACGAAGTAGACGCTGATTTGCGCCAACTCGCAAACG
This sequence comes from Bryobacteraceae bacterium, assembly GCA_036272575.1. GTDB lineage: Bacteria > Acidobacteriota > Terriglobia > Bryobacterales > Bryobacteraceae > Bog-105. The sequence continues at coordinate 18,946 of DATAYL010000185.1, read as the reverse complement.
GTGCAGCAGCCGCGCTGCCGTTTGAGGGTAGTTATGTCGGTAAACCGTATCGAGACTTTTTCAAATTTGGCGCAGCTTACTTGTGGTCCGGCTATCCGGAGCAAGCGCTGCCTTACCTCGAAGCGGTGCTGCGCCGAACACCGCATAATCCGCGGGTGCAGGTACTGGTTGGGCAAATTCATTTGCAAAGTAATCGCGTAGCACAAGCTGAGCAGGCTTTTCACCATGCGCTCGAGGACAACGGCAGCTACGCCGAAGCATGGTCGGGATTGGGCGACGTTTCGGAAAGTAAGAATCAATCGGCGGAAGCGCTCGGATTTTATGAGAAGGCGCTGGAACTAAAGCCGGATTTGCTGTATACGTTGCTCAACGCCGGACGGTCGGCGGACAAACTGGGGCAAATAGCCCAAGCGGAGGGTTTTTACCGGCGGGCCTGGCAGATTGATGAACAGTCGGCGGAAGCGGCCAACGGGCTTGGGTTGGCGCTGGCGAAACAAAATCACCCTGATCAAGCCGCGCGGTACTTCAAGCAGGCGATTACGTTGCGGCGCGACTACGCCGACGCAATCAACAACCTTGGCGTTCTCTACATTAAGGAAGCGAAGATTAACGATGCGATTGCGGCGTTTGAGTATGGCATTCGGATGGCGCCCAACGACGATATACTCTACCTGAACCTGGGCCGGACATACGCGCAGATGGGAAACAGAGACAAAGCCAAACAAGTGATGCGGGACCTGCTGGACCGGAAACCGGAAAGCACAGTGGCGCAGCACGCGCTTGCGGAGTTGGAGGGGCGATGAAACTGCGCTTCCTTATGGCCGCGGCTCTGTTTTTTGTCCAGGGGCAGGAGCTTACAACCATCGAGAAAGTAAGTGCATCGGGGCGTTGCGCGGATCTCGGCGAGAGTGCGGACCAACGGGTAACTCAGCGACAACTGATTGCACCGGGTGCGCCGCCTTTATTGAGTTTTCGTTATTACGAGGGTGCTCTGCATCATAAGTTCGGTAATTCGGAGTTGCTGCTCGATGATGCAGGGCATTAGCCTCATACTGGCGCTGCTCGTTTTGAATCCGCTGTTACAAGATGGCGAGCGGGCATTTCAAGAAGGACGCTATTCAGTCGCGACAGAAAAGCTGCAAGCAGTTCTTGCGAACAGCCCGAAAGATGAGGTCGCGAAGACTTTCCTGGCGATGACCCAGGCAGCGACGGGAAAGTGTTCCACAGCGCTGCCCGTTCTGACGACTGTTCGGCAAGGTGAGTTACTTCGCCTGGCAAGTTTAGCCGCCGTCAAATGCTATAGCACTATAGGAGAAAACACGCAGGCCTTTGTTTTGCTCGACCGGCTCCAGAAAACTTATCCCAACGATGCCGATGTGCTGTATCTGGACGCCAAACTCCATATGAAGGCATTCAACGATGCGACTTACAAGATGTTTCAACGCAGTCCGTCATCATACCGGGTGCACGAACTCTCGGCCGAAATTTTTGAAGTGCAGCATCAATATGAAGACGCTGTTGGAGAGTACCGCAAAGCGATTGAGCAGAATCCAGCGGCGCCCGATCTTCACTTCCGGCTCGGGCGCGCGATTCTGCTCGAGAAACATGATACCGATTCGCTGAAACGTGCGGAAGAGGAGTTCCGCGCGGAGTTACGTATCAGTCCGGAAGACAGCGCCTGCGAGTTTCAGCTCGGACAGATCGCGGCGGTCGAGGGAAACAGGGATGCGGCGGCAAGTCACTTTAAGGAGGCACTGGAGTTGACGCCGGATTTTGTGCAGGCGCTGATCGCATTAGGAAAACTGGAGACAACCAACAAGAATTTCGACGGAGCAATCGCTCACTTGCAACGAGCGGTGGAGTTGCAGCCGGCAAACGAGACGGCCCACTATGCACTGCTGACGGCTTACCGGGATTCAGGCGATCTTGAAAAGGCGAAGCTGGAAAAGCAGAAGCTGGACAGTTTGCAAAAGCCGCCATCTGGCGAGTTTTCGGACTTCCTGAAGAAGTTAGGCGAAAAGCAGCCGGAGCAGTGAAACAAACGGCGGTCTGGATCTTTTTGGCATTTGCCATAGCGGGCGGAAGCGGGCTGCCAGATTTTCAGAACGTTTCAAAACGGGCGGGAGTTACAGATGTTTTCCCGAACGGGGGTACGCAATCGAAGGACTTCATCATTGAGACGACTGGCAGCGGGATCGCGCTGGTCGATTATGACAATGACGGGCTACTCGATCTGTTCGTCTTGTCCGGTAGAGGCGGAACGAACCGGATGTATCACAACGACGGGCATGACCGCTTTCACGATGTGACGGAAGAGCTCGGGTTGAAGAGCGACGGATGGAGCGAAGGCGTGTGCGCGGGAGACTACGACAACGACGGGTACACGGATTTGTTTGTCACCTCCTGGGGCGCGAACCATTTGTACCGGAACATACAGGGTAAACACTTTGCCGATGTGACCGAGAACGCAAATCTGCGGCAGCCGCGTGTTCGTTATAACACCGGTTGCGCATTCTTCGATATGGATGGCGACGGACGGCTCGATCTGTTCGTAGCGAACTATCTGAAATTTGATCCTGCCACTACGCCGCACAAGGGAGCGAATCCGTATTGTTTTTATCTCGGCATTGCAGTGAATTGCGGGCCGCGGGGCTTGCCGTTCGATCGCAATATTCTTTACCGCAACCTGGGAAATGGAAAGTTCGAAGACGTTTCCGAACAGTCTGGAATAGCGGCCCCAGATGGGCATTATTCGCTCAGTGTATTGACCGGTGACTTCAATGAAGACGGGCTGCCGGACATCTATGTGGCATGTGATCAGACACCATCCCTGCTTTACATCAACAAAGGGAACGGCAAGTTCGAAGAGGAAGGCGTGCTGCGCGGCGTAGCCTTCGATCAGAATGGGAAAGCGATGTCGGGGATGGGTGTCGCGACGGTCGACACGATGGGACAAGGACACTTTGATATTTTTCGCACGAACTTCTCAGACGAGTTTGAGACGCTGTATCACAATCGCGGCAAGGGAATTTTTGACGATGTGACGCTCGATGCGGGCTTAGGTTTGAATACGAAGTATGTCGGCTGGGGCACCGGTTTTTTCGATTACAACAATGATGGATGGCCGGATTTGATGCTGGTGAACGGTCACGTATTTCCCGAAGTGGACGCGTTGCACAGCGATATTCATTATCTCGATCGCGCGATCCTCTATGAAAATCTGGCGAACGGCAAGTTCCACGATATCTCGAAACAAGCGGGACCAGCATTTGCGGAAGTACATTCATCGCGCGGCGCGGCATTCGGCGACCTGGATAACGATGGGAGCGTGGAAGTGGCGGTAAACAACCAGAACGAGCCTCCATCGATTTTGAAAAATACAAAGCCTCCGGATGGACATTGGCTGATTTTGAAATTGATTGGAACTCGGGCAAATGCGAGCGCGATCGGGGCCCGCGTCCAGGTGGCGGCGGATGGTCATACGCAAGCACAGGAAGTGCGGAGTGGGGGGAGTTACCTGTCGCAGAACGATCTTCGCTTGCATTTTGGGGTGAGCAAGGCAAGGAAGGTGGATCGAATTGAAATTAGCTGGCCGGGCGGCGAAAAGCAGCTGTTGACAGATCAGGCGGTTGACAAGATCTTAACAATAAAGCAGCCCTAAGCGGGTAATTTCTGGTGCACCGGGTTCGTCAAAGCTGATAACTTCGATTATGGCGAGCCCGACATCCTCAAGTATCGAGACTGAACAGTCCCCTAGAAAACCTGCCAAGACATTCGCCAGACGGATACGCGACCTGCACCTTTATTTGGGCACGTTTTTTGCACCGGCCATTTTGTTCTTTGCGTTCACGGGATCGTTACAGACGTTCGGACTGCATGAGCATCACGATGGCCAAGCGTATCAGCCACCCGCTTGGATTGTCAGGCTGGCGCGCATTCATAAGGATCAGACGAAGGAGCTTCCACCGCCAAGACCGGAACCAGGCGATAGACCGAGAGAGCAGCGGCGGCCACCGGCAGGGAGGCCGGCAGCTCAACAAGGCGACCGTACGGCGACGACAGTGATGAAATGGTTTGTCTTGCTGATGGCGGTCGGACTCGCAACGACAACGCTGCTCGGTATCTATATGGCGTATGCGTTCACGCAAAATAAGAGGGTCACGTCGATTTTGCTGGCAGCGGGAGTGGTGCTGCCCTTAGCCATTCTTCTCGCTTGATTCCGCAGCGGTTGAAGCAAGGCTGCTCGCTGCGGAAGGAGGTGAAACAGGCGGAGGTGCTACGGCGCGTTTGCGACGTGCGCCGACCCAGCCACCCAGGAACGCTCCGCAGAATCCAGCTAACTGCGAAGCGACCGGGCCGATGTTGGCACGGTCTACTCCGATTGATACGGCGCAGAATCCCACAAAGCTCAGACCGGCTACTTTCAGAATCTTCGAATTCTTGACAGCCATTGCTTCGATTGTAAGCAGTGGGCGAATTACTGCCTTCCTTCGATTGAGAGTCTCCAGCCGGCAAACCAGCTGGAGACTTGCCGCCGAAGCTTACCGGTACGTCTATTAAAATGTGATCCGGCCCACGACTTGTATGTTGCGGGGCTGAGTTACGGTGCCGTTCCAGACACCGAATTGCGAGCTTGACGGGTCGTTATTGAAGGGGACACAACTGCTGAACTGGCCATCGCAGGTGAAATAGTGATTGTTGAAGATATTGAAGATTTCTCCGCGCAGCTCCAAATTGACGCGCTCTTTGATACTGATCTTCTTGGAGAGCGAGATATTGGTATCCCGGTAAGGAGATCCGCGAACACCAGTCACCCGCGGGCCCACTCCCAGGTACGTGCCATTGGCGAAGAGCGAGACCGGTTCAAAGGCTGCCGCATTGAATGCAGGCCGGTTGACGTTGAAGCCGCTCCAGGACTGAGTCAATACGTTGGCTCCCGGAAGAACGGCCGGGATGCACTCGGCGTCGAACTGGGATGGGACCCCGCAGACCGTTGAATTGCTGAAAAAGAGCGGCATTCCAGAAGTCAGCTTCACGCTCGAGGAAAGCGTCCAGCCGCCAACGATGTAGCCAAGAACACGGGAGCGGCCGCCGAGCCAAGGTTTGCCCGGCCCAAAAGGGAGATCATAGACACCGAGCAGATTGAAGGTGTGTGTAACGTCATCCGGGGAGATCGATTTGTTGCGGCTCCCTTGGAAGGGATTGATAATTCCAATAACTTGGCCGCCTGAGGTAGCTTGGGTGGTGGAAGCGGCATCCGTGATCAGCTTGGAGAAGCTATAATTGGCGCCGAAGTACAGGCCGTTCGAGAAGCTCTTTTCCAGCTTGGTTTGGAACGAGTTGTATTCGGACGTGCCTTCGTTTTCGTTTTCGCCGTAGAGCGCACCACAATATTGTGGAAAGCGTACCAGGGCTTGCGCCACTGTAGGCTGACAGGTGCCAACACTGGTCAACGTCTGAACCCAGTTTGAGTACGGTACGCTGACACCATCCAGCGAGGTCTGACCCGGCGCGAAGACGGCGTTTAGCACCGACGGTCCCAGCGGCAACAACGAGGGATTGAGCGCGTTGAGTGGTTGCATCTGTGAAGGTAGATGAGTTCCCTTATTGCCTACAAACGCAACACTCGCTATGCTGCTGGCGCCGAGTTTGCGTTCGATCGTGAAATTATACTGCTGCGTATAGGAGAGATGATTGGCATAAGTGGGCCGGTAGTTGGGTCCGCTGGTGCCGTTGTCAGCGGTTGCACTAATATCAGGAGCCCGGCTATAAGCTGGAAATCCGTTATCCAGGTAAAAGGCAGGTACGTATCCACTTTGGGAATCGCTGAAGGAGACCTTCGGATTGAAGCCGTCGAGCGACATTCCGCCGCCCCAACCGGGGTAAAAGGCCTGGGTATAGAAGACGCCATACCCGGCTCGCACCACGGTATTGTTGTCCACTTTGTAAGCCAGTCCAAGCCTCGGCGCAAATCCGCCATTGAAAGGTGTTTCTGGATAGGGTGCGCCGAAGCTTGCCGGTCCCCAGCTATTACCGGCATAGGCCAGGCTGCCAGGCAAGTTGCCAGCCCCGGGATTTGGAGCGAAGCTGAAGAAAGCCAGTCGATTGCTGGTTTCGAAACTCGGCGAGAACCTGTCCCAGCGTAGACCGTAATTGACAGTCAACTTGCTCGTCGCCCTCCAAGTGTCGCCGATATGCAGCGAGTAGGCTCGCTGTTCAGCGCCGTACTTGGATACGTTGTATATGTTCAAGTTCCCGTTATCGACAGCGCCCACCAGAAGACTGGCGAATGGATCCCCGCTGCTTAGATTCGGTAATCCGGTCGAAAGAGCTGAAAATGCTACCGTTCCGGACTGGTTATTATTTTGCCGAAAAACCTGCTGCAGATGACGGAACTCGCCACCGAATTTGATGGTGTGGGAACCGTGCACCCAGTCGAGTAATTCGTTGGTGATTACGGTGGGCCGCGTTGTCTTGTTCAAGTATCCCGGCCCTTGCGTATTGCCCCAGGAAGCCAGGTTTGTAAGACCGGGGGCGCTAAAGTTCGCGGCCGGAGAAGCATTGTAGGCTCCAGCATTCGGGATCTTCGGAAGAAGATTTGGATCCTGACCGGTAACCGAGCCATAGCCCTCGTTCCGATTGTTATAGCCGATACCGAAATGGCTCAAGAAGTTCGGAGTGAAAATGTGGTCCCAGTTCAGCCGGTTCACCCATGCATCTTCTGGATTTGCGGGGCTTGAAGTGCAAAGCTGAACAGGCAGTGCGCATTGTTCGTTGGGTGCAGTTGTCTGCCGCCAGATCGTCGCTGAAATATGCTCCTTCTCTCCCCAATAGTGGTCGATCTTATAAAGAAGTTCGTCGAGATTCGAAAGAATACCATCGGAGACTGGCGTCGAGAGGTAATTGTTGTAGGGACCTCCGCTGGTGGGAGTCGGCAGAAACTTCATCCATTGCAATGCCAGCGGACTTTGCTCAGAGACGGGGATCTGGTTGTTCGCATACGGCTGTCGAATTAACGCGCCGTTTACAATTTTCTCGGTTTTGGGGTCATAGAGTTGAGTGCCAAGATCGGAGAAGTTCCCGGTGCGCTCCTGTTCCGAGGGAATCGAGACAACCGGGCTGATCGTTCCTCCGAGGCTGCGCAGGTATTCGGCGTCGAAAAAAAAGTAAGTTTTGTGTTTTGCTCCCCAGACGAACGGCAGAAAGGGAAGCTTGACGGGACCGCCGATGAAGCCGCCGAATTCATTTTCGTTGTCTTTCGGACGCGGGTCACCGGCTGGACGCTGATTAGTAAACTGCAGCGCGTTGAGATCTTTATTGCGTAAATATTCGAAGATCCCACCATGGAACTGATCGGTGCCGCTCCTGGTGGTGACGATGATCTCGCCCCCGGTAGTGGTGCCATATTGCGGCTCATAGCTGGAGGTCAACACTTGTACTTCGGTGACCATGTCTGGCGTCTGCGGGAAATCGTACAGCGACACCATACCGCTTTGAGACATGGTGCCTTCCTGCATACTGACTCCATCCAGCACTGCTTCGTCGCCCATCTTCAAGCCGCCATTAATTCGCGAATTGTAAGGCTGAACGCTGGTACCGGTGTTGACGCCGGGCAGAAATGCGGCGAATTGCGCAGCGTTGCGAGGAGTTCCGGCGGAAACCAGCAACGGGAGTTGATTTACAATCTGCGGCGGCACACCCTCTTGCTGAGAACCGTTGTCATAGTTGAGTTGCGCTGCATCGGCGGTCACCTCTACTCTGGTCGAAGTGTCGCCCACCTCGAGGGTGGCATTGATACGCGCCGACTGATTGGCGAGTAACTGGATCCCGTTCTGCACATAGGTGCGAAAACCTTTGGCCTCGACGTTCAAATCGTAGGAGCCCGGCGCCAGGTTGGGAAACGCGAAGCGGCCGTCATTGTCGGTCCGCACGGTCGAACTAAATCCCCGGCCAGCGAAGGATATTGTCACCGCAGCTTGCGGCATTACGGAACCCGATTTGTCTAGTACCTGGCCCTCGAGGCTGGCATTTTGGCTTTGTCCAAATGCAATTGCGGAAGAGAGCAGCAGGGCAGCGAGCGAACGACAAAAGACACGACTCGGCATCTTTCCTCCCAAGCAAGAGTTTGTTCAATCCCACCCTGAGGACTGCGGGAAACTGCCACTCCCTCTGGGTCAATTTAGTTCTTAGCTAGTTTGTATAGTACTTATATACCTGGGTGAGAGGTTAGTCAAGGCCGCATACGTAAATTAGATGAGGAGGCCTGGGCAACGAAAACATCTCGGATCCCCAACGCCCAGCCTTGCACCATCGTGGAGCCCCAGAAAAGTACTCACCTAAAATTCCGGGCGGAGTCGGGTGCTTTTGCTTCCTATGCGCTTCTATTCGTTTGTCTAGCCGCCGCGACCCGCCTGCAAGCCCAACAATCCGACACGAAGGGAGCTGTGCTCGCGATACAGCAGGCGATTCAGGGCGGCGATTTGGCCGGCGCTGCGCGCCTGGTTGAGGAAGCTTTAGAGCAGCATCCTAAAGACGGAGGCCTTTTGAATCTGCGCGGAATCGTTCATGCGCAGCGTAACGAAATCCAACAGGCTCACAAAGATTTTGCCGAGGCAGTTCGAATAGAACCAGGTCTGATTCCAGGCTGGCAGAATCTCGCGCGGGTCTGCCAGCTCGAGACAGAGTCTGTCTCGTGCGCGATAAGTTCCTGGGAGCACGTTCTACGCCTCGAGCCTGGCGACCAGGAGGCGCACGGCTCGCTCTCCCTCATCTTTGAGAAGCAGGGGAAATACGCGCAATCTCTTGCTGAAAGCGAGAAGCTGGCAGGAGGGCAAGCGGCGCGCACGGCAACTCTGGCGATTCGCTGTGCGGACCTATGCGCACTCGGCCGGCCCGCGGAAGCCAACCGTATTGCTTCCGAATTAGCGTCGCGCAGCGATTTCTCAGGTGCGGATTTCGACGTGCTGAGAAGGGCGCTGAAATCGCCGGGCGCGGCCGCCGTCGTCGTGACGCTGGTGGAAGGATTGGATGCACGTCATGTCTCGTCGCTTGAGAGCCTGCGGCGTCTGGCAATTGCTTACGAGCAGTTGCAGCGTCCAGCGGACGCGCGCAAAACGCTCGAGCGCGTGGCTGTGCAAGACCCGGCCAACACAGCTCATCTCCTGGAGCTTGCCCGGCTGGCGGACGCGGCGAAGGACTACGAAGGAGCGCTCGGCTATCTTGCGCATGCACGCGATCTGGACCCCAAGAATCCGCAGATCCATTTTCTGTTCGCCACCATTGCAATCAAGATGGACCTTCCGATAGAAGCTCGACACTCGCTTGACCGTGCGCTGGAGCTCGATCCCGAAAATCCGGACTACAACTACGCTATGGGTTCCGTCATTCTAGCGACCCGCGATGCGGCGACCGCTTCAAGTTACTTCAAGAAGTTTGTCAAGACCGCGCCAGCGAACCCGAATGGTCACTTTGCGCTTGGAATTGCATACTTCGCCTCGGGAGACTACGCAAGCGCTAAAGAGCAGATGCAGGGTATCGCAACCATCCCCAAAACAGCCGGCGGGGCCGAGTATTTTCTGGGTCGCATCGCGCGCTTGGAGAACGATCTGAATGGCGCCGCGAAACATTTGCAAAGATCCATCGAGCTGATGCCCTCGTTTTCGGAATCCCATACAGAACTAGCGCGCGTTTTAATGCTTGAAGAACATATTGACGAAGCGCATGCGGAGGTGGATCGGGCGCTTCGCCTGGACCCCACAAGCTTCCAGGCCAATGAGCGCTTATTGGTGTTGTATCGGCGAACACATGATCCACGAGCTGACCAACAAGCGCAGTTGTTAAAAGAGCTCGACGAAGAACGCTCGAAGCGCGCCGAACTGATGCTGAGGACAATAGAGGTCAGGCCATAATCCATGATCGCGAGAGTTGCATTCTGCGTCATGCTGGCGGTTTCCGGCTTTGCGCAGTCCAGCGATGTTTTCGAAAGGCTGAAACACGCTTTAGCCCCTTATGGCGAAGGTGAAGCGGCGGCGCAAGAGTTAGCGAAAGAGCATTTTGCCACGGTAGAAGCGATGCTGGCAAAAGGAGCGGCTTTGGATACGCCAGATCGCGCAGAACTTGTGTCGCTCGAGGGCGCGGTAGCCTTCCTCGCCCGAGACATGAAACAGGCAATAACTTTTTTTGGAAAAGCAGCTGCCGTGGCGCCACTGAAGGATGGGGATTCTTTTACGCTGGCGATGGCACTGGTGGTTACAGGAGAAGATCAACGGGCGAGCGGCATTCTGTTGACGCTGGCTCAGAAGCATCCGCGGCAGGCCATTTATCTGTACTGGCTTGGACGAATCGATTACAACCTGCGACTTTACCCCGAGGCGATAGATAAATTGCGGAAAGTAGTCGAGTTAGATCCGAAATCCGCTCGTGCCTGGGACAGCCTGGGATTAGCTTTTGATATGCAAGGTCAGATGGAGCAGGCGTATGAAGCGCTCAAGAAAGCGGAGGAACTGAACCGCGCTCGGCCGTATCCTTCGGCTTGGCCGCCCCATGATCTGGGTTGTTGGTATTTGAGGATGAATCAGCCACAAGAGGCAGAAAACGTGCTGCGGGAATCACTTCGATTCGATCCGAAGTTCGCGCCGGCACATTATCATCTAGGGCGCGCGCTCGAGAAGCAGGGACGAGACGGAGAGGCGGTTTTGGAATACAAGACCGCAATTTCGGAAGACACTTTTTCGACTGACGCCTGTTATTCGCTGGCATCGCTCTACCGCAAATTGCGGCGCAACGCAGAGGCAAACGCCATGTTTGCGGAATACAGGAAGCGCAAGGAAGTGCCTCCATCGGCAGACGTAACGCCGCTAAGAGATCCACAATAAACGTTCTTATCGTTCAACTCGCGGTTTCATTAGCCGATAGGCCTTTTGAGATGCGCCCCACCTGATGCTATCGTTTCCTTAAGAAGCTTAGGTATGGCACAAGTGGAGAAAACTGCCCTGGATTTGATTCGCGGAACGCTCGACATTCTGGTTTTGAAGACGATCTCATGGCAGCCGATGCATGGATATGCGATCTCGGGCGCTATCCGGCAGCAGACGGATAACGCTTTGCTGGTGGAAGAAGGGGCGCTATACCCGGCGCTATATCGCATGGAAGCAAAAGGCTGGATTGCGGCCGAGTGGAGATTAACAGGCAACAACCGGCGCGCCAAGTATTACAAAATCACGCGGAAGGGCAGAAAACATCTCCAGGCGCAGATGGAGGCCTGGCAGGCTTATTCGGTTGCGGTGGGAAAGATTATGAACGCGACGCACTCGCCGTTTCCGCAGGAGTCATGACGATGCAGAAGACTCCAATGTGGCGGCGGTACCTACGGTTCTTCGGTTCCGATGTGGCGGAGGACGTACGCGACGAGCTGCAGTTTCACCTGGAATCGAAGTTCGCGGAACTCGTCGAGCAGGGGTGGACGCCGGAAGCAGCACGGGCCGAAGCGGTCCGGCAATTCGGCGACGTAAGGAAAATTCATCGGACATGCACGGCCGTAGCCGAGCAGAAGGAAGAACGAATGAAAAAGATCGAGCACATGACGGCCGTTTTCCAGGATGTAAAGTCGGGTGCAAGGCAACTGCGGCAGAGCATAGGCACAACGACACTGGCGTTATCTGCGTTGGCCATCGGGATGGGCGTGGTGACGGCGGTGTTCAGCGTGGTCTATGCGGTAGTGCTGCGCCCGCTGCCATTCCCTTCCCCGGAACGATTAGTGACGGTATGGTCAGTGCTCGAAGGAACGGAGGATGTGGTGACGCCGCGCAATTTTGATGCATGGCGGCGTGAGGCCAAATCGTTTGAGCGCTTGGGAGCGATGCAGCCAACGACGTTCACGCTTTCGCGAGCGGGCAATGTGGCGCAAATTCCCGGGGCATTTGCGTCGGCAGATTATTTTCGAGTGTTCGGTATTTTTCCGGAATTAGGACGGACGTTCACGGCGGAAGAAGATCGAGCACCCCGCCGCCATTTGGTTGTGCTGAGTCATCGTTTGTGGCAAGAGCGGTTCGGGGGCAAGCGGGATATTTTGGGCAGCGAAGTCTATCTGAATCGGGAAGCGTTTACGGTGATTGGCGTAATGCCCGCCTCGTTTTCAGTACGACCCGGTTCGGAAGAGGTATGGGCGCCGCTTGCATTAAGTGGGCAGGAAATGAATTGGACGGGCGGCATTCTAAATGTCGCCGGCCGGCTCAAGACAGGCACGAACCGGCAGCAAGCGCAGGCGGAGATGAATGTGCTGGCGCGTCATCTGGCGGCGCAATATCCGGACATGAACCGGAATCGCGGAATCCGGGTGGGTGATTATGCGGCCGATTTGGTGGGCGATTTGAGAAGCCGTCTTTTTGTACTGCTGGGGGCAGTGGGTTTCGTGTTATTGATTGCCTGCGCAAATGTGGCAAATTTATTGCTGGCCCGGAGCGCAGGCCGAAAACAGGAACTAGCGGTGCGTTCGGCGTTGGGAGCGAATCGCTCACGAATCGTGCGGCAATTGTTAACTGAAAGCATGCTGGTCGGGCTGGCAGCTGCGGCACTGGGACTTTTGCTGGCGCAGCTTCTGATCGACACGGTGCGGAAATTAAATTTCGATTCAATACCACGGCTCGAAGAAGCCGGCGTGAATGGAACGGTGTTTCTGTTTGCACTGTTTCTGGCGCTTGCAAGCACGCTGATCGCCGGTTTATTGCCAGCGGTGCGGGCAGCACAGGTGGATATTCAAAGCGTCTTGCGGAATGGCGGCCGTGGCGCAGCCGGTGCGGCGCGCGATCTAGCGCGCAGTGTATATATCGCAGGAGAAGTAGCGCTGGCGTTGATGCTGCTAATCGGCGCAGGTTTATTGATTGAAACGGCCATCACGGCGGAACATATTCAGCCGGGATTTTCACCAAGAAGACTGGTGACTGGGCGCACTGCGCTACCAATGAACATTTATAAAAATTCTGAGCAGGTGATAGGCACGTACCGGCGCATTCTCGAGAACTTAGGTGAGCAGCCGGGAGTAGAATCGGCAGCGCTGAGTTCGAAAGTACCGCTCTCGGTGAGCACCGTGGGCCTTGTGTTGAAGCAGAATTCGCTGGACAGGCCTTTGCGACAGGATTATGCGACAGAGCTCCGATATGTGAGCAGCGGTTACCTGGCGACCATGCAGATTCCTTTGCTGAAGGGACGCGATTTCAGCGTGCAGGACAAGGCCGATTCGGCACAGGTGGTGATGATCAATAAGACCATGGCCAACCATCTGTTTCCTACAGGCGCAGCAGTAGGGCAGTTGATACGAGTACCGGAATTGGAAGGACGAAATTCGGCTTGGGAAGTGGTGGGCGTAGTTGCCGATGTGCGCTCGAACGGCATAATGACAGCAGCGCCCCCCGTGATCTATGTTCCGTTTACCGAAGTTGCTTCGAACCCGTGGCATTGGGTGGAGCAGTCGCTTTATCTGGTGGCGCGCACGCGCAGCGATTCGATGAACGTCACTGATGTATTGAAGCGCTCCCTGAGCAGCGTGGATCCGGAACTGCCGCTGGGGGATGTGAGGACGATGGAGCAGCGGCTGGCCAGTTCAGCTGCCATGGCTCATTTTTATACGCGGGTATTAACTGCTTTGGGGGCTTGCGGGCTGCTGCTTACGGTAGCAGGTATTTACGGTGTAGTTTCGTATTTCGCCGGGCGCCAACGAGCGGAGATCGGCATTCGTTTGGCGTTAGGCTCATCGAAAGGTAGAGTGCTGCTGCTGGTGATCCGGCAAGGGATGCGGCCCGTGGCTGCAGGACTAGGAATTGGCATGGTGGGCTCGCTTATGACGAGCCGCCTACTAGCGGGCCAGGTGTATGGTGCGAACGCAAACGTGGCTATGATTATGCTGCTGGCGGGGGTCGTTTTGGCGGGAGTGGCGGTGGTGGCCTGTTATTTGCCGGCGCGGCAAGCCGCAGGGATCGACCCGATGGTCGCGCTGCGTACACAATAAAGCAGGCGTTTTTGTCATCAAGCGTTTATAAACATCAGGAACGGGCGCCAAGAATCCAGGGGTCTCGCGTTTTTTGGTGAACATTTTGGAATTTGTTGGTCATCAGATGGGCGTCACACTCTTGAAGCTTGTTCATGCCATTTCTTTCCTTTTTTCCGCGTAAGCATCGGCCGGCAATCCTCTTTATGGGGCTGTTGCTGCCTGGGACGCTTTGGTGCCAGTCGGCATCGTCCGCGAACGGCACCGCCGATGACAGCACGACAAGCAGTAAACCTGTGCCGGGTACGATCAGCGAGAAGCGGATCTTTGGCATTATTCCGAATTACCGCACCGCTCCTTTTCCACATCCGTACGTGCCGCTGCGAGCGAGCCAGAAATTCAAGATCGCGACGCAGGACGGATTCGATCGCGGCACTTTCGTGCTCGCTGCGGCATTTGCGGGCGAAGCGCAGCTGACGAATTCGAATCGCGCGTTCGGACAAGGATTAGCAGGCTACGGCAGCTATTTAGGCGCGTCTTACGCTGATTTCGTGATTGGGGATTATATGACGGAGGCGATTTTTCCGTCCTTGCTGCATCAGGATCCTCGCTATTTTCGACGAGGCGACGGAAGCGTAGGTTCGCGTCTGGCTTACGCCGCGGGGCAGATCTTCATCACACACGGCGATAACGGGGCTACGCAGTTTAACTATTCGGAGTTGGCGGGAAACGCAACGGCGGTAGCGATTTCGAATGCGTATTATGTGAATAACCGGGACGTCGCTGATGCGGTTCAAAAATGGGGCACACAGCTTGGCGTTGATATGGCCTCAAACATTCTAAAAGAGTTTTGGCCCGATATTCGCCAGAAGATGTCTCGCAAGCATTAAGCCGGGCCCTTTTGCTCCGCGAGACGTAAGTTAGACTGAAAATAGATTTGGGCCACCCTAGCTCAGTTGGTAGAGCGGCTGATTCGTAAACGTCGGCTATACCACGGAACCTGTTCATTCAAAACTGTTTGCGGAGGCCACATGGCTACTGTGACAATATTTGTGACGAAGATTTTGGGTCGTCGCACCCTGTGACAGAATAGGCCGTGCATGTCACCCCGCAAAGTGACCGCTTGGACCGTTGTTCTTTTTGCCGTCGCCGGGCTGATTGTCCTGGGACGAATCGGCGGATGTCTATCCGCTGCTGACCACCCATCGTTGGTTGGGTGCATAATCGGATTCGTGCCCGTTAACGGTGGCCAAAGTGTCGGAGCTGATCTGGAGAAGGTAATAGAAGACACCGTAGTGGTCTGGGCGCTATGGCGTGCGTTCGTCATGATACGTCGTAAGCCCGCATGATATCTTCGTTCTTGTTGGGCCACCCTAGCTCAGTTGGTAGAGCACCGGTTTCGTAAACCGGTTGTCGCCAGTTCGATCCTGGCGGGTGGCTCCACAAATTCCTTCTGAATAGCAGCAACCGCCCGCCGATACTTCACCGGCACCACGCGACTATCGAAGCGAAGCAACAACACCAGCCCACCGCAGTACTGGACATCCGCATAAATCGGCAGACCACCCAACTTCGTCCCGCCCATTCGCCGCAGGATCGAGGCAGCGTGGTTGCTGGCATTGGTTTGAGCCACACAGATGTGGTCGCCCACGACCCCCGCCATCGCATATGAAGCGAGCAGCATCCGCAACGCCGCAGCCGTGCACCGGTGCCGCGCATCAATAGCCCACCCGCCCAGCTCGGCGAAACCAATCCCCTGGTCCCAAGCAACGGCCATCTCAGCTTCAACCGCGTCGCGCAGAATTGGCCCCCAGTAAACATCCTTCGCCAGCATTGTTTCGCTGATGCGCAAATCCTCGAACGTGACGCGGGCCACTGGGCAGAGCAGGTATCGCATACATCCGACTACTGCGCTCTCGTGCATCAACAGCAGGTGCCAAGCCAGGTGGTCATCTTCCAATACGTGCCGCCCGGCGGCGTCCAATTGCGATTCAGCGATCGCACCGATTTCAAGAAAGACCCGTCCGCGCAATCGCTGCATCGCAGAAAGATCGCCGCCGCCGGGTGCCAGCAAGCGAAAAGAAAGCTTCATGTGAGTACTCCTCAATCAAGGAGTTGGCTAGTAAGAACACTACCTACACACCTGAATTGAGGTCTTAGCCAAGCATCGGACTTCCTGGCTTCTAAGTGGGGCTGCTGTATAGCCCACTTAACTTCCCCGGAGGCCGCCGTGCACCCATCTTTACCGACATACCCCGATCCCGACCTGGACGCGCTCGCCCAGCGGATGCTCGACTTTCTCGATGTAACGCCGTCAGAACAGCGCGTTCCCAAAGTCATCGCCGCCATTGAGGTCCTACGCCCCATCTTCGAGGTCGCCCGCCTCGACGAACCCGAGTATTTGAAGACTCGCGGCACGCATTACGACATGCCCGACGATGAGTTCGTTCAAACCTGGAGCGATTACATCGAATCGATGAGCACCAATTTCTGCATCACCTACAAATGGGGCGCAGAGTCCCTTGAGATGGAGCAGGAGCTCAAAATCAAACTGGCGAAAATCCCGCTTGATAAACGATACGCAGGGCACATCAAGATCGTCTTGCGGAACTATGCGATCCAACTGTGGCGCAAGGCTATGTCGCACGAGGGCCACATCTCGTACGGTGAGGGCCAACGCATGAAGGCTGAGCGGGCCGTTGATCCTTACGCGTCAATCGATGGCTCTGTAGCTGTGGAGTCGATCCTGAGCCACCTCACCGATGTGCAGAAAATCATCGTCACCATGTGCCTTGGGCTCGATGGAGAGCGACCCATCGACGATTACCGCCGGATCCGTGACGTCGTCAAGTTGTCCGTCCGTGAGTGCGAGCAGCAATACGAGTACGCCATGGCTCGGCTGAAGAAGATCGCGCCCAGCTTGATGTCTCTCAAAAGCAAATAGCCGGGCCGGGCGCGTGCAGCGGCGTACATCAAAGGTGAGACCTTATGCCAGCGCCCGTTAAACACCCGATCAGTCGCCCCTCTTTCGGCGTCCTTCATCCGCCAATTTTCAGCCCGGATGTTCTCGCGCCGGTGAAAGTGGAAATCCCCCGAACGGATGAGGATTGTGATGCACGCGCATACGCACTATTGAATTTCGCGGTCCACCGGATTCTACGTTCCGGCGAGCCCGGCAGCAAGCGCCACGTGATCGCCGAATGGTTGGAGCATCCGGCGACATTAGAAGCGAGTGAAAAAGCGATCGGCCTCGCGAAAAAAATGCTGGCTAGCTAGGAGCGGAGGAAGCAGCCGTTCAACGTTACACCCAATACCGATTGATAATCCCCAGGAGCCCTTATGTCCACAGTTCAACCTCTCTACGGAACGGCTAATCAGCCCATCACCTGCACCATCACTTCGCTCGCCAGCGCTACATTGCAGCAATCCGCGACCATCGACAATTCATTGAATCTTTACCTCGATATCTCGCTCACAATAAAAGCGAAGAGTAACTCCACCACGGTATCCGGCTCCGGCACACTTGAGGTTTATGCAGGCGCGATGACCGATGGCTCGACTTTCGACGGCGGCTTGACCGGCACCAATAGCAGTTACACGCCACCCGTGGCCTTGAACGGTCGACCATCCAACCTGAAGCTTGTCGGAATGCTGGTGCTCAACGCGACCTCGCAAACTGACCAAGCCACGTTCTCGATCGCCCAGGCATTCGGTGGCCAGCTCCCACAGAAATTTGCTCTCGCGGTCTACAACAGCACCGGCGGAGCGATCGACGCATCAGTCGGCAGCATGTGGTACCAAGGCATCCAATCGAGCATCGCTTAACACGCCGTGGCAAACGTCGTCATACCGAGTAAGTGGAATCAAAAGCCCCCGCTCGGGGTGCGTCTTAACCAAGGGCACCCGCTTTCGCAAGGGATCTATGCCGCCTGGCTTTTTAACGAACCCAGTGGTACACAGTCCCGCGACCTGGTTCAAGGCATCCCCATGTCCGGCGTCAGCACCTCGATGGTGCCGCAGTCGCCGTACGGCCAGTCGATGTACGACTCTACTGAGACGGTGGCCTCCACTCCCGCCGACCCCCGATTCGGAAGCGCCTCTTTTTCCGCAGTCCTCCTTCGCTACGAAACGCGAACAGATTCGTATGGCGGCATCCTTGGCGTCGCTGGCCCCTCTGGCTCCGGCAACATAGCTCTGCAGTGGGGCTGGCAGGCTAGCGCTCAGCCATTCTGTACGGTCGCGGTGGGAGCTAAAGTCACGATGCAGAATGTCGTGAAAAACCAACCCAACGTGTACGGCGTCTCGACCGGGCCGCATGGTCTTTACCTCTACCTCAACGGCCAACTCAACGCGTTTAGCACGACATCGAGCACCCTCTGGCCTTACCCGAGTCAAGCCATATATGGTTTCGCAGCGCACACCAGCGTAATCGGTATGGGGTACATGTGGTATCTCTACACGTGGCTGGGCCGCGAGCTCACTCCTAACGATCACGCACATCTCTACGCCGATCCGTACGCCATTGTTCAGCCCCAGTCTCCGCAGCGCCGCTTCTGGACGATTCCCGGGACCACTCCTGCGCAACTGGCGCAGACCATATCGCACATCCTGCCAGAAGAACTCGATCGCGGTGTCCAGGCGGTGTTGCGGCACATCGACTCGGTTGGTGCTCGGCATTCTGTTTCTCGTTAGGGCTTCTTTGCGGGCGAAAGCGGTCCCAGGTTACGCGGCGGCCCGATCCGGTGGGCTTCGATCCGCTGGAAGTCCTTCGTCCAGGTTTGACCGCCGTCCGGGGAACCGTCCGCACTCCATGAAAATTCCCAATCGCCCAGCAGATAATCGAAATCCGACTTATGTGCGGCGTAGGATGCTTTGCGCTGCTCGGCCGTCCGCCTGGAATCGACTTGTGAGCAGAGCGGTATTGCCAGCATTGTCGCCCAAACGATTCCGGCAAGAAATCGAAAA
>DATAYL010000184.1:0-4735 GCA_036272575.1 Bryobacteraceae bacterium | reverse complement strand
CAACGACGGGGACGAACGCACTTATCTCGAGGAGTACTTTGGTCAACCGACAGATGCGTACCAACTGGCGCGATTCTTCCTGATGCGTCAGGTGCTGCACATGTTGTCCGCCGCAGTCTTCCTGTTGCTTGGTTCGGCGGGTAAGCCAATCCGTCAAAACGAGACCCCGCCCTCATTCCGCGATTTCCATGAGCGGATCTGGGCGGGCGAGATCGATCTTGCGGCGGACAACGATCTGAAGGTCGTCTATGGCATGGTTCATTGGGAGGAGCTCTTACAGAATGTGCGGCAACCCCGTCTTGACGAGGCCCTCAGAATCGTCTCCGAACGGAATACAAGCCAAGAAGGTGTGCGCCTGCTTTTGCCCAGCGCTCCGTGAACGGGAGCAAGATTCCGCGAAGTGTTTCGCGATCGCGAGTCATTCCAGCCGGAAGCTGGTTCCGTTCGGCGTCAAGTCCGTCTCACGCGGGTTGACTGGAAAGTAACCGCAATTCATCAATCAGGCTTGTCGGTACACGCGCTTCTCTTCTAGTGCTACGCGTTCCTGGGTGCTGGGTTGCGTCACATACGGGCGCTGCGCCGTGAGACCGCCGTCAAGGGTCAGGGACGGTCCTGTGTAATAGGATGATCTGTCCGAAAATAGCCACGCAACTGCATTGGCGATCTCCTCCGGGCGTCCAATCCGGCCAATAGGATGCATCGCCGATTTCGTCGAGTGCTTCCTCGGTGCCAAATACCTCAAGCAACATCTCAGTCCTAACTGCACCAGGACTCACTGCGTTCACCCGAATACCATATCGCCCGCATTCGATTGCGGCAGTTTTGGTCAAGCGAAGCACAGCATGTTTGCTGGCGACGTAAGGGCCGGCGGTTGGAAATGCTGCCAGCCCCCGACTGAGGCAGTGTTGACGATTGAGCCCCCCTGCCCTTGCGCCATCATCTGCTTGATCTCATCCTGAAGCAAAAGAAACAAGGCTTTTACTTTCACAGCGAAGACGCTGTCAAAGTTTATCTCGGTTTGATGCTTGAGCAGCCGGTTTGACCGGAGATCCCAGCATTGTTAAAGGCGTAGTCGAGCCGGCCGAAGTTTTGAGAGCGAATGGTACAACCCGCCTCAGTTGCTCGGGTTGACTGATCTGCCTGGATGAAGGCTGCAGACCCGCTGTTGCCTTTGATGTCGTTGACTAGCATTTGCCCTTCGCGCTGCCGTCTTCCTGTGATGACTACATGGGCACCCAGATCAGCGACACGCCTTGCGGCGGCAGCGCCAATACCACTGTTACCACCGGTGATGAGGGCCACTTTTCCAGTAATTTCCAAGTTAGTTTTCATATTCTGGCCTAAACATTCATCCAGCTTGTTCTTTGTAAAGGTTATGTCGCTTCTGTCCGTGGGCAAACTGCGATGCCGAATGCAGCTGTAATGCCACAATGAACACTGTCACACTGGCTTACTGGCCGGCCGCGCGCTTGCTGTCTCACTCGTCCCGAAGCTCCAATGCCGCAGTGCTTCTTTGAGCCTTTCTCTCGCCCTTTTCAGCCGCGACATGACGGTGCCGCATGGACAATCCAAAATCTGTGCGATCTCGCGGTAGCTCAGCTCCTCGAATTCGCACAGCACAATAACGTCACGATAGACGGGCGGTAATTCGTCAATTGCCTTCCGTACATCGGCTTGCCTGGCTTTGGCCAGATATAAAAAGAGCGGATCTTTCGAAGATTTGTCCTCGAACTCAGACGTGCTGCTGGGCCTATCTGTTTCTGCGGAACGCGACTTATTCAGCCCATCGCGTATTTGGTTGAACCTAGTATTACGCAAAATGGTGAACAACCAGCTTTTTAGATTGCTCTCCGGCCGGAGCCGCTCAAAGGCGCGCATCGCCCTCAGATAGGTATCCTGGACAAGATCTTCTGCCTCCGCCTGGTTGTGGGTCAGTGTCATCGCGTATCCGTATAGCCCATCCAGATATTGCAAGGCGCTGTCGCAAAAGCTCGTCTCAGTGTTTTTGGCGGGTTGCGCCATCAATATGTGCACCACGCAAAACACTGATGTTCTACTTTTGTTTCTGATCGAGTCATTAATTCTCCTCGCAACTAGATGCGCTGATGTATTTACATCAGCTTTAACAAATAATTCACAAAACCGAGAGGGCAACTACGGCGCTATTTGGCCGTCATGACCATTGAGCAGGGGACAGGTTTGCGTACCGTGACTTCTTGGATAGCCGAGCTACTTCAAGACCGCACGTGCTGCACTCTCAATTACATCTGCGACCTCCTTGGGATGCGAGACGTAGACTGCGTGGCTGGCGTCTGCGACTTCGACTGTGTGGCTATGAGCTCGCTTGGCGTACCACCGTTCAAGGTCAGGGTTGATGGCTCTGTCTTTTGCCGCTACCACCATCCAGCTTGGTTTGTTTCGCCATGCAGGCGTGCTGATGGCTGCCCTGAAATTGTCAGCGGCGTTGAGTACCTGCGATCGTGCCATGAAAGCGGCCGCCGCCGCAGATAGATCGGCTGCAAAGTACTCATGAAACTGCGCATGGTCGAGGTAAGTGAAACCGTCTGGCGTCTTCTTGATCGCACCAGACTTGCTGAGATCACTCGGGAAGCGCTTTCCGTCGTCCGCTTCGTTCTCTTCGGCGTCTGGCATGTGCGCCGCGATGTACACCAGCCCGGCAACCGATGGATCCGTGCCGGCTTCCGTAATTACGGCTCCCCCGTAGCTGTGACCGACTAGAATGCACGGTCCATCTTGTTGAGTGAGGACGCGCTTCGTGGCAGCGACATCTTCTTTAAAGGACGTCTCCGGCTCTTGGACGATGCTGACGTGGAAGCCATCCCTGACCAGGTTGTCGTAAACGCCCCTCCAGCCCGAGCCATCCGCCCAGGCACCGTGGACAAGGACAATATTTTTTACTTCGGACTGCTGTGTTTGTAAATTTGCCGTACTCGACAGGACGACAGCACACAAGATTGTGGTGAATACGGCGAACCGATTGATCATAGCTATCCCCAGTTTCTTTTTGTAAGTTCTGCAGCACGCTTCAAACACCAAGAACCGTCACTGCTCGTGACGCTCTCATCCAGCGAATGTGTTATCAACCAGCGCCACGACGACAATCAATTTGACGAAGAGTCATCTCAAGGCACTAGGTCTCCGCGTGGTCATACCCATCTGACGAGACGATCAGTGTGCAAGATGTGCAGGCGGTGTTTAGAATTTGTGAAAACGAGCTTCGACATGTTGCTCGGGTCAATGGAGCAGTCCGCCTTGTTACACGACCGCATTCTGGAGAGACCCAGTCCTAACCTTTGGGGTTTAATTGGCACTCATCGAAGCACTACCTCGCGTTCGGCCTGCATGTGGTTCTGCCATTCAAGAAAGTCTCAATGCCTGTCGCTTG
This sequence comes from Bryobacteraceae bacterium, assembly GCA_036272575.1. Classification (GTDB taxonomy): domain Bacteria; phylum Acidobacteriota; class Terriglobia; order Bryobacterales; family Bryobacteraceae; genus Bog-105. The sequence continues at coordinate 1,329 of DATAYL010000184.1, read as the reverse complement.
CTCTGCTCGGACTGAGCTCTTCACCCGAGCTGTTGAGACCTCGATGGTAGCGAGCTCACTCCAAGAATCCTGATCTCCGTTCAGCGGAAACCGGATAACAAAACGCGCGCCAGCCGCGGGCTCAATCCAAATGTCACCGCCGTGGTCGAGAACGGCCTGGCGGGAGAACGCTAGCCCTAGTCCCAACCCATTCTCTTTGCCGGCAGTTACGAACGGCTCGAATACCTTGTCACGAATCTCGTGCGGAATTCCGGGCCCTGTGTCTTCTATTGCAACCAGCACGTAATCGCGGTTTCTCGTGGCCCCAATGCGAACCTCTCCGCCGCCCGGCATCGCTTCCAAAGCGTTCGTAATTAGGTTAAAGAACATCAGCTTCATACGAGCGCGCGCCAGCGGCAACTCTATTTGCTCTGGCACATCGAGCAAGATCTGAAGTCTCTGACCATCCGTAGCTGCCGCTGCCGCCTCCGATGCTGCAACAAGGATGTCGCGGATGTCGCAGATCTCAGGTGTTGATTTGTGTCCATAGGTCAGGCTGGTGAGGTCTGTCAACAATTCCCGCATCCGGCCGGCTGCTCGGTGCATATTAGCGGCGAGGCGTTTCACTTGGTTCGGCGTAGTGTCGAGCCTCATTAACATTTCGGCGCCTGCGCAAATTGCACCCACAGGATTTCGGAGGTCATGGAGGATCGAGGCGGAAAGCCAGCCCGCCTCCGAGCAGATCGGTTATGCCAGGGATCCGCATCAGCGATCCCGGTGTGCTGCCACCGGACTTCCGTTGCCCAGCTTGTGTCCATAGCCATTTCTTTGCTCCTTCTTTCGTCCACCTAATCTTTTGGTTTGTGGCAATTATTTCGGCGCCCACGCACCGGCTTCGGACTCATTCATCGTTCTTTTTGAATCAGCCTGACTTCTTGGTCGCTGCAATTATCTTTCCATCATTCGCAGCGATGACTGAAGTGATAGGGTGCGTTACTCGCGCAATGGAACATCACAATTACATTGATTGGTTGCATTCATTTGTGCGGCCCTACTTCGTCTCGGGCTGATTGTTCGGGTGAGCCGAGCGAACGGTGCGCGCCAGATCGCGTTCGTTGCTCTGCCAAAATAGCTGACAGCGAGTCAGAATCAGGGACACAAGATCCGTCTAGAACAACCGCACAGGAACAGGCGAGGCCTTGAAGTACATCAATCACAAAGGAAAAAGAGTCCTTGGATCGGCGATGAGCCGGCTGACCGAGCGCCATTTTGGATCGCAAGTGCTTTCACAATGCCGAACGGATGCGAACATGTCATCGACACAAGTAACTCAAAAGAGCATATGACGGA
>DATAYL010000183.1:0-3202 GCA_036272575.1 Bryobacteraceae bacterium | reverse complement strand
CGAAGCAACGCATCCAAACCTCTGCTTAGCGCCTCGTATCGGGACAGGTTGCATTCTTTTGCTATTCGATTCAGCTTCTTGTAGAAAGAATCGGTTGCCTCCAGCCACACAGGCCGGCGCGTGTCATCGAGAGCTTCGACGGGCCGCCGTTCCTTTCCCGATACCGTATCTCCTGAAGCACTCGCGCGGACGACCGCCCTCATAGCCGCTCGCCTTTTGAATTAAGCACTGCGTAGCCACGCTCGACAGTCAGGCACGTTCCGTCCGAGCTGATCCGCGCGGGGCACTCTGGCCATAGCAGGCGGATCGAATCCAACCATTGGTCGAGCTTCTCGCGAAATCGTCGCGGCCGCGCGTACTCCGTAGACCCAATCTGATTAGCCAATCCGTAAGGGCCGAACAGAGGAATGTCCTCCGTTCCCTTCGCCGTGAAGCATCGATAGGAAAGCCACATGAACAAGTCCAACACGGCGGGAGCCGCAGCGAGCACGTTCACCGCTTGCAGGTCAGCCGGGATCTGGTGAGCGACCACCTCCCGGTAGAACTCGTCGCTGAGCACTATCACGTTCTCGAACCGGTCAGAGACTGGGTATTGTGCCGGATCGTGGCTGTACCAGATCTGAGCCTCATTGAAAAAGCTAAAACGCGAACGCTGCACCACTCTCGCCGTTCCGGAGGATACGTCGGTGCCGAAGAAAATAGTGGCTCCGAAGATCCTCTCGAAGGCTGCAACCAAAGCGACGGTACTCCTTGCCACCCTTGTGCATCCCGAACGTCTCCAACATTTCTGCTGCAGTTCGGAACCGTATCGTCTGACTCTGTTGCCGGACGGCCAGCGTAGCCAGATAGATCGGCACGATTCGGTCCTGTCCGAACGGCAGGCCATAGTTGGGATGCGCAGTAATTTGAAGGACAAAGTTGCCATTCTTGCGCTCGTGCATCATTTCGCCTTTGCGTGGTTTGCGCACTGGCAACCCGCACAGGACGAATGGTCGTGAACTGAACCCCACGTTTTGTTTTCCCTCCTCACGCCTCAGCCGCACTATGCAAGTGCCTTCGGCTTGCCGGAGCTTCTGCTTTGAAACCACCAGCTCCGGGGCAATTCCAGACTGTGACACTCCGATTCTTGCTTTCAAATTCCGCCCGGTTTGGTGCCTACGTGGGCGCGGCAACACGCGGTGCTTTCCAGTGGGCGATACGCGGAGCCGTAAACGATTAGATCGGAATTGAACGACGCGTTGAGTGCATCGGATTGGTAATTTTCTGAAAAACGCGCTTTCGTTCCCGATGCTGATGCGATCGGATTCAGAATTGCCAATAGGCGTGATGCCGACTTTGCGTCAAAGTGGCTCTCAGCCTTATAGGGCAGTTCGGCAGTGCTACAGCAATTCAGGTTCTAGATGGGTTCTTGAGCCTTTGGCCACGTTTGTTATGGCATGCGCTGCAGCGCCCGAATCGTCGCGAAAACCTCGCCGCCGTACACCCTAAGTCACCCAAATAGAATCTGAGCAATGGACTTGGCGATTAATCCCGAACAGGGTATGAGGAGAAGAGCGGTGGTAGGAGCGGACGCAGGGCAACTGGGTTCATACTCGGGCGACAGCGGAAAGAACCTCGAACGTCACACCTGTCAGCCGCTCAGATTCGTCCCAGAGGCGCTTCGCAGTGGCCGGGTCCAAAGCTCCCTTGGCGAGTTGTACCTCTTTTGGAAAGCCTTTTAGCTCCCCTATGCCGTCCGGACCATAGTAGCCAGCAGGAACCGCCTCGGGAGCGACGGCGGCAAAGAGCATCGGTAGAGCCCCATGAGCCGCGTCCTGCGAGAAGAACGGTTTCATCAGTTTCATCAGCAGTGTCAATCCAGCGCCGACGTGATCCGCTTGAAGGTTTGTCACCGCGAATCCAGGATGGGCAGCCGTGCTGATGATCGGCGATCCCACCGAGGTCAACCTCCGTTGTAGTTCCTGCGTGAAGATAAGGTCAGCCAGCTTTGATTGCGCATACGCCTGAAACATCGGCTTATAAACCCGTTCGCTCTGCAGATTGTCGAATTCGATCTTCCCTTGGTGACTAGCGCCGCTCGACACTGTTACCACACGCGAGCCCGGCTCTGCCTTGATTGACGGAAGCAGTAGCGCGGTGAGAGCAAACGGCCCAAGATAGTTGGTGGCAAACTGCCGCTCGAATCCGTCCTCCGTCAATCCGCGCTTCGGGAGTGCCATTACACCTGCGTTATTGATCAACAGGTCGAGCGATTCGCCCGGAAACCGTTCGATCGTTCGGCTGGCGAAGGAGCGGACGGAGTTCAAGGAGGCGAGGTCAAGTATCTCCGGATAAAGCTTTGCATCCGGGACCTGCTGGAGAATGCGCGAAACCGCATCGCGTGTCTTCTCCTGCGTTCGCGCCGGGAGTATAACCTCGGCACCCTTTCGCGCCAGCTCGAGCGCAGCCTGAAAGCCAATGCCGCTGTTGGCGCCCGTAATCACCACTCTGCGTCCATGCTGGGACGGAATATGTTCGGCTATCCAATTCTTCTTCATACATGTAGTATTAGGTGGACAGTATACTTTTGCAAGAAGGCACCTTTTTTGCGTGTACTTACCTTGAGGTAACCATTGAAGAGAACTGGTGATAAAACGGAGTTCGGCTGGGCAAAGATCAAGGAGTTTTGCGAAACTCTGACCGACGAAGAGGACGCGCTGACGCGGGAGATGGTCGCCTGCATCTCGGATAAGTGGTCGCTCTGGACGATGAGCGTGATCGCCGAACACGTTCAACCTATGCGCTTCTCCCGCATCATGGAGCAGGTCGAAGGCGTCAGTCAGAAATCGTTGACGAAGACGCTTCGCAGCCTGGAACGCGATGGCCTCATCACTCGGACAGTGTTTGCCGAAGTCCCACCGCGCGTCGAATATGCCATTAGGCCACTCGGTACCGAAATGCTCGACAATGTTGCGCCCCTGTGGCTATGGGTCGCTAAGCGAGTCCGCCGCTTTCAGGATGCCCGCGCCGCCTTTGACGGGCGGTCGCCGATACAACTGTCGTAGTATGGCCGAAGTTCGTCTTATTCGGGGTTTTAGGATAGGTCTCCACAAACACCACTGTTGTCAGTTAGTGGATCGTCGGTAGCTCGGAACTAAGATTCCGAACGTAGTCCGAAGTCCGAAGGGTAGAGGAATGATAAGCACTCGGGTGGAACGGATCG
>DATAYL010000182.1:0-13447 GCA_036272575.1 Bryobacteraceae bacterium | reverse complement strand
CCCTATCTGCCACGCCCACCGTTCAGTTGGTCGAATCAGTGCCTTGGGACCGACGGGCTGGCGGATGGGCGAAGCTCAATTTGGTCGTTCCACTCGCCAATTCAGAACCAGGTTCAGTGACGATGTGTTGCCGCAATTCGCGGTGATGATCAGGGATCGTTTGCCGTCGGGAGCAATGTCCTAGCTTATGGGCCCCTGCGAACTTCGGTATCCACGACCTCGGTCTGGAACAGCGGTTGGTCGCCTGCACCTGAGCCCGACCTTTCGAGCACACTGCCAAGTACCATCTCCTGATCGAACGGCGGATCGCGGCTTCGCCGTTCTTATCGCATAGCCGGTGAATTTTTCGTAGGGACACGCTTTATGCTGTTTTGTTCCTTTCTGGTCGGAGTTCATCGAGAGTTGTGATACATTCCTAACCCAAGCCCCAAACCGAAGCGAACCGGATCAGAAGGGGCCACCGTCAAGACGGACCCGTGGAGTGCGCGGCTCTCCTTGGGTGTCCCGCAAATTAATGCGGATTAGGTGTACAATTTACTTCACTACTCGATCCGCCTATGCTTGCCTCGGTTGTTCTGAGGCTGCAAGGACCGGGCGATTACGTCATCGGCTCGCCGATCCGGGAGGTGCCCATGAATGGCGCGCGCAAATCCGTTCGTCTCTTTGGTGAACAGTTAGATGAGGGAATGCATATTTGTACATTCTTTCGTTCGTCGGCTGAGAGGTATCGTGTGCTGGTCCCTTTCATCCGCGAATGAATGGAACAGGGGGACAGAGCATTTCATATCGTCAATCCGTCCCTACGCAGCGAACATACCCAGCGAATAGCTGAAGCTGGGATCGACACTGCGCGAGCGGAGGTCGAGGGGCAATTGGAGGTCATCGGGTGGGACGAGGCGCCACTGCTCGGTGGCCGTTTCAACCAGACTGCAATGCTTTCGCTATTACCCGTGCTTCTGAACGATGAGAGAACTCGAGGGTTTCCCGTGACACGCTTCATTGCAGACATGTCGTGGGTGCTCAACGACCCGGGCGCATTGGATCGCCTACTCGAATTCGAGTGCGGTGCGAATCTCGCATTACCAAAGGCTGGCGATATCGTGATTTGCGCCTACGACCTCGACAAGTTCAGCGCTGCGGTCGTCATCGATGCCCTGCGGACACATCCGATCGTTCTTATTGGCGGGATCGTCCAGCGTAATCCTTTTTATGTTCCGCCCGAGCAACTGCTGAAAGAACTGAACGAACGCGAGCCCACCGAAACCGGAAGGACTGCCTCAACCTAAAACGCACTGGCGCTTGGTACCCCTGTCATCCAAGAGTGTTCGGTACAAGAGGCGCATTCCACGGAGCAGTGGTTGAGGCGATGCCTTCGCGATCTGACCGCGTTCACGTGTCCATAGTCAACATTCAATCGCGTTCTGAAATCAATGACTTCCGTCGTTCCAGAGGCACGTAACATCACGTTACAGCGGCGGCACCGGGCTGGAGTCCAATACCGCGTAACGAGGCAAGTCCTGCGTCCAAGCTACTGATTTCGTTGATCGCTACGTTTTTGATGACCCACAGGTATACGAGGAAGCGCGTGCTTACTGGATCACCGGACTGGTGGCCGCCACGGCTGCGCGATGATTTCGGAAGGCAAAGCGGTGAGGCGAGGCGTCGACTTTTTGGTTAGCGCGGTTGACCCTGGCGAGTTCATGAGGGAACTGCAAAAAGCTGGTTTTATTCAAACCGAGAGGTTTCAATACTGCAATTGAAGCCAGCAACCTCGCCGCGTACCGAATCACAAGCTGGCGTGACGACTACAACGGTTCCCGGCCACATAGCAGTCTCGCCATCGAACACCAAATGATTTTGCAGCACAATGGCAGCGCTCTTCGTCCTCCTCGATTTCGATACCGCAGCCGGAACCGCCCGTCAAGACTACCCTGACGGCGCGCTCACGCACATATGGTATGCCCAGACGCAACGGAACAAGTTCCACGAAGAAATGAATTGTAAATGAATTGTATCGATCACCAATGCGTGGACGCGCGACTCCGCTATTTTATCCGGTAAACGCCTGAGCGCCGCTTTACCTATACCTACAGCGCCTGCCGGAGATTCCTCTTCACAAAAAGAAACAAAATCGGGGCCTGGGGCCCGGACAATTTGTTCTGCCTCCATCGACGAACACTCGATACCACTTACGTAGCTGCTCTCACTCGAAGCCAGAAAGAGTGCGGCCTCGGTAATCTCGTTAGGTTGCCCGCACCGTCCAAATGGAATCGTATTTATGATTTCTTTCTTTACCGCTTCGAATTGCTCTCTTGCCCAATCGAGAGGTTCGAAGATCGAGGTCTCAGTGTAGCCTGGACTAATTGCATTCACTCGAATCTTTCGGTCTTTCAATCCGTTGTCTAGGAACGAGCCAGCGACCTAACTGCGGCTTTACTCGCGGCGTACACACTTCAACCTCCTATCCCCTTGATTGAGGCAGTCGAAGCGTTCAGGCCGGCCGGGCAAGTCGTGCGCCTTACAGCCAAAGAATACGCGCTTCTAGAGTGTCTCGCCCGAGATACTGATGCTATGCTGGGGCGCGAAATTATTTCGGAGCGGGTGTGGGACGAAGCTTACGATCCGTTTTCGAATTTGATCGAAGAATATATCAAGCGATTGCGAAGGAAAATTGATTTGAAAGGTCAGAGGCCACTTATTCACGCAAGACGCGGTGAAGGTTATATCCTTACGGCCAAAGAATTTGGGTGAAGATCGAGCGCTCCCTCCTCTCTAAGGACTGGGATCGCCATCTCGAACGTAGTGAGTCCAGGATGTGATTCGACCAGAATCAGCTTTCCTGCGTGATTTTCAACGATAGATTTCGCTATTGCCAATCCTAAGCCGGCTCCCGAAGTCCGCTCATTGCCTGCCTTATTCTCTCGAAAAAAACGTTCGAATATTCGCGGCTGAGCTGCTTCCGAAATTCCACTGCCAAAGTCCGTCACCGAACAGATCCAGTACTGTTCTCGTAGGGTAAGGGCAACCTCAATGGCACCTCCTACGGCTGTGAACTTTACTGCGTTGTCAAGGAGAATCAGCACCGCCTGTCTCAACAGATCCTGATCTCCATAACATTTCGCTTCGGTCAGAGCGGTCAGTTTTAGTCTCTGATCTTTTACTCGCGCCAGGGGTTTTGCAGCTTGCACTGCCTCCGAAACAGCGTCGTCTAAATACATCTCTCTACAGTTAAGCTTCAGTGAAGAAGTATCTTCCTGTGATAGGAAGAACATGTCCTGAAGGATTCTTCCCAAGCGAAGCATCTGCTGCTCAATAATTTGAAGAGATTCCCGGCAATCACTCAGAGTCGGATCTGCGTCGCGCGCTGTTACTTGAGCCGCGGTGAGCGCGATAGTTACTGGTGTTCTAATTTCGTGAGATGCATCTGCCATGAAGCGCCGTTGAACGTTGAATGCGTGCTCAAGGCGATTCAAAAGAGAGTTAAAGCGGGACCCGAGCGCGCCGATTTCGTCTTCGGGATTGGTCACCATTACTCGCGCACTTAGATCAGAGGTTGTGACGGCGTCAATAGTTCGGGCGAGTTCCTTGATCGCGGCGAGTGATTTCTGCGCAAGCAAATATCCCGCCAGAGCGGCTAGCCCCAGCCCGAGCGGGACCAGGACCAGTAATGCAATCCGCAGATGCTCAAGTTGGCCAAGGGTCGGCTCAACGGTCGTGGCGGAATAAATCTGGTATACCGCATGGAACTTCGGCACTCGCAGCTCACGATAGGCAATGCGAAGGCCATGTAGCGTAATGCGATTTTTTACGCTGCCGAAGCCAATTGTTCGGAGATCGTTGCCCTTATACGCTACTTCCCGCTTCCCTTCGCGAATCAGAATCTGGGTATATCGAAGCGAACCAGTTCCGGTTTCGTTCAGGACAGACTGTACATCCGCTTCGCCTGCTCCCTTCGTGGTGTGCTCGTTGAATTCGTGCTCGGCGGACATGGCTGTTGCACCAGTTGCGACTTGCAAAGCGGAATCCAGTTGTGAATAGGCATCATTTCTTATGAGCAGGTACGACGCGATTGCAAGGGATGCGACGATGACGCCAAATAGCGCCGTGAAGTAGAGGGTTAATCGGGTCCTCGTCGAGATCTGCATCCTGCGCTTACGGCTCAAGGCCGCACTCCGATTATCGATTGCTTAATCGTCTCCATCAAAATAAACCAACGATAATCGCATTCGCAACGATAGTTGTCCACTGCGCATCTTGATCTTAATAGTTCGGTTCTCCTAAGATGAAAGCTTCGCATGCAACGGTTTGTCCTCGGTCTTATAATCGGTTTGATTGTGTTGCCGCTATTCGGATGGTTCTATTTTCGATTTGGATACGCTCCCGTGGCGACTGCGTCTTCGCCGATGCCATTTGAAAAAGAACTGGCGCACATGGCATTGAATGCCCGCATAAGCAAGGAAGCACCCAAGAATGCACCGATTCAACCAACAAATGAGAATTTCATGGCGGGCGCTCGGGCGTATCGAGCACATTGCGCAGTATGTCACGGACTACCCGACCAACTCGCGTCTTCTATATCGAAAGGCATGTTCCCTAAACCGCCGCAATTATTTAAAGGGCACGGCGTGACGGACGATCCGGCGGGCGAGACATATTGGAAAGTGGCCAACGGCATTCGGCTGACCGGGATGCCTGACTATAGAAATTCATTGAATGATACGGAAATGTGGCAAGTCAGCCTGATGCTCGCCCGAGCAGACAAATTGCCGCAAGACGTTCGTGAATTTCTGCAGCGGCCTCTTGATATTCGATGAACACTCGTAGCAACGCCCGTATTTATTTCCCGTTTAGGAACTCCGAAATGCAGCGCCGCGTCCAAAGGATTCATGGTGTGGTGCTGAGCTTTGTGCCCGCCCGCTATTAGGGAGAACGCAACTAAACGATGTCTGCCGCTCCACCCATTCAGAAAGAATTCGTTGATCTGAACATCAACGTTGAAGACCAATACTCCGATGCCGTAAATCCGCACTGGACGCGATTACTCAAATTGCTGCAGATGAATGTGCAGTACGAGCGCTGCCTGGGAGCGGAACTATTCACGAAAGATGGTCGTCGAATATTAGATTTCCTTTCGGGCTATTGCGTTCACAACCTGGGCCATAATCATCCGTCAGTCATCGACGCCATCAAAGACGAATTGGATCGACACGGCCCTGCGATGTTGCAGAGCCATATCCCCGAGCGTTCAGGCGAATTAGCAGCCCGGTTGTGTTGGATGGCCGGAGGAGATCTGAAAAAGGTTTTCTTCTGCAGTTCCGGCAGCGAAGGTGTAGAAGCTGCTATAAAGTTTTCGAGAACACATACGAAAAAAGCAGGGCTTCTGTATACACAGGGTGCATTTCACGGCCTGACCTGCGGCGCGCTTTCTCTCATGGGCGATCCGTTTTGGAAGAAGGGCTTCGGCCCGCTGCTCACCGAAACGGAGCAGATCCCTTTCAACGATCTGCCTGCGCTGACGGAAAAACTGAAGAGTAGAAAGTACGCAGCCTTCTTTGTTGAGCCGATCCAGGGCGAAGCCGGTGTCAGACTTCCGTTGCCGCGATACCTTGCGGAAGCGCAAGCTCTCTGTCACGAATATGGAACCTTGTTTGTTCTTGATGAAGTGCAGACCGGTTTCTTCAGAACTGGTAAATTTATCGCGGCACACCATTATTCAGTAGAACCAGACATACTCATTTTGGCTAAAGCAATGAGTGGTGGTCTTGTACCGAGCGGCGCCGTATTGATGACAAACGCAATTTACAAATCCGTCTTCGGATCTCTCAGGCGCTCCCTCATTCACACTTCAACGTTTTCCGAAAATGGGCTTGCCATGCGCGTCGGCTTGGCTGTACTTGAAACCCTAAAAACCGAGAACCTGGGGCCTCGATGTGTAGCGTTGGGAGCCTATATGCGCCGCCGTCTTCGCGAATTAATAGGAGAATTCGAGATGGTCGAAGAAATTCGAGGTGAAGGGCTTTTCTCCGGCATCGCCTTCCGGCCTCCAAAGAAAACTTCTTTACGCATTACCTATAAGGCTTTCAGTAGAATTCATCCCGCGATGTTTGGCCAAGTTCTTGTAATGCGGCTTTTCCGAGACCACGGGATCTTGACTCAAATTTGCGGCAACAATTTCGTGGTTTTGAAGCTTGCACCTCCCCTCATCATTTCTAAGGAGCAGATTGATCAAGCCGTTGAGTCAATTCGGCAAGTAGTCCAACTTGCTCACGCTCCCACTGTGTTTTGGAGTGAGGCGTTGGGCCTGGTCCGGAGAGTTGCGGATCTCTAGTCTCGATGAGAATTGAGCACACTGGACGGAGTTGCAGCATTCTCGCATGGTTAAGCGCCTTCATTCGGCAACAAGGATACGCGCGGCGTTTCAACCGGGTCGCTCACCGCCTGTCAATGCCACCTGGAACGTTCGTCTTCTTGACGCGGCGGATCGACTTGTTCTGAGTTTGTTGTTTCTACGGTGGTGACAATGAAAATGCTTGCGGGTGAGGACGTTTGTGTGGTGGGTGGTGGTCCGGCTGGTCTCGCTGCGGCGATTGCATTGGCTCAGGACGGCTACAAGCTCACCGTAGTTGACTATGCAATTCCGCCGATCGACAAAACCTGCGGTGAAGGTCTTATGCCAGATGGTCTGTCGGCTCTGGAACGACTCGGGGTCGAAATTCCACCCGAGGTGGGATTTTCCTTTAAAGGAATTCGGTTTTCAGATCGCCACTCCGCTGTAGTCGCTGATTTCCCCAGCGGTACGGCAAGAGGTGTGCGACGAACCATACTCCATGATCTATTGATCAAGCGAGCCATAACATCCGGTGTTTCGTTTGTCTGGGGCGCAAAGCACGTCAGAATACGTGAGGGTGGGGTCGCGATTGACGGAGGGTTTCTGAGGGCGCGCTTGGTAATAGGGGCCGACGGGCAGAACTCTCAAATCAGGAGGCAAGTCGGGCTTGACCGAATCAGGCGTGAACGGCGGCGCTATGGATTTCGGAGGCATTACCGTATTGCACCCTGGTCGCCGTATATGGAATTGTATTGGGGACCCAAATGCCAGATGTACGTCACTCCTATTGCGGCAGATGAAGTCTGTGTTGCACTCATATCGCGTGATTCAAGACTTCGCCTCAATGAGGGGTTACAAAGTTTTCCAGAATTGCGAAGACGGCTAGAGAGCGCGTTATCTATTTCAACGGAGATGGGCGCGCTTTCTGTATCGCGGACCTTGCATCGCATTTACCGAGCCGGGCTCGCGTTAGTCGGCGATGCATCGGGTTCAGTGGACGCTATTACAGGGGAAGGTATGTGCCTATCTTTCAAGCAAGCTATAGCCCTTGCTTGCTGTTTGCAAACCGGTGATCTGGATGATTATCAGCCCCGGCATACAGCCCTGATGAAAAGACCACGCCTGATGGCGTCACTCATGCTGTATTTGGAAACCAACAGCCAGTTACAAAAGCGGGCTCTGACCGCTCTCGCACGCCAGCCGGATATCTTCAAATCATTGTTGGCCATTCATGTAGGAGCATCATCTACTCCAGATCTCTGTGCTTGGCGGTTATTGGACTTCGGCCTGGCATTTCTCGTCTCATAGAGCTTCCAATCGTTAGGATCAGCGTGCATTTCCCAAAATCGATGTTCTTAATGATGATGATGCTTCTGCCCGCCTTGAGTGCCGAAGAGCTCGCGGTCAATGTCGATCCTGCGAAGACAAGAATCAGTTTTATTTTGACCGATGTCCTACACAGCGTCCATGGAACTTTCCAATTGAAACGCGGATTTGTTTCGTTTGACCCAGCGACTCGGGCAGCTACCGGCGACATTGTGGTTGATGCGGGAAGCGGCAAGAGCGGCAATAGTATCCGTGACCGGCGAATGAGTCGGGACATCTTGCAAGCTCACGACTACCCGGAGATAGGATTTACCCCGAAACAAGTAATCGGCTCAGTTTCCCCGACAGGTCTTTCATCTGTTAGCGTCAGTGGTCTCTTTGCTATTCACGGACAATCCCACGAGATCACAGTCCCTGTGCAGATTCAAATTTCTGCGGGAAGTATCAGGGCCACCGGGAGGTTTGCCGTCCCGTACGTACAGTGGGGAATGAAGAATCCGAGCAACTTTCTTTTCAAAGTAAACGACAAAGTTGAGATCGACTTCACCGCCTTTGGCCACATCGTTGGAACTCACAATCCCTGATATCGCCACTGGAATATTTATCGGCCGTTTAGGATAAAGCGCTGCAAGTTGATTAAAGAAAGAGATTTGCAAACTCGATATAGCTCTAGGAGAGATTTTTCATGACCATCAGCTCTGTATCCAACCAGGCAGATCTTTATGTCCCGGCGGCGCCTTCAGGCACTCACGGGCCAGCGCAGACGAAGCAGCAGCCAGCGCAAGACTCGGTTCATTTGAGCGCTCAGGCGAAAGCGGCGGCTTCCGGAGACGTAGATCACGACGGCGACAGCCATTAACTGCTCGAACTACGCGTTGAGGAGGGCGGCTCCGCAAAGCACTGGGCTTGGCTTCCCTTTATGATCTGTTGGAAGTGCGTGACGTTGCTGCAGCAACTCGCCTGCCGAGTTGCTGCAGCGAGAGTCGAGACGGGGGACCACAGCGATCATGATCTATTCCCGAGTTGTAATGCTCGACAGCTCAGCCGATCGAACCACGTATTGCTTTTCGAGCTGTCGGCAAATTTCCCCGGCCACTCGCTCCGGCGTCTCTTCTTCATCGAGCTCAACAGTAACTTTGATGTATAAATCCACTCGTTTCATGCGCTGTTTTGATGGTACCTGCCCGGCGTGACTTGTGGCCCGGCTACCTCTATAATTGGCAAGTACCCCGAAGAAAAGAATGGCCGCGCTGGGAATCTACGGGGCTATCGTTTTTTCGGTGTCGCGCAATAGCCGCGAAATAGAATTTGCATGGCGCTCGGAGCATCACCTCGCTCGAAACTTGCCGCTGTGCTCGCGTGGGCTGCAAAGCTCCCGTTCTTCGGCATCGGTCTTGGATTTCTCGGAACCGCGGCCTCACCCGTACTCTATGCTCGTTCCTGTTCGCCATGCATCCGCTGGATATATCAGTGATGGCGACCGCCGCCGCCCGGCGCGTCTCGATCGGCCTTTTAGCCGGCCGGCCGACCGAGCGCGCCGCCTCCATCGACCCGGCGATCGCCTTACGTCACGATCAGCTACCTGCGTGCCCGATAATAACCGTTAGTTGATGTCCGAGCCCATCCTTTGTAAGATCTGCGGAATTCGCAGAGCCAGGCGTTCCTGTCCCGCTGTCCACGGCGAAATCTGCACTATCTGTTGCGGCACGGAGCGCGAAGTCTCTCTATCGTGCCCGCTCGAGTGCGAATACCTGCAGGAGGCCCATCAACACGAGAAGCCGCTACCCGTAGACGAAGCTCAAATTGCGAACCAGGATATTGTCGTCACCGAGGAATTTATTCGCTTCCACGAGGAAGCTATGCTGTTCTGCATCTATGCCCTCGTGCAGGCGTCCGTTCGCACAGCCGGCGCCATCGACACGGACGTGATGGCCGCGCTTGAAGCTCTGATCCAGACGCATCGTACGCTCGAGTCCGGCCTGATCTATGAGAGCCGTCCGGAAAACATGCTGGCTCTGGGCATTCAACGGTCGCTTGCTTCGTCGTTGGCCGATTACGGCAAACTACGCGGCGAACGCGAAGCGCTCACCCCTCTGCGCAATAGTGAGATTCTGGCTATATTAGTCTTTCTCCACCGCATTGGGCAGCAGAATCAAAACGGTCGTCCGCGCGGCCGCATGTTCCTGGATCTTTTAAGCCAGATGACGCCGGACGCTCGGGTCGAAGAACGCCAGCCAGGGATAATCATATAAGAGGTTTTAGTCTGAAGGCCAGATTGGTTGATTGGAAAGAACTCGCCCCGGAGGTCCATCACTTCCGCTTCGAAGTTCCAGATATAGAACACCTTCAGTTCACGCCCGGACAGTTTATATCAGTGATCGAACATGCAGGTGAAAAAGAAATCACACGCGCCTATTCAATCGCTTCGCCCCGCGCCGGTAATCGCTTCGAACTATGTCTGAATCGGGTACCCGATGGCTTAGTCTCTCCGTGGTTGTTTGGCCTGAAGCCGGGTGACGAGGTTGACATGCACGAGCCACTCGGTTACTTCACGCTGCGGCATCCCGGCCGGCGCGCTGTTTTCGTGGCCACCGGCACCGGGATCGCTCCATTCCGCTCCATGCTGCTCGACCATCTCCCGCGTATGCAGCCACACATCACATTGGTCTTCGGTGTTCGCCACGAAAAAGGATTACTCTACCGTGACGAGCTTGAGAAGTTGGCGGAGGCTTATCCAACCTTCCGTTTTCTGCCCACCGTGACCCGGCCAACGGCCAACTGGCCAGGGCGGATCGGGCGTGTCCAGGCTCATCTCGATGAAGCCCTGGCGATTCGCACGCCGGAGGAAATGAGCAACATCGATGTGTATATCTGCGGCTTGAAAGAAATGGTCGACGACGTTCGCCGCGAGCTTAAACAGCGCGGCTTCGATCGCAAACAGATCATCTACGAAAAATACGACTAAATCACCAAGCGCGTGATCGTGGTTTTTTGAAAAATTTCTTTTGACTGCTCAAAATTCGCCAGCTCAATACCGGGCAGCAGGGCCGACGCTGTCCCGGCCGCCACGCCCCACCGCAGCGCGTCGCCCAGCGAGTTTTCCTGCTCGAGCGCCCATACGATCGCTGCGGCCATCGCGTCCCCCGCCCCAATCGGGCAGCGTGCATCCACTACCGGCGGCGTCACCTCCAATACACCTTCCGCTGAAGTTGCCGCGATCGCACCCCGGCTTCCTAACGAGAGAACCACCGATTTCGCCCCGAGCGTTTTGATGCGCTGCACTGCATCGATCATTTGAGAGCGCGTTATCAACGGGGCATTCATGATGCGCTCCGCTTCTGATTGGTTCGGTTTCACAATCGTGGGACCGGCTTCCAAACCATAGAGCAGCGGGTCCTCATCAGTGTCGAGGAATGTTTCCACTTTGTGCTTGGCCGCCAGCTTGATCAACTTCGTATAAAAATGCGGATCGACCGAAGGCGGCAGACTCCCGCAAAGCATCAGCCAGGAGGCGCCCGGAAGCAGTTTTTCCGTGGCCTTCCGTATTTTTTCTAATTCCGCGTCCGAAATTGCGGGACCGCGTTCGTTCAATTTAATCGATAATCCCTGGCGATCGGAAATCGTCAGGTTGATGCGAATGCCATTGTGGATTTTGACAATCTCTTTGCTGAACGCATCCTCACCCAGCCGGTCTTCAAACTTTCTTCCAATGTCACCGCCGGAAGTTGTGATCG
Organism: Bryobacteraceae bacterium; assembly: GCA_036272575.1. Classification (GTDB taxonomy): domain Bacteria; phylum Acidobacteriota; class Terriglobia; order Bryobacterales; family Bryobacteraceae; genus Bog-105. The sequence goes on along the minus strand of DATAYL010000182.1, from coordinate 2,059 downwards.
CAACGGCCGAAGCACCAAAACTGGTGAGCACTCGGGCAGCGTTAATCCCGCGTCCACCGGCTGCTTCCGTGGTCGATTCAATGTACGCTCGATCTTCAAATACCAGGTGATCGACAGTCGTGATGCGGTCGAGAGCAGGGTTAATGGTCAACGTAAGGATAGGTCGGCTCATTCCGGGTGCGCATCTTAGCGTAACAGTCCCGGTAAACCGGCCCAACTTTCCGGGTGATCGCTCAAGGCTGCTTCGGCCGTGGCGAAGTGCGGGCAGCCAGCATGCCGCCAAATGCACCTGAAATTGTGGCCAGGAAAAACATCGGAATCAAGCTCTCCAGCAGACTGATCAGAAACTGGTGTGGGTCGTCCAGCAGCTTTGCTACTTCCGGCATTTTCGGCATCGCCGCCCGCAGGATCTCCCGGCCCGAAGGAGAAGAGACGTAAACGCTCGTCACTGCGGCGCATAATGCGACCACCAGAAAAAGCCAAAAGCCCGTCATCACCCCCAAATAAGCTCCACCGCCTGGCGAGAGCGGTTCCGAAGTACGCGTGCGATAGAAACGTGCTGCTACAAAACCAGCTGCGCAAAGAACGACCGGGCTCAGCAGCGGGACCACTGCCGCTGCCAGGAACAGCGCGACGAGCGCGATGGCAGCCACACCCATGGTGGTCGACACCGCTCGCAAGTTACTAAACCCAATCGGCGCGATTTTCTTCTCCCGGACGGCATCGAGCGGGCTCTGCACCGGAGTTGGGGTAGCCTCTACTCTTGAGAGCCGTTCGACATCTTCGGCGAACTGCGGTTTGCCGCACTTATGACAAAACCGGGCATCTGCCGGTAAGACGGCGCCGCAAGTACAACGTGGTTCCACATCTTTATAGTAAGTCGTTCAAGGGCGCGCTTCTTTGCCGTCCCCAGGCTTATTGTCTGCGGCTACGGCAACCCCGGATTGTTTTGTGCGAAGCGTGCTTTCGAGGACCATACAATGGGCGGCAGGAGGATTTGTGGATCTATCACGCCGGGATTTGAATTTTCTTTGGTCTTTGCTCGCAGTTACCGGGACAGCAAAGGAAAGCGACGCGGTGTTGCCTTCGAACTGTTACTCTTTTGCGAATCTGCCGGTAAAAATAAATCCGCAGACGAAGGCGGAATCGCGGCAGGTTTTTAAGGGGACAACGCATGACGGAACGCCCATCGACCTACATGTCACAACCATGCCGCCGGGCCAGATGCCCCACCCGCCGCATCATCACGTTCACGAAGAAATGATGTTGATTCAGCGAGGCTCGCTCGAGGTCACCATCAACGGCGAAACGTCTGTGGTCGGTCCAGGATCCGTTATTTATGTTCATTCCAATGACGAACACGGACTGAAATGTACCGGCGATGTGACTGCGCAGTATTTCGTTCTAGCGATCGGAGCACAGTCCACCACTTAGCGCCAGCGTTAAAGATCGGCGGCAGGCCGGGCATACGTGCCGTGTTCAGGACGCGCAATCTGATCGAAGTTACGCGCTAGCTCATCGAGTTTATCGGCCATATCGTCTCCCGAGATCGGAGGTCCATGGCCCGGAGCGATCGTGAATGGCTGAAGCGCAGCCAGTTTGCGAACCGAATCGCGCGCCGCATTCCAATCGGGTGTGGAATACGCGGGCCCCCCTGTAGGTCATCAAAATCCAATCCTAGAGCTTATGTCAGGCACCACGATTGGTCAGGGCTAGGATTTGGCCTTTGCGGTTCGGCTGATTAGCATGGGAGCGGAACGCGATGACTGCTGGAACAAGAATGCGAGTGCGAGTCATGCGGCAGAGTCAAGCGGCTCTGGTGCAAATCGCGGTCCGGGCAACGGATGATGGACAAATGCCGCGATTCGTACCAGTGGAGGAACTTTTCAAGAGGCGGCACTTCGATCACGAGATCGTGGTTCTATGCGTGCGTTGGTACCTCAGCTACAAATGAGCTACCGCGACCTGACGGCGATGATGGGCGAACGGGGCATTGAGCCGGCGCACACAACGATTCTGCGGTGGGTACAGCAATATACTCCTGAGTTCCAGAACACTG
>DATAYL010000181.1:0-4932 GCA_036272575.1 Bryobacteraceae bacterium | reverse complement strand
CGTCGAAGCTCTCGATGACACGCGCCGGCCTGTGTGGCTGGAGGCAACCGATTCTTTCTACAAGAAGCTGAATCGAATAGCAAAAGAATGCAACCTGTCCCGATACGAGGCGCTAAGCAGAGGTTTGGATGCGTTGCTTCGGGAGGCACAGGTGCGAAACTCAGCGCTGAACAGAAACATCAAGAGCGCTGGCCAATCGGAGGTATTTCGGCGAACCATGGGACAAGTCTCCAGAAATTATTGGGCGACAATCAGCCCGGAAGAGAAACGCGAACGGGCGAAAAAGTGTGCGCAAGCCCGCTGGCAGCGGTTCCAGAACTTGGAACACGATTCGCATTATTGACTTATTGGAAGGACCGATTTGGACTGAGATGATGATGCCAGGATTGCCTGAAAGTTTGCGGTAAGCAGATCGATCGGAATATTTTGGAGGCACACTCGGATATCGACACACAGGCATACTTAGTCGACTTCGGGGCACCTGGACTGACCCGGCCGCTCGCGGCGGCTGAAACTATTCAGTAGCCTTCGCGTCTGCGTATACTGTTAGGCACTACCCGGAGGCCTCTGCAGGGTGGAAGGAGGCTGCTTGCCCAAACATCTGAAGGCGCTGTTATCGGTGGCGGTCGTTCTGCTGGTGCTGTTCAGCCTCGGGCTCTGGTTCAGTCCCAACAAGCTGCCGGGTTTTCTCAATCTTCTGGACGTTCGCACTCGCGAATTCGTAACCACTCCCTTATTCACTCTGGGCAAGTTGCCAGTCACGTTCATTTTTCTTCTGAAGGCATTCATCTTTTTGGCTGTCCTCACGATTGTTTCGAATCGCGTTCGCCGCATCCTTTATTCGGGCGTGCTTAAACACACTGCGCTCGACGCGCAGCAGCGCTACACACTGGCCCGATTCGGTTCGCTTGCGGTATTTGTCATCGGATTGATCGTCGGCCTCGAATCGGCCGGGCTGAACCTGAACACGCTGGCGATCCTCGGTGGAACGCTCGGGATCGGCGTAGGCTTCGGCTTGCAGTCGATAGTGGCGAACTGGGTTTCGGGCCTCGTCTTACTTGTCGAACAGCCGGTCAGGATTGGCGACCGGGTGGATGTCAAGAATACAAGTGGGGTAATTATCAAGATTGGCGGCCGCAGCACCTGGGTCCGCACCTATAACAACGAAGTGATCATTGTTCCGAATTCCGACTTCACCGGCAACCTAGTCACGAACTGGACGGCGAACGATCCGAAAGTGCGCCTCGCCATTCCGGTCGGCGTTGGCTATAACAGCGATCCGAACGAGGTCCGCCGGACGCTGCTCGAGATTGCCAAAACCCATCCCGACGTGCTCGCGGAACCAGCTCCCGAGGTCGTGTTTACCGAACTGGGAGATAGTTCACTGAATTTTATGCTACGTTTCTGGACGATTGTGCGCGACCGCGACAACTACGGGTTGAAGAGCGACCTCTACTTTTCGATTTTTGAAGCGTTCCGCCGGAAGGGAATCGAAATGCCCTTCACGCAGCGTGATCTGCATCTACGGTCGGCGGACGTTCCGCTCGTGATTTCGACGGCCGCCGCGTCGTTCCTGACAAACTCGCCGGCGAACGACAAGCTCGGTGACGGTACAGATCATGTTGGCACGATGAGCTGAGACTCAACTCAAACGCATCTGTACGAGGAACAGATAGAGTGACGGATTTTGCAATTTTCCGACAACCCCAGATAAGCGGCCAATCTCTGCCTATTTTTCTGGAGTGTTGAGTTTGCGAAGTAGGGAGACGATCTTGGTGAGACGATTCGAGAGACGATCGAGGCAACGGCGCGAATCGTCGCCAGGAAGGGCACGGCGGAACATCTCCATCACGTGTTGAGCGGCGAGAAGGGAATCGACGACGCCATCTAAACCGGCACGAGGCGAAACAAGATGCGCTTTCGGGTTGCGGCGTCAGATGTCGGGGTTGTGAACGGGCCAGGTGAAACTCGCGCTGCAAATCAGTCAGAGCGATGTCGAGATACTGCATGGTCATCTCCAGCTTTTTATGGCCGAGCAGCTTCATGAGGACAGGGAAGCTCACACCGGAGCGAAGCAGCTCCGAAGCATAGGTGTGTCTGAGCTGATGCGGAACGATGCGCGTGGAGATGCCTAAGGCCGCGGTCACCTCGTGCAGATAGCAGCGCAGATGGCGGATCAGGGTTTCTTTTGAGCATTGGCGCGCCAGCAGCAGTCCGTTATCCGGTAAGGGATCGAAGGAGCGGAAGAAACTGATGCGCTGGACGAGTTCACAGACGAAAGCATCCTGTGGTTCGCCAATAATTGTGGCTCCCGTAAACGAAACTGCCAAGGTCTTCAATAATTTACGTGATGTCATCAGTCTCGTTACAACAGCAAATTTAACCGTTGAATCTGCTTAAGTTCGAATATCCGGGCCAAACGGCCACGAGCTGTTTACAACGAAAAAGGAATTACGAGAAAACCAGGTTGACTTAGGGTATCCGCGTCGATTGTAGGTAGTGCATCCTCCCGTCCAGAGTCACAGTGGAACTCAACGGCATTCTTGGCAGCGCGAACATTACCGCTCAGCGAAAACGCAGACTATTTTGGCGGATTGTAATATCGGCCATTCACCTCCTCCCCGATGAGTGCGGAAATTGGCCTTCGATGTGGACACCGGATCCGACTTCCAGGAGAAGCCTATCGAGGGAACCGTAGCGCCATAGCCGCCAACGCGAAATTGCTTCCGTGGATCATTGTAAAGAATTTTTCCATCTGTTGCCTTCACGATCATCCGAAAACTCAAAATTGCCGGCGTGCTCTCGGCATCAATGGCAGGAAACTTGACCACCGGAATATTTGCCGTCGCGAGTGTTGCCGTCTCCCCGTCTGGGCTGATGACAAGTTTTCCTTCAGGAATGGCTATAACCCAAAATAGCCCCGATGGCGCAATCTGCCTCTCGCAATGCGCGAAAATGCTAAACGAGAAACAAGAGGCCGGTTGGCGCACGAGGGCTGCAGGATACTGGGCATCTCGGGCGCACGGGGGGGTGTGGATGCAGGTTCCGACGTGGAAAAGGTTCACCAAACCGATGGATGTCCCAATTAAACCAAGCCCGCTCGTTGAGGCCTGTAGCGCGTGTGGCAACGGTCTCAACATCAATAAAGCACCCTTCAAAGTGGAGCGCGATCATCGTGGAGCTTTCGCAATACGTGCTCGAACCCCTGCGTAAGGACGAGGAGTTCATCCTTTACCGGGGCCAGCACCGGAGCCAGGCACAGGCACCGTCTGTTCTGCTGCTGATGCCTGTTTTAACACGCCCCGCTCCAGAAAGCCTCAAGAAAATGGAGCACGAATACTCGCTCAGGGCGACGCCCGGAACAAGGCGCGAGGGGTAGAAGGCAGGACGCCACGTGGATGTAGTAATCGATAACGGTGCGGGCGAGCCTCGAAGCACTCGGCAGGAAGACGGGCCGATCCAGAGGCGATTGCGCGATTGGAGAATCTGGGCGGTGGACTGGGCTGCTGCCGGTCCCATATTGCTCGCACTCATTCTTCTAGTCGGCCGATGCGCTGGCGCCGATTCGGCCTCGCCAGCAAGTGGTTATCTGCGGACGAATTTCACTGACCGGGACGGACTGAGTTCCAACATTATCAACACCATCGCTCAGACGAAGAATGGAATGCTCTGGATCGGGACCCCTGCTGGCCTGGAACGCTTCGACGGCCACAGCTTTTCGCATGCCGATTCGCGAGAAATTTCCGCGCTTGGGGTCGGCCCGAACGGCGATCTTTGGGCAGCTACTGATGCAGGGGTCAGCCGCTTTCGGGATGATCAACTGGAGCTATGGGAGCCGCTTGCCGGCACAACCTACCACCTGGGTCACGATAAGCAGGACGAGGTGACCTGCCTGCTGATTCGTCGTGACGGCTCCATTTGGGTCGCGAATGACGAAGGCATTTACCGGCTCAGCGGAAACGCGTTCACAATGGTGGCGCCGGTACGTTCCGTGAGTCGTTTGGAGGAGGGCCATAATGGGAACCTCCTGATCGTCGGCTCGGAGGGATTCCTGGAGTGGACCGGCAATCAGCTCCTTCATCATCCGACACTTCCTTCCATACTGGGTGTGCCTCGGGGTGAAATTTATCATGTGGTTGACGATCGCCGCGGGGTCCGGTGGTACGCGACGTCGGACGGTCTCAAGCGATTCCAGAACGGCGTTGCTCAACGTCTGATCGGCGCCGATAGGGACGCCAAAGACAAAATGGCCGCCTACCGAATACTGGAAGACCAGAGTGGCAATCTTTTGGTATCTGCTGGTAACGGCGCCTATTGGTTGCCGCAAGGCAAAGAGATGATGGAACCGCTTCTGACGGGTGAAGGAGGGCGCGCCCTCTTTGTCGATCGTGACGGCGACCTCTGGATTGGCGCCAACGGGCAAGGTTTGAATCGCTTCAAAAAGCAGGTGGTCCACATGTACGGCGTACAGGACGGCTTACCAAATCTGCTGGTGATGACGGTCCTCGTTGCTCACGACGGCACTCTTTGGGTTGGCAACAATTGCGGTGGGATCTCCTGGTTCGATGGGAAACGCTTTCAGACCATCGACGGATTCCGTAACACGTGCGTCAACAGCCTTGCCGAAGATGCTGGTGGCGACCTTTGGATCGGCACTTACGAAGGAGTGTTTCGCCGGCACGGCTCCGTTTTTACGCAGTACTCTACAAAAGAAGGATTGCCCGGGAAGAAAGTGATGGCCATGATTTCCGCGCGTGACGGGTCGATGTGGATCGGCACTCTTTCAGGCCTTAGCCGATATAAGGATGGCCGGTTTCGAACGTACACTCGTGCGGACGGGCTGTCCAGCGATCGTGTCCAAAGCGTCTTCGAAGACCGCGACGGCAGCATCTGGGCAGGAACGGTCAGGGGACTCGACCGCTTGAAGGGAGA
>DATAYL010000180.1:0-6826 GCA_036272575.1 Bryobacteraceae bacterium | reverse complement strand
TTCTGCGGTAAGCAGGAACCACCAGCCGAGAGGCAAAGGTTGCGTAAGGAAAGTTCTGATCAGACCAAAGCGCGCTCTCCCAAGCGCGCCTAAGAAATCTCGTGCTTTCCTCTTGACTTTGACTTACATGGAAGTCGGCTACACGTACAGTCGGCTTCCGTGCGCGGCAGACACAGTCATGTGTCCGCGTAGCCCGTTTTACGTCCAGGTGGACTGGATTTGTAAACACTGGCCGACTTTCGGGGAGTGACCCATTATCGGTGAGCTCGTTGGCGATTCGCCGCACGGGCATCCCTACGTCTCGTATCAGGCCGCCTGGCGTTCGCTCCTGTACGTAGCCATACATCGCTGTTCAGAAGCCAACATTAGCTCGGCCTCAAGAGGGCAGAAGGTGCCCAAATTAAGCACTTATTCCAAGCGAAGAACTTAGGGTTAATGCCCAAGACAACCATTATCACTTGCCGGTATCCTCTGCAGATTCGCCCGAAGACGGCAACTCAGTGGGTCTTGGCGGCCATCACCGTCAGCTCAGCGATGCTGCCGGGCTTCGCGTCGCCAGCACCAGGAAAGACGAGGCGCACAAATTTCGCCTCGACCGGCGGAGAGTTGAATTCATCGACTCCCGTAGGGGAATTTGCCAGCGCATTGGCAATTGCCTTCCAATCAACACCGTCGGAGGATGCTTCGACCACGTATGGAAAAGGATCCCGGTTTCCACGAAGCACTTTGATCGTTCCCAACGTCGCCGGAGCTGCCAGAGCGACGGTGAGTTTCGCTGCGGGTTCTGCGGCAGTCCATGCTGTCGCGGGGCTTCCGTCGACGGCGGCGACAGCCGGCGATCCAGGAACCGATGATGTAACCGAGATCTGCCGGCAGTGGACAAGGTCTTCGGTAGGCTGCAGATCAGGGCGTCGCGTTGGGATGACAAGTGGAGTGCCGAGCCGCGCAGTCTCCGCCCCACGTGCCGTAATGAGCGGCATTGCCGCGCCGGAATTCAGCGTGATGCTGGATTCCCGCGGTCCAATGCGGATGGTGAAAATGCGGCCCTGCCATTGCAGATTACTCAGGGTGATTCCGGCAAGCTGAGGCGGCAGGCTCGGATCGAGCCGCACCGCATTCACCTGAGGACGAAAACCGGAAAAGCCATAGAGGAACTCCTGCATGAAGCCGCCAACTCCGGTAAGAAAATCGTAGGCAGTTGCGGTCAGCTTTACTGGTCCAAATTCAGAGAACTGGAGATATGGTTCGCGTAGAAATGGCTGATAGCTCCGAAGCAGGTAAGTGTATGCTGAGCAGCCGTGGGCATCGATCGCTGCCGCCGCGATCGAGTGAATGGCGTCAGTCATCGCCGGCCCATTGACATCAGTGCGCGGCGTGTAGAAGTTGAGATCATTTACGCTCATGAGTTTGGGCATGGAAAAATCCAAAGGGTAGGTCAGCATTACCACGTCGGCCTGTTTAATCTGCTGCGCGACATAGCCTTGATGCTCAAGATAAATATTGAGTGCGGCATCGACTGGCATCGTCTTGATGAGACCAGCGCCTATCGTCGACCAGGATTTCGGCACGGTCTTGCCGAGGATTCTCGCGGCTTCGATCGTCGCCTCGAGTTCGAGCGAGGCGGCGGCGTTGGTATAAGCATCGTTGTCGGTGTCCGTGGCGTATTCATCGGGCGTCTGTACCTGGTTGATCGCGTATCCGCCGGCTGACGGAGTCGCCTTCGATGCCCAGAACTCAGCAACGGCCTCAAGCACCGGCCATCCTTTTTGCGCGAGCCACTGCTTGTCGCCAGTGGCCTTGTAATACTCCCATTGCGCTAGCGCCACGTCAGATTGCAGGTGAAGCTGTTGCGTACAGCTCTTGTTCGGATCGGCAATCACTTTTCCCTTCGTGTCAGTGACCGCACCGTAGCATTCGTCACCCATGTCTCCGGAGATCGCGCTAGTCCACGGATACATCGCACCCGCGTATCCATTGTTGGTGGCATTTTTTCGCGCCGCAGGCAGTGTAGTCGAGCGGTAGTCCACCATCACGCGGGCTATGTCGGGATGCTGGGCGAGCAGTGCGGGAAACATCCAGGTATCCGCGTCCCAGAAGACCATGCCCGCATAGCCATCGCTCGACAACCCCGACGGGCCGATACTCGCCGGACTCTCAGGAGACATACTAGCGTAGAGCTGATACTCGTTCGCATGGATCGCCTCTTGCAGCGCCGGGTCTTCATCGACCACGATATCGGCTTTCCACATCTTGTCCCACGCAGCGCGGTTCTCCTGCTGAAATGCGTCGAGGCCGCGACGAGCAGCCTCCTGGGATTCCGTACGGGCATCTGATTCCGGCTTCGACGAGTCCCGACCCGTAACAACTGCCACATACTTTACGAACGAGCAGCTCTTTCCCACCTGCGCCTCAAAGGTCACCTGCTCCGCTGCCGTTCCAGCTATCTGCGGCTTCTCCTCAGATGGCTTTGACTCACACGAGCTTCGCAGTGCCGCTGACTCCGCGACCACAATATTTGTCGCCTTCGCTTTGGAGTTGACGTAGATTGTCTGCTTCGGAAGATCGACTCCAACGGCAACCAGGTCGAGACGGCGCGCCCCGGCCCAATCGAGAACGCTGCTGACTATAGCCTTCCCCGTCCACATCGGTGTCAGCTCGAGCGTCACCACTGCAACGTGGCTACGCGCGCGGTCGGTGCCCACACGATAAAGGAAGCGCGTCTTGTTTCCGCCAGGCGAGGTCCAGATACCAGAGGTGCTGACTATGCCGGTGCGCAGGTCGAGCTCCTGCCGGTACTCGCTGACACTACCCGACGATGCTGTAGCCGGCGAATAGCTGCCCGATGCGTCACCGAAGGTCAGAGTCGACCAGTTCGGGATCAGAGCGATCGCCTGTTTCTCGTCGTGATAAAAGGTGCCGTCGGCGACCTTCGCATAGACGCCCGCCGCAATTGCAGACGCGATGCGTTCAGTACCGATCGGCCAACCGACCTTGCCGAGATCTCCGAGATAGCCCATGCCCGCAGCCGGTACGCGAAGACCGATATAGCCGTTGCCGATGTACGGTTCTCTTTCAAAGCGGTTGTCAAAGCGGGTGGTCGAGAGCGACCAGGCGGTGTCCGTTTGCGGCGATCCTGGCGCAGTATCTTGAGCCCTGCTCCGCAGAGTTGAAAATGACGCCACTAATGATGCTCCAAGCAGCGGGCAAAGCATATAATTCCTGCCTAGCCAAAACCCATCTTTAGAAGTGAGTGCCATCCACCGGACCTCTTATGGGCGCTTGTCCCGAAGCGAAGTGTATATCACGCAAGGCTCATTTTGTCCGTAGCCAGTGAATTGAGTTGCGTGCTTGCTCTGCCTTCATTCATAGAACGTGGTCTCCCAAGGCGTGGACGCGGGCTCATCACCGCTTAGGAAATATCAACCGTCGCCAACAGGCAAAGCACTTATTGAGCATGGCAGACGGGTTCGGTATTACTCCTGATAAACGCGCTAGTGTTCACTGACTTCCACTGGGGTACCTCCCAGTTGGACGAAGAGTCGCCTAATCGGCCACTTGCCGAAGACCTGGATAGCTCGATGAGTGACTTGCCCTGAAGGCAACAACCGGAGATATATTTCCGGTGTGAACGTGATCCCGGAATAAATGCCTTATGGCGCCAGGATGGTCACATCTGCAAATGAGCATTGTGCTACCCACTTCGCATGGGGGGTATAATCCGCGCACCGATGCCTTTAGCCGCTGGCACGAAACTCGATAGCTACGAAGTTCTCGGTCTGCTCGGCGCAGGCGGAATGGGAGAGGTCTATCGCGCGCGTGACCCGGCCTTGAAACGGGAGGTCGCGATCAAGGTCCTGCCGACCTTTGTTTGGAGCGATCCAGAACGGCTGCACCGTTTCGAACAGGAAGCGCAGGCCGCCGCGGCTCTCAACCATCCCAATATTCTCGCCGTTTACCATTTCGGCGTCTTTGAAGGCGCACCCTATCTGGTCTCTGAGCTGCTGGAAGGCGGGACGCTGCGGCAACTGCTGCAGCACGGCCCATTGCCGGTTCGCAAAGCAATCGATTACAGCGTGCAGATCGCCCATGGATTAGCGGCCGCGCACGAAAAAGGCATCGTTCATCGCGACCTCAAGCTGGAGAACCTGTTCGTCACAAAAGACGGGCGCGTCAAAATTCTGGACTTCGGTCTCGCAAAATTGATGCAGAACCAACCGGACCCCGGCGGCACCGCGCCGACGATGGTCCAGAACACCGATCCCGGCATGGTGATGGGCACCGCCGGATACATGTCTCCCGAGCAGGTGCGCGGCAAGCCAGTTGACCATCGCATCGATATCTTCGCCTTCGGCGCGATCCTCTACGAGATGCTGACCGGCAAGCGAGCATTCCAGCGGTCCACGTCGGCAGAGACGATGACCGCCATCCTGAACGACGACCCGCCCAGCATTTCGCAGATCGTGCAGACCACTCCTCCGGGGCTGCAACGCGTGGTGCATCGATGCCTGGAGAAGAATCCCGAGCAGCGCTTCCAGTCCGCATCGGATCTGGCCTTTGCGCTGGAAGCCTCGTCGGAATCGGGCAGCGCCGCGGTTGTTGCGGTCGCCCCGCGCTCGCGCTCGCGTTTGCTATGGGTCGTGGCGGCAGGAGTTGTGGTCGTGTTCACTGCTGTCCTGATTGCATGGTGGCGCATCCCGCCGGCAGTTCCGGTGGTCGAGTCCATCACGCAACTCACCGATGATGGCCAACCAAAGGCATACATGGTTAGCGATGGATCGCGGATTTACTTCAGCGAAGGCCGGCCAGGAAACGTGAAAATCGCCCAGGTCTCGGTTACAGGTGGAGCGACAGCGCCGGTTGAAACCCCGTTTGGAAATTCCTACGTAGCGGGAGTAAAGCCCGATGGTTCAGCATTGGTTGCTGTTGTCCCCAGCAATATTGACTCATCAGATGCCCCACTATGGTTGATTCCGCTCCCGGCAGGAGAGCCGCGCCGTCTCGGAAGTTTAGAGACCCAGAATGCGGATATCTTCCCCGATGGCCGGATCGTTTTCCCTCAATTCATTCGCGGAGCAGATGGGAATGGAAAAGGCAGCAGAACGGACTGGCTCATTGCCGACAAGGATGGCTCAAACCAGCGCAAGCTGCTCTCCTTTCCCGGTCTCGTTGGGGATGTGTCGGTTGCGCCGGACGGCCAGCGAATTCTCCTCGCTCGGCGGCAGGTCGGCGATCGAAGGCTGTTCGAAATAGGAGCGGACGGGACAGGTCTTCGAGAGATCCGGAAGCTCAGCCCCGATGAATGTTGCTTTATCTGGACTCCGGATGAGAAGTATCTCGTGTATCAAGCCGGGACTGCACAGCAGACTGATATCTGGTTGCTCCCTATGCAGACCGGACCGTTCCGCCGCCAGGGAAAACCGATTCGGCTTACAAATGGACCGTTGCCTTATTCGTATCCATACCCGAGCAGGGATGGAAAGCAGATTTTTGCTCTCGGCACGAAGCAGCGTGGCGAACTGGTTCGCTACGACATGAAGTCGAATCAGTTCCAGCCTTTCCTCTCGGGAATTTCAGCAACCGACCCGACATTCTCCAGAGACGGGAAATGGGTCGCTTACGTTACCTACCCGGATCATGCGCTGTGGCGCAGCCGCAGCGATGGAAGCGAACGCATGCAGCTGACGTTTCCTCCAATGGACGTGCTCTTCCCATCCATTTCACCAGACGGAACCAAAATTTCATTCCACACCAATGAAGGCAAACTGTTCGTAATCAGTACGGATGGAGGGAGTCCTCACGCGGTCAGCGACAACGCTCTCTTTGCGAGCTGGTCGCCTGATGGAAACGATCTCTCGTATGAAACCAAAAATTACGAGCATCACATTGTCGATGTACGTACAGGGAAGAAATCCGCTGTTCTTTTCGCCCCGTCCGGCGGCCTCTGGATTGACCAGAATACGCTGGTAGGCCCTGGCCGCAAGGAAACAAACTTCGTGACATTCAATTTAAAGACTCAGCAATCGGCCGATCTGGGCCCAAAAAACGTCGGCAGCATCGTGAACTGGATGATATCGCCGGATGGCAAGTATCTCTATTTCACGACGGGGGGTGCGGAGCCAAAGGCCGAGCGCATCCGGTTCGCCGACCAACGGGTGGAAACGATCACCAGCCTGAGAGACTTTCACCGGGTGGTGAATGATGACAACACTCAAATCGACGTCGCGCCCGACGGCTCTCCGATCTTTACCCGCGACACCGGCTACCAGGAGATCTACGCCCTGAAAATCCGGTGGCCCTGATGAAGACTGCGCTGGAGTGACGCAGCAACAGAGAGCGATCATCGGATCGGCTCTGGATGAGTGGTCGCTAGTCTCAATGTGTGCAAAATCGCCGAGTCACTCATCGGGGCGCCGGTCGGTGGTAAACCCGGCCTGCGGGAACGGTACACGGCCTGCCATGCTCATTAGACATGCCGGGGGCCTGGGCATCGTTCGATCGACTAGCTGCTTGACCGAGCATCCTATGTGACATGGCGAAAAGCGGAGATGCCACGGCACGACTGTTCATCGGAACCTCCGGCTATTCCTATCCCGATTGGAAAGGCATCGTATATCCCCGCTCCGTCAAACGCGATGTCGGTGGTTCCACTCCAGAGCTGACTTATCTTTCTCGCTACTTCAACACCTGTGAGATAAATGCCACGTTCTACCGGACATTCGAGCCGGAGATCGCGAGGAAGTGGTCGGATGCTGTTGAGAATCCAGAATTCGAGTTTGCTATCAAAGCCAACCAGGTGTTCACTCATGCGACCGGGACGAAGCCAAGA
>DATAYL010000179.1:0-5832 GCA_036272575.1 Bryobacteraceae bacterium | reverse complement strand
CGGAAGAGAGATCATCGCACGTCATTATGGCAGCAATTCAGAGCACCGGAAGCTACGCTACAGTTTGAGACGCGCCAACGCAAACTGCGCCAGGGCTGCGTCATAGGTCAGGTTCTGCTCCAACAACCCGTAATGTGCTGAGGGGTTCACCATCTGCAGTTTCGCCTGCGGCATGGTCTTCTGCATGTGCTCACTAGCCGTCGGAAGCGTGGTCGTGTCCTGCTGTCCCACAAGGATCAACACGGGAGTGTTCACGCGCGGCAACACGGGGCTCGCATCCCAATGGAACATTGCAAGGGTACCGCGCGCCACCACGGCCGGGGAAGACTCAAATTGGTAGCGTGACACGAGATCCAGCTGCCCCCGAGTCTCTGAGCCGCCGGATAAACTGTGTGCATTCTCCAGGTACGAGAGACCATTCTCGTAGCTGAGCCAATTGGTCAGCCGGACCAGCGGTGAGAGAAAGATCATACCGTGCAGAATCGGTTCGGCAATCGGCTTTTGGATGCTCAGCGAAAACGCGCTTCCCTTGGTTGTCCTCACCGGATTCGTATAGCTTGTATCCAGCTGAGCAATTCCGGCGATCTGAGTACCCAGAAGCCCGGGATAGAGACGACAAAATGTCAGATTGATCATGCCTCCGATACTGTGTCCCACAAGCACGACCGGTTTCCCCTTGGCCAGTGAGAGAACGGAACGGAGATCAGATGCCATTCTCTCGAGCGCAAAGTTTCGATCCTCTGGTTGAGTCGATTCGCCTAAACCGGGCAGATCCCAGAGAATGAGGCGGAACCGGTCTGCGAGATGCCGCTTGGCATAGTACCACTCGGTGCTGTTTGTTCCCCAACCGTGCGTAAAGACGAGCGTCGGCCCGTCCGCCGGCCCGTAAAGCTCGACGTGAATCTTTGTTCCGTCGCTTCCCGTAATCTCTGTAGCGCTTCCGGTCCGCATGGCCACTGGTTCATCGTTGCCCACCGGAAATGCCAACTTCACTAAGTGCCGGCCCGCGAAGGTTAGCAACAACAACGCCAGCCCAGCTATTAAGGGAATCATTATGGCCCAGTCGTGCAGTGCTTCGTTCGAAGTCACGGTATGACGGACGGCAAGAATCTCGGGTCCACGTTCGGGATAAGTGTCGAAGTCCGGACGTCGCACAAGGTCGTAGCGAACGCATCGCCGCGCAGCGCGGTACAGAAGATAAATACCAATACCGAAAAGGGCGAGAGAAAGTAGTCCAACAAAAAAGCCGACACGCAGCGGGATGGGAAGTATCAAGAGCGGCGCATTTCTGTTACAGGTTGTGAACGCAAGAGTGTGTTTCCGTACTGTGGATGCAATCCCAGCTTGAATGCGTCGTTCAAATTTCCGCTATTTGACCAGTCCCACCCTCGCCGATAGAGCAGTACAAGCAGTACGACTACCCCATATCGCGCGGCCAAATGAAGGAACTCCCAACCCTGTATCCCGCCACAGCGATGCATCCGCTTTGTGCAATGGACCATACCAACTTCTTAGAAGTTGCAGGCAAACTGGCCGCTCTTCGGGAGTATTCTCGGGCTCGTCGAAATCCTGCTGAAGAGCGCCAGGAGGATTCACTCTGGCCTGCCCGTCGAGTTACCGTATAACCCGCTACCGTTCAATCTCCGTAACTGCCGACTATACGGACAGACGCAGCATCTGTACCCAGTCCGTGTACCCCCACACTGTCCGGTACTCGCCAGCATGGCTCGGCCGCCGCCATTCTTTCTAGTTGAGACCAGCAAGGTGCAGATCCAGAGCGTGGAGAAGTGACCAAATGATCCTCTACTTTTGTGAGAAGAGCTTCCGCCGCTTTACAGGTTTCTCCGCCTACGACGAGCCCGTGGTTAGCGAGTATAAGTACGTCGGGAGAGGAAGATATGACACTGCATAGCTTCAAGGCAAGCGGCAAGCCGGAGGACACGTAAGGAATCCACTGCCAGGACAAACCCGCGAGGCGGTGCGCCAGCTGAGATGGGCCGTCATGGCGCACCGCCCAGGAAATCGTGTTGACGGCATGCACGTGTATGACGACCCGGTGGGGCATCAGGGCATGCATGGGGGCTTCCACGGACGGCTCCACGCATACCCCTGATGAGTTCCTGTACTCAGCTGCGTATTGAATTCCTTTATCAATGCAGCCCCGGATTTTAGCCAGATCCACCGGAATGAAGATGTCACTCCGATCCGCGTCCGCTAGCCACGTTCCCGAAGCCTTTATCCAAAGGTTAGAGTCGATTTTGATGGATGTATTGCCGGTCGCCGCTTGCACCAGCAGCGGGTTACAGCCGAGTTTTGCGGAAAGTTGACGGAGGGCGGAAAGTTCCAGATGATTTGACAACGGTTTTCTTCCCGGGCTCGCTCGCGCCATAAAGCTAGTTCAGCACATGAAGGGAGCTTTCACTGGTACCTTCGTTCGCACTCACATCCCGTTGCATCTTTAGTGGTGCTCGCCGTTTGCTCCGTTCAGGCACTTTCAGACTCGGCAAAGGTTTGCCCTGAAATAATCGGCGGCAAGGAATCGCAAGCAAGCGTGCCCAGAGACGGGCTCGACTTTGTCGCGCGCTGTCGGTGGCAATTCCGGTGCCGGCATACATCTGCCGGTACAGTTTAGATACGAACACGAACGCCAGGCGGGCCCGGATGGATGTGACACAGCGAGATCGTTTCCAGATCGAACCCATGCTATAAAATGCGTCCCAAACACGTTGCGTGTGCTCCCGGATTTCGTCCGATGTCATAGAGGGATGCGGAGTGAACATCTTGGGCCTCTCCGCAGTCGGTATCAACCAGTAGCGTGTGAGAGGAATACCGTTGACACTCTCTCCGGTCTCTGCCTGAGTTTTCTCCCAACGCTCGAAATCGACAGTTCCAGGAAACGGCGTCAGCATGACGAACTGCGCGAACGTGATGCCCGCTCGTTGCGCGAGCTCTGCCGTCGAATCAAACGTAGCTGGCTGATCGGTAGCTAAGCCGAAAATGAAGGAGCCGAGAACATGGATCCCGTGTGCCTGGAAAGTCTGGAGTCGCTCAACCAGATTCTCGCCCGAGCAATTGAAGTCCTTGAAGACGGCCTTCAGTCCTTCAGGCGTGACGGCTTCTACTCCCACCAGCGCGCCTCTGATGTGCGCTCTCCGCATGGCATCGAGAAACTCCGGATCTTCGGCCGCCTCCATGGTGATCTGGGTGTAGAAAACCATGTCGGAGGGCAGTTCGGCCAAGCTCGCCATCAACTCGAATCTTTCTTCACGAATCGCCCGAAGCTCATTCAACTTCTGCTGATTGTTTTGCCGCTCGGCCAATCGCAGATCGGTCAATGTGACCGGGTAGAAGTTGTCGTCGGCCAAGGCGATGAAGCGGAACCCCTTGCGACGCAGTTCGACGATTTCCCGGACAACACCGTCAGAAGCCCGTTGTCTTGGACGCTGACCATCGGTGCGCCACACGGAGCAAAACGAGCAGTGTTTCGGGCAGCCTCGAATCGTCTGAACCGAAGCCCACATATAGCTGTCATCTGGAAGCAGATCCCAACGTGCTGGCAAGAAACGATCGGATTCGATCCTTCCGCCCTCATACACTGAAGCCGGCCCGCCCTTCATGCAATCCTTCAAAGCTTCCGCCCAGACCACATCACCATCGCCCTTGACTACCGAATGAGCACTCCCTAACCGTAAAGCTTCTTCTGGGTACAAGGTCGCGTGGATTCCGCCGAACACCACCCATGCGCCGCGCTCCCGGACTATTCTGCCGATCTGATAGCCGCGGAGTGCATTGCCAGTGTGGATTCCGATTCCCACCACATCGCCAGGGTTGACGCTTGAGGGGTCAAGTTGTTCGAGAGTCTCGTCGCAAATCTGGGCGTCTCCGAAGGCATCCGGAGTAGCGGCAGCTAGGACATACAACCAGCGGGGAGTGATAACCGCTGTCCCGAACGACTTGTCGCTCGGGTTAACCAGATGAACGTTCATTAACTCTAAACCCTTTCCGTGTCCGCAGTAATCACCGCATACCTGCCGCCCAGAGAAAGGCACACAGGAGTACTGAGTAGGTTGGTGGCAGTCAAATCACTATTGGGTTTATGAGATCTTGCGCTGTACGCACTTGGTAGAAATCGGCATGGAACCAAGCGAATTAGAGGAGCCTGGCTGTCGGGAGGTTTCAAAGAGAAGAAGGGACGCGACTGGCACGGTGGCCCGACGCGATACGAAAGGACGACGCGCGAGCTTCGATCCGATATCAGCCGCTTGCTGCCGTTCCGGGCTGTAGGGCGCCCTGTAAGCTGTCCAGTTTGGAGCGGAGGTCAGCCAACTTCTGCTGTATGGCCTGCTTCTGGGGACCATCACCAACATCTAGCAAGAAGCTTGCAATGGCGGCATGTCCTTCTTCCGCCTTTGCTTGGACCCGTAAGGCAGCTTCCCGGTCGCCCATTGTTTCAAGCTCTGTAGCTGCCAAATCGGAAAACGTGAAACAGAGCGCCAAATCCGTTTGAAGGAAATCTAGGCGGTTCTGCTGGGTTTCGGCATGCATCTTTGAAATGTTCGGAGAATCCACATCCTCGATTCTCGCGCGTTTCCACTGGCCGGGCGGAACCTGGATCAGTAAGTTCGACCTCAGCTTAGTCGGCTCAGCTTCGTCATGGATCGACCTCCTTCGGCCCTCCTGCATCATGTCTGTTTACAGAGTACACTGCTCAACCTACCGATGCTGCTCGTTACCGCTTGGTTCAGGTAGTGTCACCAGCAAGTGACGTCGGAAAACGCATTTCACTACCAGCAAAGGCGTGGGAATTCTTGCCTTGGAGGACCCTAAGGAGGCTCCGCCTCCTCGCGCAGGCAAGTCATCCCCCAGCCTTCACTCCGTTGCAGGCCTCCGCTTCGCTACGCACTTTCCGCTTCGCTCCAAGCGTGGGTGGTCCCCCCTGACTTGCCTTTGCTAGCCTCTGCCCCTCGCCGGGTAGCAGGGGTGCATGCGATGCACCCCAAAATCCAAAAAAGCAAAACACAAACTTTCCGGATTTCGCTTGCCAGACGGGTGGGCGGAAACGAACCTTCGCACAGCACGAGCCAACGCGACCAGCATAGGCATTGCTCGCGCCCAGTACGAGCATGCCATCGCGCTCTTGATCGGGCAACCCGCGAGCTCGTTCTCGTTGCCAGCGAAGCCGCTCGATGCCAAGCCCCCTTCGATCCCCATCGGCCTGCCGGCGAGGGATGGCCGCACGCAATTGCGGGTGGAGAGAGCCGGGGGCGCGCCGGAGGTCCTCGACCTGGTCCAGGCGGTCCGCGGGGCGGACCTGGTATGGGCCCGCCTGGTGGCTTTGTGGGCGAGCAATATGGCCAGGCTGTATGGTCAAATTATCCGGTCAGAGGCGAGCACGGAAATTTCAAATTTGTTCTTAGCTTCTGACTATGTGAAAACATATACGGATGTTGCCTGTATGGAGGCCACGAATGAGGCGGCCCGGAGAGCGGTCAACGCGTTATTGGATCGCGCAGCATCGAGCGCGCCGCTCTGGCCCTTGTCGGAGCCCGAAGTGTTTCAGCCGTTGGTGGAATACGATCGGCTGCGGTTCAAGTTGGGGTTACCCCATGCAGCATTTTCTTTGCCGCCGGTTAATTATCGGTAAGAAACTAAACTGCCGTGGGCAAAGCCTGCGGACCAATACGAGCGAAGTTTCGCTCGGCTCACAGTGTTTTGATTTTGATATTGCGGAAGTAGAGCTTGATTCCGTCATCGCCCTTCTTCTCGCTCCCCTGCAGGGAAATGTGCCCGCTGTGGAAAGTCCCGAAATCGGGCCACTTGGCGAACTTACTG
>DATAYL010000178.1:0-10994 GCA_036272575.1 Bryobacteraceae bacterium | reverse complement strand
CGCGAGCGTTCCTTGCAAGACGTCGGGCTTTTCTTTCATGGCCATTCGACCTTTAGGTTTCCAACAGGAATAATGGCACGACTCCTCTTGGAAAGCAACAGGACCCTTTAAAGCTTTCTCTCGACGCGCCCGGACACTGCTTCGGGCATTCTCCGCCGCCCTGCGGGCTGCGCGTGTTCTGCTTGCCATGCGCGGCTCGGGCGGTGTTCCTCTGCGTGATATCGAAGAGGGCGAGCTATCGACTTGGTTGCGTACGTCACAATCAGGATGGTTGGAGGCATATCGGGGAGATTCGTACTTCAAAGAACTCATCACGGCGTAGCTTGGGTGTATTAAACATCGCACTTTTATCTGTCCCAATATCTGCCATTTAGCGACGAGCTGCACAGCATATGGTGCGTTGACCGATTGACGAGGACCCTAGTCGCGAGGCGAATATAAGGCGAAAGCATCGCTATGCAGTCCGCCTCCGCAATCCGCCGCCAAATCGAAACCGCACTCGCGCACCGCATTCCCTCGGCGCTAACACCAGCGCAGCAAGTTATTCGGCTCGTTTCCCCGACGGGTGTTGCGTCAGTAGATGAGTTGCTCACTGGCGGTCTGCCTGTCGGGGCAGTTACGGAGATGACAGGGCCGGAATGTAGTGGGCGCACTTCGCTGACTCTCTCTTACCTGGCTCGCATTACGCATGAAGGCAGCGTTTGTGCCTGGATCGATGTGTGCGATGCCTTCCATCCAGAATCTGCAGCCGCAGCAGGCGTAGACCTTTCCCGTCTGCTGTGGGTGCGATGCGGAGTCCCTGTGGCGACATCGAAGCGGGCTGTCAACTGTGAGTTCACGCTCCCTGGCAAATATCTCGTTCCTCCTCCGGTGAAGCAAGGGCTGCATGGCGGAGGGTTCGGAACTCATCCGCGCAATGAAACAAAGGGAATCTCCGATGCGGTCGGTGATCTCCTGAAACCGGAAGTGACGGCACCACGCTGCGCCGAGCCGCAACCAAGGAGACGTCTGGAGCGAAAGAGATTCGACCCGAACATGCGGCCGCTTGGGCAAGAAAACAAATTGCACACCCGGGCCCGCAAACCGTGGGCGCAAATCGAGCGGGCGTTGGGCGCAACCGACCTCCTTTTGCAAGGAGGCGGCTTCAGCGCAATTGTGCTCGATATGGCAGGGGTAGCACCTCAGTATGCGTCCCGTGTGGAACTGTCGATCTGGTTTCGCTATCGCGCAGCCGTGGAACGGACACAAGCGAGCCTGCTGCTTTTGACACAGCATCCTTGCGCGAAAAGTGCCGGGGAATTGCTGCTGCGATTTCAACCCGGGGATGCACGCAATGATGAGATGACGGTATTTACCGGCATCGAGCATCGCCTCGAAGTGGAACGACGACGTTTTGCTCCGACTTCTGCAAGTGTCATTCCGCTGAAGAAGCCGCCACAGCGAGACAATGGCGCGCGCTGGCACAGTCAATCGACCTGGGCAGGTGCGCGATGACCGAAGACGTCGAGCTTTACGCGGCTATTTTTGCACGAGAATTTCCTGCCCAGGCATTGCTCCGTCTGCGAAATGAGTTACGTAGACAGCCGTGCGTTGTCATGGAAGGCGAACCACCCCTGCAAGAGGCGGCATCGCTCAATGCAAAGGCACAAGCACTCGGCATCGTGCATGGTATGACGCAGGTCGAGATAGATACCTTTCCTAACGTCACCGTGCTGCGTCGTTCACACAGCGAAGAAGCGGCGGCAAGGACGGTCCTGCTCGAATGTGCGGGTGGCTTCTCGGCACGCATTGAGGACCTCGGCGAAGACAGAGTTTTTCTTTGTGTTATCGACATTGCAGGCACTGAGAAGCTCTTCGGACCACCCGAGGCGCTGGCGAGGAGTCTTCTGACCCGCATCGGTGCACTTGGCATTACGGCCTGTGTTGCTGTCAGCGGGAATTTGCATGCGGCTGTCGCGCTTGCCAAAGGACTCTCGCCGCGAACTACGGAGATCATCCCGCCAGGTGATGAGGGGATTGCACTCGCCTCTCTGCCGCTCACTGTGCTCGACCTAGCCGAAGAACAGGCGGAGACCTTCTCGTTATGGGGAATCCGAACGCTGGGAGCTATGGCGGAGCTTCCCGAGAAAGGACTGATCGCCCGAATGGGACATGCGGGCAAACGCCTTCGTCAGTTGGCGCGTGGCGAGCTATCCCAGCTGCTTCAGCCGATGGAACCTGTATTTACTCTCGCCGAGCATATGGAGCTAGATTCTCCACTAGAACTTCTCGATGCACTGATGTTCGTCGTGAACGTCATGCTCGAACAGCTCATTCTCCGAGCAAAAGCGCGTGTATTGGCTCTGGCTTCCATCACCATCAGGTTGACGCTCGAAGGAGGCGCAGACCACACCTGCACAGTCCGACCGGCATTGTCGATGAATGACAGGCAGCTCTGGATCAAACTACTTCACCTTGAACTCGAAGCACACCCTCCGGATGCTGCAATTCTCGCAGTTGCACTGGAAGCCGAGCCGGGCAGCACCAGCAAGGTACAGACTGGCCTGTTCTCTCCGCAATTACCGGAACCATCGCGGCTTGATGTCACACTCGCGCGCATTCGCGCTATTGTCGGCGATGGCAATGTTGGCCGCCCTGTCCTAAAGGACACGAACCAGGCGGACGGATTTTGCATGGAGCCTTTCAGTATCCCATCTGGACAACCAAGCGAGATTACTACCGGTTCGCTACGCCCTGCATTGCGGATGCTGCGTCCTACTGAGGCCGCGTTGGTTACCGTGCGACGTCAGCGTCCGAATACCTTCGTCTTCCGGGATCATCGTTACGCTGTCGAACATGCATATGGACCCTGGCTGACCAGCGGGGAATGGTGGGGTTCCACTCTTTGGGGGTACGAGCAGTGGGACCTGGTAGCACGCTCGCAGATAGGGGATGTACTGTGCTGCTGCGTGGTGCGTGAGCGGATGGAGGACAACTGGCGAATGGTAGCTCTCTATGACTAGTGGATATGTCGAGCTGCATGCGGCAAGCGCCTTCAGTTTTCTTCAGGCTGCCTCGCAACCCGAGGATCTGATCGAGCGGGCAATTGAACTGGAGATGCCGGCAATGGCACTGCTCGACCATAACGGCGTCTACGGCTCTGCCCGTTTCCATACGATTGCAAAGCGCAATGATGTCCGTGCGCACATTGGCGCGGAAGTCGCGGTCTTGAGTTTCGGTCCACGGCTCATCCCCCCGGCATGGCTCCCTCATCAACACCAAGAAGAGCCGGCACGGTTGCCGTTGCTTTGCGAATCGCGGAAGGGCTATCAAAACCTTTGCCAGCTCATCACGCAGTTCAAGATGCGTGAAACAACGAAAGATGATGGAGCAGCCACCTTTGCTGAGTTGGAGCAATACGCCTCTGGCCTGGTGTGCTTGACCGGAGGTGATGAGGGGCCGTTGGCGGCTGCCTTGATGCGTGGGGGAGAAGACGCGGGGCGCGAAACTGTCGAAGAACTGATACGCATCTTTGGAAGCGAGAACGTCTATGTCGAGCTACAACGTCACCAGGAGCGTGAAGAAGAATGGCGAAACCAAGCGGCGATTCGCATTGCCCGCCGCCTGAATCTGCAGCTGATCGCCACGAACGGCGTTCGCTATGCGACTGCCTATGAGCGCGAGATTCAGGATCTATTCACCGCGATTCGACATCACGTCAAACTTGACCAGGCAGGACGTTTGCTTGCCCTGAATAGCAGGCGTCATCTGCGCAGCGCCCGCGAGATGGCTGCGCTCTTCTGCGACGTCTCGGGGGCAGTCGAAAACACCGTCAGCCTATCCTCGCGTCTTAGTTTTGAATTGAACGATCTCGGCTACAAGTTTCCCCGCTATCCGGTGCCAGACGGCGAGACGATGGACAGCTTTCTGCGGAAACGTGTCGAGGAAGGCGTGCAACGAAGATATGGACCTAAGAACAATTCGAGCTTACTCAAACGCGCAAGGAAGCAAGTCGAATACGAAATCGGACTAATCGCAAAACTTGGCTTCGCGGGGTATTTCCTCATCGTCTGGGACATCATTCGGTTCTGCAAGGATAATGACATTATGGTGCAGGGCCGGGGTAGCGCAGCCAACTCCGCTGTCTGCTACGCTCTCGAAATTACGGCTATCGATCCAGTGGGCATGGATCTTCTCTTTGAGCGTTTTCTGAGTGGGAGCCGTAACGAGTGGCCCGACATCGATCTCGATCTTCCGTCGGAAGATAAGCGGGAACAGGCAATCCAATACGTCTATCAACGTTACGGCGAACTCGGTGTGGCCATGACTGCCAATGTCATCACCTATCGCAATAAGTCTGCAGCTCGTGAAACCGGAAAAGCGCTCGGCTTCGATGAAGGCACTCTTGGGCGGCTGTCGGGCCTCGTAGGTCAGTGGGAGTGGCGCGGAAAGACCGATACGATGGCCCACTCGTTTCAGCACGCAGGCTTCGACATCCAGCATCCACGTATTGCGAAATATCTGGAACTCTCGATGCGCATCCAGGACCTGCCCCGTCATCTCGGCCAACACTCCGGCGGCATGGTGATCTGTCATGGGCAGTTGAACCAGGTTGTGCCGCTGGAGCGTGCGTCCATGCCGTGCCGAACCGTTGTTCAGTGGGACAAGGAGGACTGCGCTGACCTCGGCATTATCAAAGTGGACCTGCTGGGATTAGGCATGATGGCGGTGCTAAAGGATTGCCTCGAGCTGATCCCGCAGCATTACGGAGAAAAAGTCGATCTTGCGCAGTTGCCGGAAGATGATGAAGTCTACGAGACGCTGCAGAAAGCGGACACGGTGGGCATGTTCCAGATTGAAAGTCGTGCACAGATGGCCTCCTTGCCGCGAAATCGCCCGACAGAGTTCTATGACCTTGTGGTGCAGGTAGCGATCATTCGGCCTGGTCCCATCGTGGGACAGATGATGCACCCCTACATGCGGCGCCGGCAAAAGAAAGAAGAAGTCTCATATCCGCATCCATCGCTCGAGCCCGTGTTGAAGCGTACGCTAGGCGTGCCCTTATTTCAGGAACAACTCCTGCGTATGGCCATGACCGTCGCCAATTTCTCCGGCGCGGAGGCCGACGAACTACGCCGCGCGGTGGGGATGCGGCGCTCGTGGGAACGAATGAAGAATCTCGAAGGCAAACTTCGAGCAGGAATGACTGCGAATGGCATCGACCTTAAGACGCAGGAAACCATCGTGCAAAACATCAGCTCATTTGCCCTGTATGGCTTCCCCGAGAGTCATGCTGCTTCGTTTGCCCTGATAGCGTATGCCTCTGCTTACTTCAAAGTGAAATATTTGGCTGCGTTTACCTGCGCCATTCTGAACAATCAGCCAATGGGGTTCTATAGTGCTGCGGTCCTAGTGAAAGACGCACAGCGGCATGGCCTCCGTGTAAAACCGATTGACGTCCAGACATCGGACTGGCTCTGCACCGTTGAGCATGAGACCGATGGAATGCTCTCTCTCCGCATCGGGCTCCGTTACGTGAAAGGCCTTGCAAAGCAAGCTGCTGAGATATTGATCGCGTTACGCAAGAAGAGAGGGTACTTCCGCTCTACAGAAGATCTCGCTCAACGGGTTCGATCCCTTGGGAAGAAAGATCTCACGAGGCTCGCTCAGATCGGGGCGCTAAATTGGCTCGGGGGAATCGAACATCGCCGGGATGCTCTGTGGCAGGTAGAGAGGGCAGGAAAGATGGAAGGCCCGCTGCTACGGCAGGACAGCGAATGGTTGTGCGAGGAGTCGAATGATCTTCCATTGCACCAGATGGCGGTTGACGAGAGACTCGTTGCTGATTACGCGGGTACTGGTCTAACCGTGGATCAGCACCCGATGTTCTATCGTCGTTCAGAGCTGCGTCGCCAAGGCATTAGGTCCGCTGAGGAATTGCGTCACTGCAGAGATGGAGAATTTGTCAGAACTGCAGGATGCGTTATCGCCCGGCAACGGCCTGGAACTGCGAAGGGATTCATCTTCATTTCGATGGAGGACGAGACTGGTATTGCCAATGTGATCGTTACTCCTGATCTTTATGACCGGGACCGCTTGGTCGTCACTCGCAGCAAATTTCTGCTGGTCGAAGGTCGCCTGCAAAACCAGGACAAAGTGATTCATGTGAAAGCAACTCGGCTGTTGTCCCTTTCGCGTGATGAACTCAATATGACATCACATGATTTTCATTGAGGTTTCTGGCTGACTAATACCGCTCAAGTCATTGAATTCCTCGATCAATAGCACCTTTCTGAAACCTCTATAAAGCTGATCTTCACGGCATCGTCTGTGCCGGTTGTGTGCCAAACGCCCGGGCCGCCAAGATTCTGGAAGCTAAGCCTGTATCTGGAGAATTACACGCGACCGATGCTCAACGAGTGCTCAGCCCTGTTGGCGTCAACGGAGAATTTCGGGGTAGTTATCCGATGTGCCCGTTAGTCGTCAACTTGACGCCGTGAGGAACCGGGGCCTAAACACAGTAGGAAGACATTTTGCGCGCGTTCAGTGTCTGCGCACACGGCGAAGGGATGATCCTGTGCGGTGAGATATCGGCGCAGGCTTCCGTCATGCGCACAGCCGCCGGATCACGTACTCCGCGCCGCTGAAGATGAGGGTCAGGATCTGGCATTTGCCGACCACTGACCCGTCTGCCGGAGGCACCATGGAGTCATCGGCTCCGTCGAGCCGATTGTGAAGTTACGCGCGGTGAATCCTTCAGAGAAGCTCTGCCATTCTTCCGGATTTGCGCTGCGTTCGCATTCACCAGATCCAGAAAAGCGCGAAGCGCGGGCGACGGGGTTCCTTCTTCCATGCCGCGACAAGCGAGATGCTCGCATCGTCCGGTTGCAAGCGGTAGAATCGCACGCCGTTCGACGACATATTCCTGACACAAGCAGGCACAATCCACAAGACCGAAAACGACCACAAGAAAGGTCCGTTCGGCACGCTGCTGAAGCAGCCAGGGGGCGAGTTCAAGGCAGGCATGCACGCTCACACGTCGGACTACCAGTGGGTACTGCTGCAAGGGATTTGGGTCCATACCGTCGGCTAGCGATATCGCTAAGGGAACTCGATTCGCGCATCGTTCTGCGCCACTGTGGTAGAGCGCGAATGGAGATGTCCATGGCATCTCAAAACCGCAGCAAGAGCCCACCTGTGAAAGCTACGTTGTTCTGAAAGCTACTGTCGGAATGGACGCCATAGTTTGGCTGCCCCGAATAAAAGTCGCGCACTTCGAACCTGGTGCCGATCGGGAGTTTGCCAATAACCGGAACACCTTTGAGGTGGACGAGCGGCTTGGTGTCGATCCCCCCTCCGAATTCTAGTGTTCCAGAGCTGCCCGCGCCGGATACCTTAACATTTCCTGCGTGTGGTTGTGCGGGGCTGAAATCCGCATAGCCTCCACCGAACAAAAACCATGGCTGCAAAGCTCCATCAGCATGAAGCGTGACCCTTATGTGGGGCGTAAGAAAGAGGTATGCATATTCAGGGCTGATGTCTGCGGCGGGGTGGCTGACCTTAACATCAAAGGGAGATGCCAGAAAGTCTAGACCACTATAGAGCGCAGTATGTTTACCGAGGAGGAGACGATCATACTCGACACCAAGCGCTAGGCTTGAGTTCAGATTGACACTGCCTCCCCTCTCTAGGCCAACACTCGGAATCTCAGTCGCACCGATGACGAGGCCGACCGCATTCTTTGCAGCCGGCGTGGAGGGGACGGTCTGCGCGTGTAGAGCACCGGTTGCGGACATAACGATGCAGGCCCAAAAAACTTTAATTGTTATCTTCATTGTTTTCGTACCTTGAGGCGGTTGTGGCACACTCCATGCCGGCATCATGAAAGTCCCTGATTTAGCTGAGAGCCTGCTCGCCCGGTTATGAGCGATGAGGCGTCGCAATGCCGAAGCAATGCTCCCACAGGCGGTGTTCGTCTCCAGCAGGCTCATCCATACAACTCATCAATGCACTTCACAAATGAGAGTCGCCGGGAACGAGAAGGTTACATCTCCTACGATCCTGGTCGATTTCGAAGTCATAGTGCGGTGATCGGGCTACGAGTAACAAAATGTTGACCTTCTTCTTGATAGCAGCCCACTTGAGCGCTCCCGTAAACAATCAGCAGCTGATCCGACCTTCAGCCGTTTCCGCGACGTATTCTGAGATCAAAGCGCAGGCCCCGCGATATTTCCTGAACGTAGGAGGAGCTGGTATTGAGGTCGACATTAACTTGTAAAACTCGGCACTTCGCACCGAAGGGCCCAATCGCTAACCTGCACTGTTGTTGAGTGAGAAGTTGCTCTATTCAACTTTTAGATTTGCGACAGACAATCCGTTACGACGCTAGGCTCAAGCACAAGACGATGGGCGCCGTGTAGGCGCCCATTGTCTTCGGTTTAGTGAGCAGGAATAGGCCTCACGACGTAGTCTTAGTAACGTTCGTGACCATCAGCTGGCTGGACATAGGCGATACCCATGACTCCCCCGGTCTGCGGCAATCCGGTCCCAATCTGTTGGACGAGATTCAACGGCGAAGCCGGCGACCCAATCTGATAGACATTCACCTTTCCCGCGCCGGTCGCCAACTCGTAGATGAAGTCACTGTCTCCGGTTTCAGCGATGTCCGAGAAGCCGGTGGCTCCCGCCGCCGGATTCGCAGCATCTGGATTTACCGGTTCCCCAGTTGCAGCGCGACTGTCGATTTCCTCCACCGAACCGCTTTCGTTGAATCGGAAGCTCGAAATGATTGATGACGATGCGCTCACTACCCAGAAGCTACGACCATCTTTGTCAAAGGAAATCCAGCAAGAACTAGTGGAGGTGTTCGTCGGACCTGTTGTGATCTGGCTGCTCGTCGGGCTATCCAACGATATTGGGCGAAGGAAGCCAAAGCCATTCAACTCGAACGTCGATACCGAGCCCGTCTGGAACTGGCTTAGCGATGCCGCCTCGCCGTCGGCAAGAAACTCCCGAGATTCGGTGACGACGACCACTTCGCGTCCCGGCAATCCGCGGACCGAAATGCCAATGGCTCCAGGGAGATTGCGGTTGTCGTCGTTGTTCCTCTGCGTGGAGGTTACGGCCGAGATGGGGAACGGCGTGAGGAATCCTGGCTGCAGAATGGCGAAGCTCTCAAGTTCAGCATTCGCTGCTGCGTTCGAGATCGCTGACGATCCAGCATTGTAGATGGATACGACAAGCGAATGCCCACTGGGCGCAACGGCCAGATCAGACGGCCTGCCGACGAGTTGACGCTTTGATCCCGGAATTTCCTGGAGACGCCCTGTTCCAGGGTTCAAAGCAAAGGCATCAATGTTACCTATCTGGTCCTGCGGACCTGTGTAAACGCCATCGCTGTCGACGTTGGCTACGTAGACCACACCATCACGTTCTGCAACGGTGTCAGGTCCAAAACCACCGCTTGGAACTGCATTGATCAACGTAAGACTGAAGTCTTTATTTATCCGGAATGAAGAGACGGTGTTGGAGCCGGCATTCACCTGGAGAACAAAACGATTGTCAACGTTCAGTACTGAGTGAGCAGAAATCAAGGGGTCCACCGGACCGCCAGTGTTAAGGCGGCGGCCAGTTCCACCAGACAGATATTCGCCTATATAAGCCAAAGTGCCATCAGACTTGCGACCGTAGGCTACTAGCCCGTTCTTCTGTGCGTCGTTTGTTCCTGCGTAGACCGCTCCCGCGTAGCTCTGAGCCTGCGCGGAGTTTGCGATGGTCGCTGTGCACACTGCAATCAGACCAAGGAGACACGTAGCGCCAATTGACTTTGCTGTCAGAGCATTGCTTGTTTTCTTCTGGGGAGACGAGGTGCTGCACGATTCGTGAAGCATTGACACTCCTTATTGAGAAACTGCAACTGTGCGAGCTACAATCGTCGCCCGATTGCAGGCTAAGGTTAGAACGCTCGTTTCTAGGGCTGCTTAGCGCAACGCCTAACTACACGGTCATCGCCTCGAGCCTGCCCGCGTCAGAGTGCAAACCGTCACGATCGGATCTGGACAAGCTCATGACCTGAAGGATGGTCGGGTTACTGGCGAATGATGATGTGAATGATGGGGGCCCAAGAAAGTTACAACGTTCGGTGAAAAAAGTTCAGATGTACGTTGCATGATTTTTCGGGGCCGAGCGCTTTCATCGGCTACGCATCTTGCGTCCAACATTAATTGGCCGACTGCCACTCCCGCTCTTTCAAAGTTACCGGCGACTAGAGTTCGCGAAAGTCCGCCCTTGATGTACCTCGCGGTTTTCCTCACAGAGCAGGAGTCTCCACCCGACTATGAAATCGGACTCGTGATCGGAGCGACGGAGACGCCGACTATCGGCAAGACCGCGGGCGGTGCGATTGATCTGAACTCCAGCCTCGCACTGGGTGCGGAGTACGATCGACGGCTGCCTGGTGAGCCCACAACTCTCTACGTAGGCCTTGACTTTCTCGCGTCGCCTGCAGACGTGAAGGTCAGCTACCTCACATTTACTGGGGGGTTGTTGATTCGATTCTACGAGTCATTGTCAGCGACGAAGTCGCCCTCATATGCGGAGCCTGTAGAGCGGCAAGGGAAATGCACACTTGTTGTAAATGCTTCCTGCGCATCAGACCGGAAGTCACTCTGACGAGCTGATCTCCGCATGTGAGAAGCGAAAGACATCGGGACGCGCATAGTGACCTGTCACGTCAAGAGCCATACTTTCCCGGTCAATCATCGCGAGATCCAGATCTGCGATGATGAGTTCGTCATGATCGACAACAGGCTCGACGATGTATGTCGAGTCCGGTGCAATAATACAACTTCCTCCACGTTCCACCCATTTGTCTATGACACCATGAGGCAGTTGGCGCGGAAGATCCGCGGCAGGCATCATAAGCCCAACGGACATTACAAAGCATCGGCCTTCGAAGGCATAGTGACGGCTTGAGAGCTGCGCCATCTCGTTCACCGTCGGCCACACAGCAACAT
>DATAYL010000177.1:0-7413 GCA_036272575.1 Bryobacteraceae bacterium | reverse complement strand
CGCGCAGTTGACAACGGGGTTCTCAGCCAGACGCAGCGAAGAGCAGCAGCCGGCCTCGAACATCCATAGCGGTATTTCCAATGATCTCGCGCACTGAATATCATTCAGTCCGCATTGTGCTGCGGACCGGGCGCGCCGGATCAGTGTTCGGTATACCCATACCGTCCGGCCGAACCACGGGTGCCATGGATAGTGAACTTGACGCGGTTCCGCGTTATGGGTTTTGTATTGATGACTTGTACCATGACTCGAGAACGCACCTGAGCCTGGGCAAGCAATGTCCGTTTCCTCGAGAGGCACTAAAAGTGGGTAAGATTATCGCCATTCCACAACTCGGCGGCCTACATCGCCGATATGAACGTATTCCGGCGTAGCAACTTTTTGTCCGGATCGATTATTGGCGAAGGACAGGCTCGCGCCTGGTACCTGCCCGAGGATGCGCGGCGCGGCGGCCGTGTTGCTCTTCGCTGTCAACTCGATGATATGGCCGTCGCTGGTGAGGACAAGAATGTGGTCAAGGCCGTTCTGATCCTGAAAGGCCGCGATATCGATAGTCGCGGCAATTCTCCCCAGCACCCGGCTACCCACATCGCCGTCCGAGCGAAACCAGGTCTGTACGATATTGCCGTCATTCTGCAACACCACCATCACGCGATGCGATCCAAACGCCGGCGCTTCATACGCCGCGCTCGCCAGCGCGCCCGGAACTTCGCCCACATTGTCTTGTCCGATTCCTTTGCCGAAGTACACTTCGGTCAGAATGCCCGCGTGGAGCGCGATTGCCTGCTGCCAACCATCTTCAGTCGGAAACGCCGCGACATCGGTAAAATGGCCGCTGACGAAAGCCCGCTAAGAATTTGCGCCGCGAGAAGAGTGGCGCGCCATAGCTTGTAAACACGAAACAGTCCGCCGTCATTAGCCAAGATTTCGGGTACTGCAGCGGCGTGGAGGGGAAACGGTCGTTGGATCATTGCCGGGATTATAGACGACAAGCCAGCTCTCCAGGAAGCGAAAAATCGGGAACAGTCCGGACATCCGTTTTATGAAGCGGCCGGGCGGCCAAGTGAGACGGGCGTGAGAGGAGCACTACGCCGCCTATCGGACAACGTCCGTGAAGGTTAGGCAAGGCGGAGCGTGAAACAGGCCAACAAGAGCTTGGCCTGATCCGCGTAGTCCCCGAATCGCAAGTAGTCACGTCGCATCATCTTACTGCCGTGAAATGCGCTCGAAAGAAAAAGCCATGTCCGAGAAGTGACCTTGCTGATTACCCGTGTGTAGTCCCACAGCGTAGGGGAAGAATTAGTTTTCAGGCCCGAGACATATAACGAACAGAGAGCCGTGAGAGTGGATCTGCCCCGTACGAAGATAGACGAGTTGTCCCATTCGAGCGACACCTCTTCCCGCAATCGGACAACAGAAGGCTCTTCCATATTCGGCAAGTCCCAGCAAATATCGGGCTTATTCGATAGTGAAAAGGCGATGCGGGTGCTGAAGAATGACCCATGATGTGGCTCTGGCAAGAGGCCCGCATTGGTTCGCGGAGCATTCTCAAAGATAGATGGTTCTTTCTCGCCGCTATTCTGGCGCTCGCGCTGGGTATTGGCTCAACGACAGCCATTTTTAGCGTAATCTACAACGTTGTGCTCGACCCGTATCCGTACGGTGACGGCCAGCACATATTTTGTCCAGAGGTGCGAGAGCTAGATACCTCACGTATTTCCAATGGATTGAGTATCTCTGCGTTCCTGGACTTTCAGGAACAGAACAAGGTATTTGCTGATTGGCTCGGAGTGACCGAGGAGAGCGTGCTGTTGAAAGACGCTGGCAAATTGAAGGAGTACGACGCGGATCGATTAACGGGAAACGCGTTTCAGGTTCTGGGCATGCCGGCGCTGCTTGGGCGAGGCTTGCTGCCGCGGGATGCAGTACCCGGTGCTCCGCCCGTATTCGTCCTTAACTATCGAGTGTGGACACAGGATTTCAACTCCGACCCGGGCGTACTTGGCAAGACGTTCGAACTGAACGGCACGCCGACAACATTGGTTGGAGTGATGCCCGAGCGATTTTCCTGGTGGGCCGGCAATCTGTGGCGCCCGCTTCTTCTCGATCGCGCCGACAAAGATCATCAAATTGTCATGTACGGCCATCTCCGGCCCGGTGTGGCGGTGAGAAGCGCGGAAGCTGAGCTTACCGCCTTGGATCTTCGATTGGCAAAGATTTATCCGACACAATTTCCGAAGAAGTTTACTGTGCGATTGGAGAATCTGATTCAGGAAACGATCGACAGTTATGAAAACACCCTTTACCTCCTGCTGGGAGCGGTAGGTTTGCTCTTGCTGATTGCTTGTGCGAATGTGTCGAATCTGTTGCTGGCGAAGGCTACTGCGAGAGAAAAAGAATTGGCCATTCGCATGGCGCTCGGTTCCGGAAGAGCACGAATCATCCGGCAACTGTTGGTCGAAAGTCTCATTCTGGCATTTGCAGGAGCGGCGGTTGGATGTCTATTTGCCTCTGCTTGCCTGCGCGGACTATTAGCGTTGCTCCCCATATGGACATTTCCGGACGAGGCTGATATTTCCGTGAACACGCCCGTTCTGCTAGCCACAATCGTGATTGCGATGGTGACCGGAATCCTGTTTGGGCTCACGCCGGCGCTGACCGCCTCACGGCGTGATGTGAACGAAACCCTAAAAGCTGGCACGCGCGGCAACAGCAGTTTCCGAGGAGGCCGCCTACGCCATCTGCTGATCATCAGCGAGATTGCGATTTCGTTGGTACTTCTCACAACGTCCGGACTGCTGATGCGCAGCTTTATGAGGCAACGGCATGCCGACATTGGGATTCGGAGTGATCATCTTCTGACCAGCCGTCTGAATCTTCCCGGGCAGCAATACAGCACTACGGCTGCTCAGGTACAGTTTCTCCGGGAGTTGTTACGTCAGGTCGAGGCGGACCGGCAGGTCGTCTCGGCGGCGGTTTCCACAGAGCTTCCGCCGTATAGTGCGCTGAACACAGAGTTCGATGTTGGCGGCGCCGTACACAACGAGCACTGGAACGGCCACTTGTCCGGGTGCAGTTGGCGGTTATTTCCTACGCTGGGAGCTCGTCTGCTTAGCGGACGACTGCTGACACAAGAGGATGAGGTTGCCAAGCGACAGGTGGTGGTGATCAATCAAACGATGGCAGCGAAATATTTCGGTCGCCGTAGTCCGATCGGAGAACGCCTCCTGCTCACGGCCTTAAAGAGAGCCCCCGAGCCAATCGCCAATCCGTGGTTTGAAATTGTGGGCGTAATTTCGGACATCAAAAATGAAGGGACCCGCAATGCTGTAACGCCGGAAGCCTATCTTCCGTATAGCCTGACTGGATTTGGCGGATATGTTGTCTTCCTGAGAACTGTTGATAAGCCGGAGGGAATGATCTCTGATCTGACGGCCAAGGTCCTTGCATTGGGCGGACGGATAGTGATTCCGCAGTACACCGGGTCGATGGATCACTTTCTCGACCGAAGCCAGTATTCGCGGCCCCGCTTCTTCATGATCTTGCTTGCAGTGATTGCCACGATCGGATTACTTTTGGCTAGCGTCGGCGTTTACGGTGTTATTTCCTACAGCGTTTCACAGCAGCGCCGCGAAATCGGAATTCGAATGGCGCTTGGTGCTACAACGAGCGCTATTCGTTCCTACGTGCTGACGTCCACGCTTCGGTTTGTCTTCTTTGGGGCCGCTGCGGGTATTCTACTGACCCTGTTGTTTTCGCGCGTGATCGCGAGTCAAATTTGGGGAGTGCCTTGGTATGATCCGATGACGTTGGGCGTCGTACTGGTGCTGCTGACTGGGGTCGGACTTTTGGCGTCCTACCTGCCATCGATTCGAGCCAGTCGTGTAGCGCCGGGAGAGTGTTTAAGGAGTGAATAGTTCTTTGACCGCGATAGCTTCTTTCCGCTCATGTCAGGTTTGGGTTTTGCCAGACAACATCTCACAGAAATTAGGGGTCGCAAAGTTTCGCACCAAGGTGTATTTCGGTCGCTTCGGTTGCCCAGACAGAATCCATCACCGCCAATAGATCCGCTGTTGTCCCCATGTGTTTACAAAAGTGAGACACGGGTTTCCGAATCGTGCCAGGATTACGGGCAACCCGGCAAGTTCGCCGATAGGCCGTGAACGGTGCGCGAATTGAGGATTGCCACTTGGGAATCGCGTAAACCACGCCGAGCACCGAGGTCGTGGTTCACGGCAAGCCAAGCAAGCGTGGATGGAAAGCGCTTTCAAGTTCGTCGAAACCGAGGGTAAATGGGAAACCACATCGATCGTTGAACGCGCTGGGGAATTTCGTTCGTAGCCAGCCCAGGGTGTTCTGGTAGCGTTCGCCGGTTTACCGACGCGGAGATCCGCAAAGCCGTGATTATGCTCGCCCGGGTATTCGAGAAATAACGCCCGGTCACTCGAGGGAGTTGCAAATCCGAAGAAACCGCTTGCTGGATAAGTTGCATCCGGACTGCCCGCAACATTCCTCGATTGTTTCTCGGAGCGCCAATCGATGGGTCCGGGTCTATGATTACAGCCACGGCCACGCGCCGCAGATCACCTGCGTCGAAATCAATCCCGACTACCTCCGCGGGGGCAAGAAGCTCTTGCGGGAGGCAAACTGGATCCGTGCCGACATCTTCGATATCTGGGAAGACCTGCCGCGCGACTTCACCGGCACGATCTCCACCCCCTTCGGCAAGATCAAGCATGCCGGCAGCTCCCCACGACCTTGCTGTGCATATCACCGGATAGGGTGCATTCATCCCGCCGCAGATGTCGGCATCCTTCCGACTTTCTCCTGAAGCTGAATGACTGCCATCTGAAAAGGCATCCGTATGTCGCTCTCTTCCATGCCAAGCATCTGTGCACACAATGCATTTGTATAGCCAGCAGCATTCGCAACACAAAGCAGATGCGCGGAAATCGCTCGATCTCGATAACGGGCTGGAGCCCAGGCTGGAGCATGAATCGAGTTCTAGGGTCTGGTGGCGAGGCGGAGAGCTGGACCGTTTCGATACTCCGCATCACCACTGTTTCTCTCCAAGCGGCGAGACTAGTTTGAGCGGGAGAGCGCGCCATGTCGAGTTCTTCAATAGTTTTGGTCAGAGCAACCTCGGCTGTGACCGCGTCGGCAGTAAGAAGTAGAGCGGTTTGAAACAGGGCGTTGCAGTTTATCTTGAAAAAGTCTCTCCATTCCTGCTCGCAGGTTCTTGTGTCTGATCGTATTTGCGTTTCGTCCACGGTTTTTATCCTCCTGTTAATTTGGCGCACAAGGACCGTGTTTCGACTCTGTCCGATGTAGCAGAACGGGCATAAGAAGTCGTACCAATGAAGTACCGCCCGAGGATTGCGCATCGAAGGCTGCTCGCTCACCAGGCTCATGATCTGCGTCCTTCCGCCTCTCGGGGAATGTTGAGTTCCGAATGTTTCCAACTATCGTTGACCTCAGCGGCCGTTCCTCGAAGACCCCAGAGAACAAGTATCGACGTAGCGATAATTGCGATCGCCACAGTGAGAAATCCCATTGCGACAAAGCTCTCTTGCCATGGCTGACCGCTGTGGCCGGCTGAAGTGATTGGAGAATTTGCTGCGGTTCCGAAAGCCGCGACTATCGAGGTCACTAGCCAGTTCACATAGGTGCCGTAAAGTGCAGCGCAGTAGGCCGTCACCTTTACCGCATGAGGCAGCCGTACCTCGTTCCATGCGGCACCGAGCGCAAGGAGGAGGATGCCATTCATTACACCCTCCAGGTGTGCCGAAAGGCCCATGCGCACATTGGTGAAACATTGCTCAAGTAATCCCGTGATCAGACCGAGGAGAAAAAGCAACATGCCATGCCACATAAGTCGACGCTTTTGCGTTTTCATTTGGATCTCCTGCTCAGTTTCGGAATCGATTCAGAAGCTTGTCCAACGTGAATCAGTCAGGCTCCCAGAACGCCGGGAAGAATGCTGCAGCGTCCGCCGAGAAGACCGAATAGTCGAATGGCGCCTCCAACCCTTAGATCTAAGAGAAAGGAGGTTACGCGTTGCACGATAAGGCCTGGTCTTTTCGGCGGACACACTTGAGGTCCGCCTTAGTCAGACGTCTGACTTTCAATTCCAGGTCCTTCCATTGCATTTCCGATGGAGAGGACCCGAAATCAAAAGAGATCTCTTGGCAACACCCTTTCAATACTTATTTCTTGTTTATTGTTCGGTCGAGAAACTCATGCATCAACGACCCGATCCGATCCACTTCCTCTTCCAACGCGAAATGGCCCGTGTCGAAAAGATGGAGCTCTGCACTGGGGATATCCCTTTTGTAGAGTTCAGCACCCTCCACCGTAAAGATTCCATCGTTTTTGCCCCAAATGATCAGCGTGGGGGGCTGTTGTTTACGGAAATACTCCTGCCAGTCGGCAAAGACATCCAGATCCCTTTTTGCGTTGTAGAGGATTGA
Source organism: Bryobacteraceae bacterium (assembly GCA_036272575.1). Classification (GTDB taxonomy): domain Bacteria; phylum Acidobacteriota; class Terriglobia; order Bryobacterales; family Bryobacteraceae; genus Bog-105. Next base: position 943 of record DATAYL010000177.1, on the reverse strand, counting down.
AAGTTGGATTTCCTTGTTCCCCGGTCGGTCCTGATAAGCCTGGTCGATCACCCAATTGTCAGGGCTGATCTTCGAGGGATCGCTGACACCGTGCAGATAATGCCACCGGTTCCTTCAATCGTCAGAAGCCAGTCAAGTAGGACTTGGGCATTCTTTTCGCTCCGATCTTCCCAATAGTCAAATAATCCCTTTGCGAACTCCTTATTTATGGCTTCGACATGGGCTCCTCCGTTTTGGATGATCATAGCGGTCACTCGTTCCGGATGCATGACAGCTAACCGGAAGCCAATCGATGCCCCTATGTCCGAGAGATATAGCGCATACGAAGAAAGATTGAGCTTTTCGGTGAACTTTTGGGTCACAGACGCTAACCGCTCGAACGAATAGTCGAAATTGTTGACCGCCGGTGTGGAGCTTTCGCCATATCCAGGGAAATCCGGCGCAACGACATGATATCTATCCGCAAGCATCGGAATCAGATTGCGGAACATATGAGAAGACGACGGAAAGCCGTGCAAGAGCAGAACGGTGGGAGCATCCCGGGGACCGGCTTCACGATAGAAGATCTCCAGCCCCTCAACGTTAAGCGTGCGATAGAAAGCGGTTGGTGTAATCGTGTTCGACATTTAAACTCTCCTTCGGTGTGTGTGAATAGAAGCATCGGATCCAGTGGGGCAAAGTCAAAACATGCATTAATTAGCTCCTCTTTTTCGAACTCGCAGACCCATGCTCGCTGGTGATTCTCGATCGGATTATTAGCCAACCTCACATCGTCAGAACCACGCGGAACTCTGCCTTGCCCCTCCTCATTCGCGCGTAAGCCTCTGCCACCTTTTCCAGCGGATAGGTTTCGATCATAGGCCGCACGCCGGTTAGTTCGGAAAAACGCAGTGTGTCCTCGGAATCGGCTGGTGTTCCTGAGGCCGATCCTTGAATCGTTCGG
>DATAYL010000176.1:0-3114 GCA_036272575.1 Bryobacteraceae bacterium | reverse complement strand
CCGAGAAGATCGAGCCTGTCGCTGCCGATTTTGTAGGGGTAGTGAGTCGCTTCGATTAATGCTTCGATCTCGGGCAGAAAGGCGCGATCGGTGGACATTATATGTCGCCGCAAACCTGCGATCGCGATCTGGATATTTATCCGATCCGGATCGTCTTCGCCTGGATGAGGATGGCCGGGATGGTCGAAATCATGGAATAGCGCCGTGATAAGCAAGTTGCGCATTTGACGCGGAGTTAGCTCCCGTTGGTAGTACCGGCATGCCTCGTGACACAACCACAGGACATGCAGCATGTGCCGAAAATTGTGGTAGGGATTATATAAATTGCTTGACCTGAAGAATAGCGTGCGAAAATAGAGCGTCAAATCCCCTTCATAAAGACGCTCTTCATTCTTGATAATCTTGGGAAGGTCGCCGGTCACTTTTGAAACCAGCATGTGTCTCTCCTCAGTACTCCGCCCGGCGCCGAAGATCAGTCTGACGAGGCGCCGAAGTGGTTCTGCTCCGCGCCTGTTCACGACGAATGAGCCAGCTAACGTTTATCGCCCAGAAAAATAATCTCCAAACCCACCCATCACCATGAGTTCATTGGAAGTAGCTCGGGGGCTAGGGGAGTCTCGAGCGCCAGCGTCAAGAGCAGATCCTCGCATCCGCCGACTCGCCGCTGGAGGGGCCAGTCTGGAGCGAACCCGTCTCTGCTTTCCGATTTCCGATGGATTGAGGTCCAAAAAAAATCTCGTTGTAACTCAATCGTTTATCTGGCCACGGGAGTTTTGTCCGTCCGTCGCTCAGGGGACCGAGAGTTCGCGGACTCGCTGTTGGAGGGAAACGGATTCGAACCCAGAGGGGACCCATTTTCGGGGGTCCGGCGAGGGCGATTCCCACCGAATTTGGCCGGGTCCGTCCCTGTTGCAATGTTGGAGGAGCAGATTTATCTCCATGCTATCTGGTTCTTGATCGTGCTTTATCTCCTCCTTATCGCCTTCTTGTCTGCTACGGTGGCACTCTGATCCGGGTTTCTAGGACGTCGCCAGGTGGGGCCTCGCACATGCCTACCGGTGATTGGCATTCGCTGGCAACCTCCGCCTCTTGTCGGAAGTAGAACGTATGGGGCGCCGGAAGCGGCGCACCGCACGGCAATAGAGCAGCTTGAAAGCATGGCTCAGTCTCTCATCAGCACTCGCTGGCGCCGAGAATCCCGCCGTAACCGAAACGCCGCCGGCTGATCACCACGATGCCAATCGAGAAGCGCCAGCGCAGCCCCTCGGTGCCTTTCATCGGCTTGGCGAGGGCGATAGCGCGTGCCCATGAGTTATACGATCGCGTGGGGCGTGCCCCGCTTTTCCTCTCTGAAGCTGCGAACATCTGGGGTCTGGCTCCCAAGACCGGCAGTGCTTTTCGAACGATTGCTGCTCTGCGCGGCTACGGGCTGATCGAAAAAGACGATAGCGCGGATCGCATCCACATCAGCGATCTCGCAGCCGTGATCTTTGAATCGCAAGAAGCCGAGGCGCTGCAACGAGCCTTTGCGGCCGCGGGGTTAAACCCCGAGATCATCGCCGATTATGCCGCTAAGTGGGGTGCGGGCCGGCCGACAGATGCGCTCTGCATCGCCGACTTGCAGACGAGGCACCGATTTACCGCGCGGGCAGCCAAAAGCTTCCTGCAGGTATTTGATGAAGCCATGTGGTTCATTGGCGGTGGTGCGACCGGGATTTTCGCCGCCGTTCCGCAGGGCGTGCGACAGGTGCCACCGCTCCCGTCGAGGGTCAGGATCGGCGATTTTGTGCAAACACCCACCGATACGGCTAATCGAGTGGCGGCTGGGCGCAGGGTCGTGTGGCTTGCCGATGGCGAACGCTACCTCTACGTGGAGAAAAGTCTCGCCCGATACCCCGTGCAGGCGATCACGAGGATCGAGGCGTCGTCCAGCCCGTCTCAGCCCATCCAGACAAACGAGCCACCAGCGGTAAAGGCTGATAACGAGACGAGGTCACACAGCGAAGCGGGCGACTGGGTACCTTTCCCGAGCATCGAGCTTCCTGAGGCACTCGGCCGCACCCAGGCTCTCGTCGATGCCGCGGGGCGCGAATGGGTTCCGATCATCGATGCCGCAAATCTCTGGTATGGGAAGCCTCACGCTGGCCAGGCGAGGCGAACCGCCGCCGGTATGTGCGATTTTGGTTTGGTTGAGCAGCGGGGCCGCGGCAGGTCGCGCAGGCTTCGTGTCAGTGAAGTCGGCTGGCGCGTGATCAAGCATGCCGATACGGCGACAGGTATTTACGCGCTCCGCGAGGGGATATCGAAGTCAAGATTGATCGTGCATTATGCGCGGGAGTGGCAGGGCGGTCGTCCGTCGAACCATGCATGCATCAAACAATTGCAGCGGGAACAAGGCTTTACGGCAAAACGGGCAGCACGTTTCCTGATCGTCTTTGACCAATGCTTCGACATCGTCCGAGCAACCGAGCCCTGACGCTATCTTAATGGACATTCAATTACCGGACATTTCCGGGATCGAGGATACGGCGCCTGAAAGCAGATGAACAGACAAAGGCCATTCCGATCATCGCTTGGAACAGACCAATTGACGAGGTCCCGGTCGGCGCCGATCAACGCAGGCCGATCACGTGACTCAACCCGAGAGAGAAAAGCGTTCGACGATGATCCTGACATGAGCCTTGAGGACGGCGAATCAGTTTGGGACAAGCTCGTCCAGCAAACGAGTTCGTCGATTCCGCCGAACGAACCCAGATATCCGGGCAAGAACCGCCGTATTTACGCGCTGATGCCGCTGCCTTAGTGCATGCGCTTGAACTTGACGGTTTCACAGTGTCAGAAGGGAGAGCTGCGGTGGGCGCTCCCTATCGATATTGGTTTGGCGGCCGTTCAGAGTGAAATAGACCGCCTACTCGTGCCGCCGCGGCACTTCCCATAGCTCCGCGGAAGCAGGCCTAGGCGCCATCCTCAACAGGGGGACCGAGGGTTCGAATCCACCTCCCTCCAGCAGGGAGTCAGGAACGAACTGCGGCTACCAGGCAGCCACCCCCATGCGCGGATCCGCGATCTCGACCTCGCGGCAGCCCTGACGCCGCTGGTCAACGGAAGGTGTCG
>DATAYL010000175.1:0-3923 GCA_036272575.1 Bryobacteraceae bacterium | reverse complement strand
AACATCCAGTCCGATGTAATACATATCGTCTCTGAGGAGCCTCCGAGGTTGTTCTCTGGATCAGCCTCACAGCTGAGTCCAGCCTTTTGCAACACCTCGCGCTCCTCTTCGACTTAGCATTCAAACAATTCGTCCAAATGACGACAGGCCCATTTATAGATACTAATCAAGCGGCAGCGGAGGCGACAGGGGCGAGGGTAAACTTGAGTTCTCATGCGAGTGCTTGCAAGCGAAGTCGGTCTTCTACTCCTCTCATCTGGCCTGTGGGCGCAAGGAGGGCCAGTTGCCACTCCCCGCGTTCGTTCCGTCGTGCAGGGATCGCTCATCGCCCAAGGAAGCCAGCCTTTTTCACCTGGAAGCGAACATCACCGAAGGGCGACAGGCGACACCCTACGCGACGATCCAGATGGATTGGATATCTGCCACCGCATATCGAGAAATCATTCGTTCCGCTGACTTCAACTCCGTCCGCGTTTCCTCAACCGGGCGCTTTTATGAAAAGGATTCGGCTCGCTACGTTCCCTTGATCATGCAGACGCTAACAACCGCCATGCTAGATCCCAAGCCAATCGTTGACGCAATTCAAGAAGGTGATCGCGTTCTGACAAAGTCCAATGGATCAGTCGATGAATCTGGCGTCTCGTGCTTTGACGCACAACGTCGCATATGCGTTCGCGATCCTAGTGGACTGAAAGAGACCGTCGCCGCTTCAGGTCATGCGGTAACGTTTGGAAACTACCAACCATTCGGACATAAGAGAATTGCGCGAGTGATCACCAACGCTCCTAGGCTTGGCGAAGACCTGTACACGCTCACCGTCACTCAATTGAAAGAGATCGATAAGGCCACTCAGATCGATGTCCCAGACGATGCCGGAACTGGCCGAATTGAGTTTCAGGATGTTTCAGAAGCCGAGTTGAGGAGTCATCTTGTGGGTTCGCCGTCCATCACTTGGCCTCAACCTCTCGACGGAGCCGAGAAGGGGCCAGCCAGCTTCTTCGTCTCGATCGACACGACGGGACAGGTACGCGAAGTCCAGCAGCTCTACACAGTCAATGAACGGACGAACGACTCGGCGATGAACCAACTCATGCGATGGCATTTCAAGCCCTTTGCAGTTGACGACAAACCGATGCAGACCAGCGGAGTCTTGAGATTCATGTTGAACACTCGCGAGTTTGGTCCGAAGACGCCTATCACTAATGCGGACGCAAGAAAGCTCGTAGCGGATCCGGCGAACCCAAGAATACAAGGCAGTGCTCCGCCTCCAGGAACGACGTACTCACTTTGGGCATCCGTCGATTCAGACGGGCACGTCATCGAAATCATGGCAGGCGATGGCCCCAATGAACTTTTCATTCCATGCATGCAGGCTGTGCAAAGTTGGCAGTTCAAGCCGCTGACTGTCGACGGTACTGCCGTTCCCTTTCGCGCAAACCTTGTCTTCCATTTCTAGCGAGCTGAGCGAGTGGCGCATACGTAATTCTCGGATGCGCGTTCGATCGTGCGCTCAAGCCAGCTTCCGCAAAGAAATGCGATTAGCGTGACGACGAAGCGGCGCAGTGAACCACGACTGATGGCGGCGAATGGAATGAGTACGAAGGCGCGCAGGAGTACGAACAGAAGCGGAAGGCGGTGGCCTGTGTACAGATCCCAGCAAATGTCAGCCGCGTCGCTCGCGACAGAGATCGCAAGCCATCCAATCAGTCGGGATCTACCGCCGCCGTCCATCGTGAGAAAAGTATATTGGGGGTCACGACAGATAACCCGTTGACCATCTCAAACCACCTCCCGAACCGCTATATGCTCAGCTTCCAGCCGCAGTCGCCAACACCCGGTATCCATGGCATCGAATTGACCCTTCGAGCCCATTCCGATTTGGTCGTCACGGCAAGACGAAGCTATTGGTCCCGAAACAATACGCCAGCCACCACTCAACCCTAGCAGCGTGCAAAAACTGGGAAATCTTTTTCCAACCTTTGGCACAAGAATGAGAAATCGCGCCCATCGACCCATATGTGATGTAAGTCGGATCTCGATTGATGACAAATCGCCAAGGCATTCATCGGCGCCAACGGCACCTTCTGGCCGTTTACCGGCAATCCGGAAGAAGCACCAATTTGGGGTAAGGGAAGGGTGGCCGACAACTCACTCGGAACCAGGAAAACTGGCGGCGCTTCTGCTGGAAGGGTGCGTTGGTCTGAACGCGTCAAGTGAGGACGGATGGCTCGACAGTAGCCGATTTAATGGAAGTCATCTCCGGTTGGCCAGTCATACGACCTGTGGGTCTTTTCTTCCGGCGGCTTCAGCGAATTGGCGCTGATAAAGCTCGATGTAAATCCCCGGCTCGGCCAATAGCGTGCCATGTGTGCCACGCTGCACAATATGCCCGTTCTGCACGACAAGAATTTCATCTGCCTTCAGGATGGTGGAGAGACGATGGGCAATGACAATTGAGGTCCGGCCTGCAAGGGCCGTTTCGAGCGCATGCTGGATGGCGGCCTCTGATTCGGAATCGAGATGCGCGGTGGCCTCGTCGAGGATGACAATGTCAGGGGCCTTCAGGAGCAGACGGGCAATGGCAATGCGCTGCTTCTCACCGCCGGAGAAGCGGTAGCCCCGCTCGCCAACCATGGTGTCGAGTTTGTCCGGCAGGCTTTCGACGAGGGCGAGTATCTGCGCGTCCCGAAGAGCGGAGCGGATCTGATCGCCGGTCGCATCGGGTTTGGCATAAAGCAGATTGGCGCGGATGGTGTCGTGGAAGAGATGAGCGTCCTGGGTGACGACGCCGATGCGCCGGTTCAGAGAGTCGAGTTGAAGATCGCGGACATCCGTGCCACTGATGCGGACGGTTCCGCTTTGCACGTCGTAGAGGCGCGGTACAAGATGTGTGATGGTGGTTTTGCCAGCCCCGGAGGGCCCGACCAGCGCTACGAGCTGGCCAGAGGCAATGCGGAAGCTGATGTCGTGCAGAGCGGTCTTCTGCGGGCGCTTGTCGGGAACTGCGACGGATTCCAGCGATGCCAGAGAGACTTCAGCTGCAGAGGGATAGCGGAAGGTGACGTGATCGAACTCGACGGAGGCAGGACCGGATGCGATTGGCACGGCATGGGGGCTCTCCTGGATCATGGGCGGAAGATCGAGAACTTCGAAGACTCTCTCGAACGAGACAAGCGCCGTCATGATGCTGACCTGGGCGTTGGAGAGGCCGACCAGCGGCGCGTAAAGGCGGGCGAGATAAGCGGTAAGCGCGACAACCGTGCCCACGTCGAGAAGATGGCGGACGGCAAGGACGCCTCCCCAGCCATAAGCAAGTGCAGAAGCAACTGTGGCGACAACCGCGAGCGCAGTGAAGAAGAGGCGGCCATAGATGGCCAGTTTGATGCTGATATCGGAGACACGCGCGGCCTTTTCTCGGAAGGTGCGAGCGTCATCTTCCGGCCTCCCAAAGAGCTTGGATAGCAGAGCACCGGCCACGTTGAACCGCTCGACCATGAGGTTGTTCATCTTGCCGGCAAGGTCATAGGTTTCGCGCGTGATGGCCTGGAGTTTGCGGCCCCAGAAGCGTGCCGGGAGTACAAAAATCGGCAGGAGTACGAGGGCGCCCAGAGTGATGCGCCAGGAGAGCACGAACATCGCGCCCAAAATCAGAAGGACTGTAATGAGATTGCCGATAACGTTGGAAAGAATGTCAGTGAATGCTGTGCGCGCGCCCTGGATGTCGGTATTGAGACGGCTGACAAGAGCTCCGGTTTGCGTGCGCGAGAAGAATGCCAGCGGCATTCGCTGGATGTGCTGGAAAAGGCGATCGCGAAGCGAAAGGACGATCTCGGCGCCTATCTTGGCGGCGAGAAAGGTCTGCGCGATACCGAGTGCGCCGTCAAAGAGGCCGAGACAGCCCGCAATGATGGCGAAATGAATGA
>DATAYL010000174.1:0-6894 GCA_036272575.1 Bryobacteraceae bacterium | reverse complement strand
CACGATTCGATCCTGGCCGAACGGCAGTCCGTAGTTCGGGTGACCCGTGACCTGCAAAACGAAGTTGCCGTTTCGGCGCTCGTACAACGATTCGTTCCTCGGCGGCTTGCGTACCGGCAGCCCACACAAGACGAACGGTCTTGAACTGAATCCCACGTTCTGTTTTCCTTCCGCGCGCTTCAGCCGCACGATGCAGCTGCCTTCGGCCTGCCGCAGCTTCTGTTTCGCAATCACCAACTCCGGCGAGATCCGTCTTAAAGCGGAGCCGGCCGACTCAAGGCCAGCGCCTTCGTTTTTACCTAGCCCGAATACACACCGGGCGTTTGCATTCTGCAACTCTCACCTCGCGTCAGCGCCAGACCGATCTGGCACGGTTGGGTGAGAGGCCTCGAAGTCGCTTTTCGCTGAATAATTGAAGAGCTTAAATCACCACCACGCGGCTTACTGCGATTACTGCCTTAAGGGCCGATTCGTGGCAAGTTGCTGAGACGCCATTCACTTCTATGGTCAAGATTAATCGCCATGGACGCATTTGTTCTTTATTGACAAACGCCCGTTGGATTCCCAAGCTTGATACGGGGGTTCGACTCCCCTCTCCCGCTCCATATTTTCAATGACTTAGGTTCCGTGCGGCCCCTGACGCCCACGGGTTAATGCAGTAATCGCGGACAACAATGCGTATGGAATGCCCGTCAAACAAGGGTGAAACAGGATCTAATGCCAGCCATTCAGGCTGGCATTACGTCTCGGCATCCCATGCTGAAACGCTGGCGCTGGTGGGTTGTGATCAGAGTCAATTATTTCTCCCGTTCGTGTTTCCTGCTTGGCAGCGTCAAGGGTGACCCAGCAGGGCGGTACATGTCTGCGCTGGAGTGTCGCTGGTCATGACTCTAAGAGTCAGCTTGCCACTCGTTAAGTCGATTTTGTACATGCAAAGAAACACATCTGGCGGCTTTCCGGGAGCACCCTCCGCAAGAAAAGGACCCTTCAGTGCCGTGCCAAGTAGTCCAGCAAGTGCCGTCATCGTCTCTGTGCCTTTGGTGTCGTACTCCTGATTTAGTGCCGTCAACATCCAGCCATTCTGAAGCGTAAGACTGCCCTTGAATGTCCCGAAAATGCCGCTTTTGACTTTGACCGCATACTTCTCGTTCGACGGTAGGTAGACGACTGTGGCGGTTACTTGTGGCTGTGCTGGCTGATCCGGCGCAACGACGTGCGCCGGTGGAGCGGGAGCATTATTGCCACCGCCTGGTTTTGCCTCCGATGCAGGTGTTCCGGCGACGCTGAATTTTGCGTTTGTGATGATCAGATAAGGTTCGGGTAATGCATATTGAAATCCCACATCTTTGCTGTCTTCGCTGGGTGGCGTCTTCTCGGTACCTGGAACGGTCACCTTCACGACCTTAAAATGATTTGCGCAGCCACAAAGCAAAGATAGACACGCGGCAGCGGTAAGAACTCTTAACCCAACAAACATAATCCCTCCGATTTCGGCGAATATACAAGACTGTGTCCGGAAGTAACCGTGCATGATGTTAGTCGGCAGTGCACGATAAAGATCCATGTTAGATCCAAACTGGCGACGCTAGAAATGAACGGCATTGCCGTTCGCTGCCGCTGTTGGGCTGAACTCTTGATGTAGACCGCTGAAGTGACCTTGCCTATCTTGCTCAGGTGAGTCGCCCATGGTTGGGCCCCATCTCGGGAAATGCGAGAGCTGCCAAACGGTACTGGGAGCATTCGCATTACTAGAAAAGCCACTTGGAAAGTCGGCAAATTTGCCAAAGTTAATGCCCGGAGTAAAAGGAAAGTAGTTGCCAGCATTGATACACGCTTCTGCAGAAGAGCCGATCGAACGGAGGCTGCCCAGGCGTTCGGTCCGAAGCATGAGGCCTGTTGAGATCTGAAAATCGAATCCGTGCGGCCAACCAGGCCAGAGTGCCGGTGCATAACTTAGCAGTCGCGGGACGAAAGGTCCGCGGCTGTTTGAACCCTGGACAACAATAGCGCGGTACGCTCCCGGCACATGAGGTGTGGGAGTTCGTGCGACCGTATAGTTTCGTGTTCCGATGCTCGAAAAGAACGTCTCAGCGCCCACATCTAACACGGAAGATGAGATATCGCACTGCCTCGTGATCGGCCCGTGTGTGACAACCGGGTCTGCGGGTCCACCATCGCTCGGTCCATACCGTTCGGTGATGGTGACACTGACACGATTTGTAGCGCCTACATCTAAGGCAACGTCACCGGACCACTTTTGCTTGCTTTTCTCAACTCTTTCCCGAAAACTCGCCATCGCCGCTCGAATTTTGGCAAACGTTTGAATCTCGCCTCCACATCTGACTGGATCCATGTTTTCAAGATTTATATTTTCGCCGAGGCGGACTGCTTCTGCCCACGCGCCTAGTGTGTCTCGTAGGCTAATCGACGCAACCTGGCCTCTGCCGTTATTGGGATTGAGGGATGGTTGATTCAGCTTCTCCGTTAACGCTTCTATATCCGCAGCCGCACTACAGCTGGAATCCAGTCCCTTGACCGTCGGCAGGTTCTCGAAGTCGCCCGATGTAATCGGTGTGCTACTCGTTTCGACAGTGTAGCTGTACAGAATGTCGTTGACGTTCCGTACGAGAACGGGAAGGTGCTTTTGATGTGATGTCGCCGCCGGACAGGTCATCGGCGCGTCATCTTTGCTCCAGTCGATCTCAATGCGTTGGCCACGCAGATTCGCTGCCAAAATGCACCCGAGTCCCAAGAGTGCAAACAAGAACTTTTTCATGATCCGCCTCCAAGCCAAATACGACTTTCATCCTCTGGGACGGAAATGCGAGACGTTTTCCTTTTTTGCCGCCGCGCATCGATCTCGGCCCCAAATTCTGCTAAATTTGATAAGCCGATCCCCCATGGATCCTCGCAATCACCGCCTGAAAGAAATCATCCGGGTGTGCCTCGCGACCGGCGACAGCGCGTTTTGGGAGGAGTTAGTTAATCGCCTCCAACCGATATTCGCTCGCATTGCCTTCCGTCTACTCGGCTCAGGAGGCCTCGCTCAGCCGCCAGACGTCGACGATCTCGTCCAGTCCATCTTTGTAAAAATTGGTGCGCACCGCCGGTGCATTGCTCAAAAAAATCCCTCTCGAAACCGAGCAAGCTGCGGAATCCTACTTGAAAGCCCTAGCCGCCAATGCAGTTCGCGACTCGCTGCGGGCAGAATCTGCCCAGCGGCGAGATCGCGGCCATACACAACGCCTCGACGAACTGATCGGGGAAGTTCATCAAACCAGTGAGAGGTCAAAAGCTGAGCAGCAAATCGTCCTAACCGAACTCGACGCCGCTCTTGACGCCACTCCCAAAGAGAGGACGATCTTTTGGCTGTATTATCGAGCTGGTCTAACCGCAAAAGAGATTGCCTCACTGCCGAGTATTGGGCTCACGCCGAAAGGAGTCGAAAGCCTTGTTTACCGGCTTACCAGGGCACTCCGGGAGTCGATAAGAAAATCGCCTGCTACTGAGGTTGCTACAAAGCTGAAAGGAAAGACAGTTCCGGAAGCGTTCTGAAACTATGGAGACCGCGCGAGATCAGCTTCGAGCCGAGACCAAAGCGTGCCCACGCGAGAGTGTCTGGATTGATTTAGCTGCTGGCTGTCTCTCCACTTCCGATGCTGAATTACTCCTGCACCACGCTTCATTATGTCTGGAATGTGCGAAACGCCTTAAGAGCGCTATCGAAGTTTTCTCCGGGGCTTCACCGTTATTCGAAGAAGAAATGCTTCCGAAGCTTGAGACCTCTAGTCCGACGCGTAAGGCGGCCATAGCGCGCGAGCTCTCAAATCAGGTCTCAAATAAAAAACAGCAGAGATCATCCTGGGCATATTGGGGCGCCTTAGCGGCAACTCTGATCGTAATGATCAGCCTTGGTGTTTTCAGTTTTATTCGGTATCGCGCCCAACAACCTCCATTTCGATTAATTGCCGGTGCTTACACCGCAAATCGAACCCTGGAGCTGAGAGTCGGTAATGCGCGCTATGGCCCACTTCGAAATGAACGGGGCCCTAGCTCGAATGGTAGTAGCCGTCCTTATATGCTGTTGGAAAGTCAGGCAAGAATTCGCCAACATTTAGATCGCGATCCCGACGATCCGGCGTGGCTACTTGCCGAGGGGCGAACGGAAATTCTCGAATGGCAGTATGCCGGGGCGATCGAAACGCTAAAGAAGGCTCGGGATCTTGTGCCCGCAGGCAGCGGCGAAGCACCTGAGATATTGGTTGATCTCGCAACCGCCTACTATCAGCGTGCTGAGGCAACGAACCGCCCAATCGACTACTCGATGGCATCTGATCTTCTAGGCAAAGCCATTCAAAAGAACCCTCGCTTTGCGATCGCGTACTTCAATCGGGCAATTGTTTACGAGAAACAGCATCTGTATGACCCTGCTATCCAAGACTGGCAAGACTATTTGAAGTTCGATTCAAACAGTGACTGGGCGACTGAAGCTCGGCGGCGATTGGCGAACTTGCGTGACAAAATGAAGCGGGCCAATTCGGCGATCCCCAAAGGCTCAACGATCTTGCGGAGTATCGGCTCCAACAAGTGATGACGCTTGGCGATTTCAGCGCCTCTGATCAAGCCGATGCCGAGCTGGCCGCCACACTGGAAACGGTCCACCGCGACAGGTGGCTTCATGACATGCTCACGAGCACCCTGAATCGCGAGGCCATTCGCATCCTAGCTTCCGCAGCAACCACTCGCGCCGCCTTCGCGGTGGACAGGTTTCCTGACGAGTTGAAGATTACAACTAACCTGGGTGCGGACGCGCTGCCCGTGCCCGTTCGCGTGTGGCTGGAATACGAGCGGGCCTACAGAACAACACATTCACCTGCTGCCGGGCACTGTCTTCCAGATATTGACCCGACGATCGCACTCACCAGGAGATATTCTTATTCGAACTTCCTTTTTCAATTATTGATCGAGAAATCTTTCTGCGCTGGATTGTCAGGAAAGATCTCTGAAGCAGAAACCCTTGACCGCGAGGCCTACCAGCTCGCGCGATCCCACAATTTTCCGGTTGCTGAATTTCGAGCCGGCGGGTTTCTCAGCGGGTATCTCGTTCTTGAGGGCTTATATCGTGAGGCAGCCGAGTTACAGGACCGGATGCTTCAGCTCTTCTGGTCAAGGCCGTTTCCATACATGCGAGGGCAGGAATACTACAACAGTCATTTGAGGATTGATGAAGCCTTGGGTCGACTGTATTCTGCCCAAGCTGCGGCCGAAATGTCCGCGCGTTGTGCTCAACTTGCCGGCGCTACGGTGACGGAAGCAGTCGCTAACGCATTGTGGGCAGAATTTGAGGAGAGAACGAACTTGAATTCGGCCGCCCGCACTCACTGGGAGAAGGCTCAGTCGCTATTCTCCCGGCTGGCCACAAACAACACAGCAGACGAATATAGAGCCTACGCAGAGGCCAAAGCACTACCCGTCATCGCAAAAAAGGATAGACGCTGGTCAACAAGCAAAGCGGGGCAAATTCTGCACTCGACGAATCCGCTTCTCCTCGTTCCGCTTCGCAATTCAATTGCTGAGGCGGAAGATACGGAAGGCCGGTCCACAAGAGCAGAATCTTACCTGGAGGACTCGCTTCAAACTCTAAAGAATCACAGCTCCTTAAACTCGGCTACTAGTCAACAGCTATGGAGGTCTGCGATCAGTGACACGTATCGAGAACTTGTACGCCATCGGCTGTTGCGCGGTGCTAACGAGGACGCATACCGTTTATGGCAGGAGTATCTGGAAACCGATGCCAGTCTCCTTGGATCTGCTCGGGCACCCGAAATCCCACACCGAAACGAGCCTAAATTGCTTATTACTTTTGCCCGCTTGGCGAATCGCTATGCGGTATGGACCCATGTGGATAAGCAGTTAACGTTCGATTGGCTGGACAACGCGGACGAGGTTGACCGGAATGTCAGGCGGTTTGCTTTCCTTTGTGCAGATCCAAAGAGCGATCCTTACAAAATCCGACAAGTGGGCCAAAGGCTTATGAAAGATCTGATCGGCACCGGAATCCGCCTTTCGGGTCCGAGGGACCCGATTGCGATACAGCCGGACGACGAGATCTGGGACGTTCCCTGGAACGCTCTACCGTCAGGCGATCGCGATTGGGTCGGTACAACAAGGCAAGTAGCGATCGTTTCCGATCCGCACTATTCCCCCGCCGCTCCTAAACCGGTGCATATTGCGCTAGTTGTCGCCGCCACGGCCATTGATGAGAGACTGTGCCTAAAAGAAACTGGAAATCGGTGCCTGGTCCACACTCGTAACGTTTTGATGACTCCCTACCGAGGGCGCTTAGTTTTCGGCAGTGGTTTGAAAACGTGGTGTCAGCGCGGAGGCCGGCGCGGCTTCCGGCGGTGATCACGGCGGATCATCTCGAAGATTCGGTCTGGTGCTGAAGTGTAATCGATTCCGTTAAGCAGCCCGACGTTCGTAATGGTGGTGCAGACCACCGAGCTCACGAATTTCGACCACCTTACCTTCGGTACACGCCTGTGTTCGTCGGAATTGCGGGGCGTCTTTGCCGAGTGACAAATGCGTGCGCCAGCTATGGTAATAGCCAGCGTAGGACGCGAGAGCACGATGGAGTGAGCGCTCTCCGAGAACGATGATGTGATCCAGACACTCGCGGCGAATAGACCCAATGAGCCGTTCCACGTAGGCCCTTTGCCAGGGAGACCGCGGCGCCGAAAGCACTTGTTTGATGCCCATGGCCTTCCCTTGGGCGACGAAGTCCTGCCCGAAGATTCGATCCCGATCGCGCAACAAATACCGTGGCGCGCTGTCCCAGGGAAAGGCTTCCCGCAGTTGCTGGACCGTCCACTCCGCGGTCGGATGAGCGGTTAC
>DATAYL010000173.1:0-3089 GCA_036272575.1 Bryobacteraceae bacterium | reverse complement strand
AGCGTCCTCCAACTCTCCCACGCCTTTGAAAAGGCCACTAACTTCGGCAGACGCCGTCCCAATATCGTCCTGCAGAGAAGCGGCCTCTCGAATCATGCCAAATCGCCAATGCACTCATCGAGACATTTTTGCAGGTCATTCTGGACGCCTTCACGAGTTGGCCAGCAAAATTCCATATCCGCCCGGTCGAATCCCCTGCGCCCCGCAGTGCTTTGATGACGCAGGATCATCGGGCGGATTGTTCGCAGGCACATTTGTCCGTGGGAATGCCTGGCTGCGGGTGATTGAACCAGCCTTCGCTGTGTCGCTCCCAGCGGAGACTTCCGCCTTGGCGACTACTCGTCCAAGTAGATTGTTTCCGGGTTGGCGACAAACCGAAGAACTACCAAGCTGATTGCGTTTGTTAAGACCGATCTGCCAGAACAATCCTGCTATCTCGGCCCGTCAAAGTATCCATTCGTGGATTGCCGCAAATTCGGGATCAACAGGGCAAACGCAAGCGCGAGAGAACTTCGCTGTGTTCGCAATCTACTAGCGCAGCTTCGTTGTTCTCGCGGCTTTTAAAAACGAAGCAATGGGCGGCGAAACGCCTTCTTTGCGATAGGCGAGGACGTAACGGGCTGGCTCTGGAGCCGGTTTCAAAGGACGTAGTACTACCTGGTCTCCGGCAATACGAGACATGCTTTGGTTAACAATGGATATACCCCGGCCCGCTTCCACCGCTGCAATGACGCTGGGTACGCTTTCGTATTCCTCGACAATGTTCAGAGAACGGTTATACGGCAACAGCAGCGTGGCCAAGAGCACATGGTAGTCAGGATATTCCTGCCGAGAAAACGCGACTATCGGCTGGCTGGCAACCTCACTCATTGGAACCTCTCGTAGTCGAGCGAAACGATGCTTTTTGTGAGAGGCCACCCGAAAGGGGTAAGTGCCGAGCTCCTCAACGGACAATCCCTGGAAGTTCTCAGGCGACGCATAGCGGAGCAGGGCGACGTCCAAAGCGCCGGAGCGAAGTTTGCGGAGCAGGTTTTTGGATGGCATTGTGCGAAGGTCAACGCTCACTTCCGGATTTGTACGCTGGAATGCCAGCAGCGCGCGAGGTAGGAGCTCAGCGGCCGCGTAGAAGGAGTAGCCGACGCGGATGTGAGTCCGTTTTCGATGCGCAAACGCTCTGGTGAAAGCGACAGCGTCGTCGGCCCGCTGTAGCACAGCACGAGCTTCCAAAAGGAAAATTCTTCCTACCGTGGTTAGACGTATCGCCTTGGCGCTGCGCTCGAAGAGCGTGATCCCTAAGTCGTTTTCCAAATCGCGGATCTGGCGGCTCAGCGGAGGCTGTGAAACGTGGAGCCGCTTGGCGGCCCGACTGACGTTTTGCTCCTCTGCAACGGCGACGAAGTAACGCAGGTGCCGAAGTTCCATGATTTAACTATACCTCTGGGGTATGCATGCGAACCAACAAGGTATGATCCCGAGCGCTCTGCCCTGAATCTCTAACAGTGTGAAAGGAGAAATCACAAATGATCGCAGAAAATAAATCGGTTTCGACGCCAATGGAAGTATCAGCTGAGCTCGTTCGCAAAATCTTTGAGGGACTTGAAAGAGGCGACGGTGCAGCTTTCTTCCAACATGTAGCCGACGATGTTGACTGGACGGTGATGGGCACTCACCCTCTGGCGGGCCACTACTCTAGTAAGAAGGCGTTCATTGAAGGCACATTCGCCAAGTTGGGACGTGTTCTTGCTGAAGGTACTCAGCTACACGTGGAGCATCTTCTCGTAAAGAACGATCAGGCAGTCGTCGAACTGCGGTCGTTCGCAACGGCCAGGAACGGCATGCGCTTCGACAATCGCTACTGCTGGATCGTGTATTTCCAGAAGGAAAGGATCGTACGCGTGCGTGCCTACCTTGATTCGGCACTGGTCGCCAGGCTCTTCGAGGAAAATCCAATTGCATGATCGGCGGCGACCGTCTCTGAAATTTGTGGTGCGGATTGGCATAGTGAACTCGATCGGAATCCACGCCATGCCTAGACCCGTCCTTGGCGTCCTTCCCGGTGGCATTCTCCATGACTAAACCACGTCGATGACGATGAGAGTGATGTCGTCCTGCTGGGGCGTCGAGGCCGATTGCCAAACGCGTATCTCGGAGAGCAGTTGCTCCGATAACTCAGAAGGCGGGCGGGACTGATTGTCGCGAACCACTTGCTCAAGCTTCCAGTCGCCAAAGAAATCGTCGCTGGCATTTTGAGGCTCTGTGACGCCATCTGTGTAAAGGAGGAAGCGGTCGCCAGAGTGGATCGATAGGTCACAAACGGGGTAGTCGGCCTCCGGGATGACTCCGAGCAGCATGCCATTGCTTTCGATGCCTTCCAGCTTGCCTTCTCGCCAGCGCAGAAGCGGCGGGTGCCCCGCCGCTGAATAGCGTGCTTTGCGATTCCCGGTATCCAGCCACAGATAGGCCGCAGAGACTAGATGATTGCGTTGGGGGTTGTAGAGGATGCGGTTCAGGCCACGCACTACTTCGCGCGGCTCATGCGCGCAGGTGACCGCGGATTGCATCCCCACCTTGATCATCGAAGCGATAAGCGCGGCCGGCACACCGTGTCCGGTGACATCCGCGACGAGGAAGCCTACCCGCTTCCCATCGACGGGAACGAACTCGTAGAAGTCACCGGCAACGTCGGCCATGGGCCGATAGGCAACCGCGATCCGGAGGCCGAAGACCTCGGGAACAGCTGGCGGAAGGATTGAGAGCTGTAACTCCTGGGCGACCTTGAGTTCATCTTCAATCGCCAGCAAGCGACGCTCGCTGGCAAGGATGATCTGCACGGCGACGTACCCGAACGAAAGCAGGAACACGGCGAAAGCCAGATGGCTGGAGAGGCCCGATTGCTGGTAATGCCGCGGGCGCAGCACGTTAGACCACAAAGCCTCAGTGGCAAAAAGGAGCGTGCCGGTAGCCAGAACGCGGCGGTTGAATAGAACCAGGAACTTGTCAGAGAGTTTCTTCACGGTAACGACCGTGACGACGACGAGAAGGCCGCAATCCGAAATAAGTCTATGGAGAGGGATGAACTTGTCGGCTGA
>DATAYL010000172.1:0-3223 GCA_036272575.1 Bryobacteraceae bacterium | reverse complement strand
CCACTCAGCATTTCTACCAACGGAACAAATGCAACGAGTGGCGCACTTCTGCTGGAAGCGCCGCCTCTACCTTGGGTGCAAAGCTTGCGCTCGAACACTTAGGCAGTCGTGCGCCCAGGCTCTTCACTAGTCCTGGCGTGGCATTAATCAGCTGCGTCCGCGCCGTTACTACGGCATCCCGCGGCACTAAATTACACGACTTGACACGCGAACTGCTGGTGTTGCGAGCGATGTATTTGCACCCTATTGTTTGATAACCTTGCATCCGTCCTATGGGACCAGATCGAATTTCGGGAAGGAGATCTCACATGCCGAAGACAATCGTATGCCAGGTTTGCGCTTTGATTCTGCTGGCAGGGAGCGTCGCGGCTCAGAACACCAATCAACCAGATAAGTCGGCGCTGATTCAGGAACTGCAATCGATGAAGAAGCGCATCGAGCAGCTGGAAACGCAGCTTAAGGCAGCGCAAACCCCGGTAGTTTCGAACGAAGCCGCTGGACCAGCTGACACACGGGACGGATCTGTTCTGCCAAACATCAATCCGGCGAACACCTTCGGAAGCCGGTCCCCGCCGATTGTCTCTAAGCTGGCCGTGTCAGCGGCCGATCCGAAGCTGACAACTCCCGCGGATACACCTGCGCCTACGCCGGTCGTCGATTCGCAGCAGTCTGCGCAACTGCAACAAAAGCAGCCGCCCTCCGAACCGTTCGCCTTCGCCGACTTCACCTGGCTGACAGGCAATCCTCGGAACACGGACAACCCCGGAGAAACATCGTTCTTCACGCCGGAAATTCGCGCGGACGTCGATTACGTTTACGATTACAACCATCCAGCCGATCACACCATCGGGGGATCGAGCGAGGTTTTCCGTGCCGGCGAAGTTCAGGTGATGCAGTTGGGCGTCGGCGGCGACTTCCACTGGAAGAACGTCCGCGCGCGACTGATGACGCAGTTCGGAATGTACTCCGAAACGACTCCGCGGAATGATGCCAGTTCGGCGCGCGGCAACTGGGACCTCGGCACCGCCTATCGCTACATTTCCGAAGCCTATGGCGGTTATCACTTCGACGTTATGCATGGCATCAATGTCGACGCCGGAATTTTCAAGCCGGGGCGCAGTTTGGATAAGGCCGCGATGACGATTACCATCGACGCCGGCTGCGAGTTCGGATCGAACAGCGGCGTGAGCTGCCGCAAGGGGACGCCGCTCAAACCGTCGCAGTACTTTCTTGGCTTCATGGCCTACCAGCGTTTCTGGTTCGATCGCGATCGGTTCGCGATTACGCTCGGCGGAGGTGCGATCAACAATCCGGGACGTTATCTGGTGCTGCTTCCGCCGATCAACGGCGCAACCGCCATCTCGGGGACGCCGTACTTCACGGAAAATCCGGGCAATACGTTTAAGGCTTGGGACGCGTCGTCTACCTTTGATTAGATGCCGAGCCAGTTCATACCTGGCGCCTGGAGTTCAATCATCGCAGCTCAATCCTGCCGTACTTCACCGGACCGGGAGGCGTTACACCGCCGGCGGCGAGAACGGCGGTCCCGGCCAGATCGTTCCGGGCTGGTTTCCAGATCTGACTCGACATGAGAATCGACTTATCCTGGCGCTGTTGGTGAAACTGTAAGCCGAAGCCGCTTCGGAGTCGTTCGACTTGTTCTATGTGCTGCATCAGTTGAAAGTAGCCGTGAGCGGCCACGGTCTCCTATGAGAGATGTCCGAACGATTTTGCGTTCCCTCGCTATGCTCAGGCCAAGCCGCTGAGCGAAAGCTCGATCGGCAGCTGAATAAGCTGCCGCATTGCCTATCACCTTGAGGAAAGTAGAAAACCTCTTTTTTGTTCCTGTACGGGTTGGGGCGTCGGTCATAAAGGCTCAGACGGGGGCACTCGTAGTGGGCGGCCGTATGGAGGCCCTCACCGGCGCAGGAGGCTGGAGTCGTTGTCGATGACCGGATTGTCTCAACAAACGGCCTGAAATCGACTGACCTGGATCTCGACGGGTTCTCAGGGTTGCTGCATCAGCCCTCCGGAACGCCTCTAACGGTCTGACCACTTCCTTCGATCATCCGGCAGCAATGCGTGTTGCCAGCCCGGATAGCGCATACATCCAGACCACGAGCGAGATGATGCAAACCAAAGTCGTCATCGAGATGGTGGATGCTACCAGCATTTCCTCACAGTGATACTCTCCCGCAAGAATGTAGACAGTCTTGGCCGTGGGCACCGCAGCGCAGATCACGGCCGCAATGGTGTAGAGAGGGTCGAGCCCCAAGGACACGCTAAATCCGTACACGATCAGCGGCATGATGACGAGCTTGACGGCCGAGAGCAGCGAAGACCGACCAATATTGGCGCGCAATCCATGGATCGACAGCCCCAGCCCGATAGCGAACAAAGCACACGGCGTGAGCGCATCGGCGAGGATGCTCAAATAAGTTACGACCGGTCTCAACATGTGAAGATCGAGGACTGACCAAAGCATTCCGATCAGGGTTGATATGACCATCGGGTTCAGCACGATATGCTTGACTGTGGCCATCGGCGGCGTGCGTGAGCTACGCGCATCCCGCTGATCAAGTGCGAGCAAAATCACGGTTGTTGGAAACATCACGACGGCGACGAATACCGTGGGCGACCGCCGCCGGCAACGCGACAAAACCGGTATCAGTCATCGGTGCCACCATGCCATGCATCGTTCGGCTTGCGAGACTTCGGGCGCCATAAATGCTCGTGATGCCGAACACAACGATGAAGCAGAGGAGGGAGCCACCACCAAAGGCAAGAAACCGCCAATTGATCGACGTTCCACGGAGCGTAAGATGCAGTCAAAGGCATTTAGGACTTGGGCTCTGTTCGGTTTACTTCTGTGCTCTGGCAATCTGCTGAGAGCCTCCTCCACCAGGCTGGCTCTTCAGCCGGTGCTTTCTGTCGGATCTCCTAGCGGTCCGGTTAGTCCCTCTTTGAGGCTCGGTAGACATACCGCAGCAGACGATTCTCGCGTGTCAAGCGTGAGACGCAGTTTAAAAAGCGCTGCAGCCCTTCGTAGTTTGCCTGGCCTTCTATCTCAACCAATCGAGCCGTGTGTGCCGCTCGCGCGGCGCGCCAGCGTTCGGCGATCGCAGCGGCGTTGGACGTTGTGTCCATAACGGCGGCCACGTCGAATCCTGCTTCTTCGAGTAGCTTCTCGTTCTTCCCGGGCGCCGTGAACACATAGAGCCCG
>DATAYL010000171.1:0-9685 GCA_036272575.1 Bryobacteraceae bacterium | reverse complement strand
TGAGTAATCGTCAAATGGCGGCAGTTGATTTACCGAGGAATAAAACGTGATCGGCAGCCGGCCGCCTGGGTTATTCTTTCCGCTTACCGTTTCCGCGATGGCTTGGCCGCCGGATTCACCGGGATACCACGCTTCCAAAATCGCCGAGGCATGTTGTTCACTCCAATTCACGGCCACCGCGCTTCCATTCATCAGCACCACAATTAACGGTTTTCCAGTAGCAGCGACTGCTTTCAGCAATTCCTCCTGGGCCTCCGGCAAGTCAATCGCCGTACGATCACCTCCTGAAAAACCGGGAACGTGTACCGGCATCTCTTCTCCCTCTAGATCCGGCGAAAGACCAACAAATGCTACCACCACGTCGGCGCCGCGAGCCGCCGCCACGGCTTGCGGTAATAAACTTCCTTTGGGCGGCAGCCAGTTTAACGTTACGCCTCCGCCAAACAGGCGTGAGTGGTGCCGGTACTCGATCCGGATTTGATGCGGCGCTCGATCACCGAAGTGAATCGAAAATGGCGCATTGGCACTCGGCCGGAATTCCCTGGCTTCATTCGTGCTGTGCTCGGCCACTTGCTGGTTGTCAATGTAAACCGTATAGGATTCGCGATCCGCGCAGGGATAGCAGTGTGAAAAAGAAATGTCGAAGCGGTACTCTCCCGATTCCGGGGGCGTGATCTCCCCCGTCCAGCGCACGCTAAAATCATTCGCCGGAATACCCGGTGCCGGGCTGGCCGCATTCCAGTCAAAATCAATCTGAGAATCCAGGCGTTTTAACACCGGCGCGCCACTGAAATCCGAATTGCCGAAATACTCGGCCCTCAGTCCGGTCCGCGAAGCATCGTTAACCGGACGCAAGGCGGTTCGCGGCACAGGTAGCGACACTTCGTCCACATACGGCGCGCCTTGCGCATAGATCACTCGAGCGCGCCCATTGAATTCCTGCTCCATTCCGTCAACGGGCAAGATTGGCCGGGACGGCACAGCATTGTAATTTCCTTCCAGGGCGGCAAGCGATGCTGCATTCGGCCCCACCACCGCGATCGTCTTTACAGCCTCAGCAAGCGGCAAAGCCCGATTTTGATTTTTGAGCAGCACCATGGATTTTTGGGCCACCCGCAGTGAAAACAGGCGATGGGCGTCCGAATCATCTTCCGCGATAGGAATCTTGTTATAGGGAACCTGGCTGGCGGGATCGAACATGCCCAACCGGAAACGCGCAGTGAAAAGCCGCTTCACTGCCATGTCGATCACTTCCTCACTCACCAACTTTTCCTTCACGGCCTCGGTCAAAGCGGCAAACTCGGTGCCGCAACTTGTGTCGGTGCCTGCCTTCACGGCTGCTGCTGCCGCATGTTCCGGGTCGGGCGAGAATTTATGTCCAGTCGATGTGTAAAAATCCGACACTGCGCCGCAATCCGAGGTTACATAACCACCGAAGTGCCAGTCCTTCCGCAAGTATCTCTCCAACAGTTCCTGGTTGGCGCAAGCTGGCACCCCGTTTACCGCGTTGTACGCGCACATCAGGGAATCCGCGTGCCCTTCGGTAATCGTCGCATGGAAAGCCGGCAGATACGTGCTTTCGAGATCAAACGCGGAGGGCCTCACATCAAAACGATGCCGTTCGGATTCCGGTCCGCTGTGCACAGCAAAATGTTTCGGCGTGGCAACCACTCTCAAATAGTTCGGATCGGCCCCCTGCAAACCTTCGACAAATGCCACACCTAGCCGGCTGGTTAAGAATGGATCTTCGCCATACGTCTCCTGCCCGCGTCCCCAGCGCGGATCACGAAAGATATTGATGTTCGGCGACCAGACCGTCAGACCGAAGTAAATACTATGAATGCCGTCACGAACCGCCTGATTATATTTTGCGCGCGCTTCGATTGAGATCGTCGTTGCAACTTCACGCAGCAGATTCGTATCCCATGTCGCGGCTAGACCGATCGCTTGCGGAAAAACTGTGGCGTAACCGGAACGCGCGATGCCATGCAAGCCTTCGTTCCACCAGTTGTATTCGGGAATTCCGAGACGAGGAATGGCAACCGATCGATTTTGCATCTGTGACACTTTTTCTTCGAGCGTCATCCGGCTGACCAGATCGTTTACGCGCTGCTCGAGGCTACTTTGCGCCGCCGCAGATAGAACAAATAAGAAAAGCACAACCAGCGTTGTGGCCCGGAGGATCTTATCGGCTGTGGTTCGCAATTCAACCTCCTAACGTGTAATGAAACGCAAATCGCCCGATCTGCACAATCGATTTCTCCGCCGGCGGATAGAGATGGAACGATTCAATTCTGCCGATGGTGCTGTTGCGGCTGGCATCGACCGTGCCCAACAATTTACCCGTCTGGGCTTCGTAAAACATCACGCGCAGCGAATCGGCCTGATGACGCCAGCCGAACACATAATTTCCCGGCGTTAGATGAATCGGTCCCACCTGCATCGGGGTCTGCACCAATAGGAAATGAGAGTACTTGCCATCTGCCGAATAGCCTGCAGTGATCAGAACCACTCCCACCACATACTTTCCTTTTCCATCGGTGATGCCGGAGGCAGTACGGAACTCCGTCTCAATGCGTTCATTCCCAACGGGTGCGCGCGCCGGAACAATCTGTTTCAATTCGCTCTCCGTGGCTGCTCTCCATTCCCCCGGCTTCGCCACTGATCCGGGCGGCGCAACCAGCATTGCTGCGAGTAGCGGCCAAAAAAATAAGCGGATCATCTTGAACGGCTCGCAGCCCTCACTTTTCCGGCAAATGAACGATCCCGCGCTGCAAAGCAGTCGTCGCGGCTTGCGTGCGATCCGCCACACCGAGCTTGCCCAGGATATTGTTGATATGAGTCTTGACGGTCGCTTCTGATATCGTCAATTCGGCGCCGATATCGCGGTTACTTCGGCCCGCCACAATGCATTTCAATACCTCCAGCTCTCTTGCCGTCAGACTCGGGCCGCCCATGCGTTCCGCCAGGCGTTGCGCAACCACGGCTGGAATTCGCTGCTTGCCCGCATGCACGGTCCGAATGGCATCGATCAATTCTTCGCCGAACATATCTTTCAGCAAGTAGCCTTTGGCCCCCGCTTGCAGCGCCCGGTAAATATCTTCGTCACCGTCAAATGTTGTCAGCACAATAATCCGTGCGTTGGGATTGTCCTGACGTATTTCCTTGATGGCTTCGACTCCGCCCTTTTTCGGCATGCGCAGATCCATGATGGTGACGTCTGGGCGATGCTGCCGGAAGAGCTCAACCGCTTGCTCCCCGTCCGATCCTTCCGCCACAACTCTGAGCTCAGGGACTGTCTTTAAGAGCGCAATCAGTCCCTGCCGCACCACGTGATGGTCTTCCACGACGAGAATATTTACCGGTTCCATTAATTTAGCGGCGCCTCCACAATCACTTTAGTTCCCTTCCCTTCCTCGCTATCCACACTTAACCTGGCCCGTATCTGTTCGGCGCGCTCACGCATGCCCTTCAGACCGAAATGTCCGTTTGGCCCAGCCGCAAAAATTCCCGGCGTGAAGCCCCGGCCATCATCTGCAATTACCATCCGCAGTTTACGTCCGCTGAACGTCAGTGCAATTTGAATTGATCCCGGGTGGGCGTGGCGTAACGCGTTATTCACCGCCTCCTGGCCGATGCGCAAGAGTTCGTCCTCCACTTTTGGGCTCAATGACCGGTAGGTGCCGTGAACTTCCAAGCTCAGTTTGATCGGATGAGAGCCGATCGCGAGCGTAGCCGCATTCGAAAGCCGCGAAGCCAGATCACCGTTATCCGAAGCTTGCGAACGCAGCTGCCAGATGGAGCGGCGTGCCTCTGAAATACTGTCGCGCACGAGCAGGCGTGCCTGATCAAGCGGCGCGCGCGCCGCCTCCGCCGATGAGGTCAGCAGCCGTGAAACAATTTCCAGTTGCACCGATACGCCTACAAACCCCTGCGCTAGCGTATCGTGAATCTCGCGCGCAATTCGATTCCGTTCTTGCAATACGGCATCGTATCTCGATCGCACCTCGGCCACTCTCCAACGATAGATCAGATAGGCAAGCAACCCCGCCGTGAGTGCCAGCAAAATGTAAAACCAAATCGTCTGGTAATAATGCGGCTCCATTCGAAACTGCATCGAAGCGCCTGTGGCATTCCAAAATCCATCGTTGTTCCTGGCCATCACGCGAAACTGGTAAAAGCCCGGGGGAATGTTTGTGTAGTAGGCGGTGCGTGTACCACCCGCGTTAACCCACTCCTTGTCGAAGCCTTCTAACCTATAGCGATAGACCACCTTTTGCGGCGCGGCGAAGCTGATGCCGGCGTAATCAAACGCCAAACGCGCATGTCCCGGACTGATCGTGCGTACCTCGGAAGGTGCAAAGCTCTTGTTGTCGATCGAGACCGATTCAATCTTCACCGGCGGCAACACATGATTGAGATGCGCTGCTTCCGGATAGAGCGCCGCCACTCCTTTGAGTGTCGAAAACCATAGCGTTCCGTCGCCGCCTTTCCAAACCCCCGGGTGACCGCCGCCGCTGCACTCATTAATCTGCAGACCATCGCTCGTGCCGTACCACGTTACCGTGACATGGTCTGTGTGCTGCTCGGCCGTTCGCTTCAGTTCTGTCTCGTTCGCCCGCACAATTCCGGCATTGGACGAGAACCAAAGTTCTCCCCCGACATCCTCCGCGATCCCGTAAATTACTTGCGGCAAGCCCAGCTTTTTTGCAAGCGTCAAAATCTTGCCGTTGCGCCGCAGGTTCAGTCCGCCATCTTGGGTACCAATCCACAAATCACCGTTCCCGTCTTCAAAGAGCGCCGTGATCGTATTACTCGAGAGACCGTCCCGCGTTGTGTAGTTGTGAAATCGTCCATCCTTGTACTCGGTGAGCCCATCGAGCGTACCGATCCATAAACTGTTCTGCCGGTCACGCAAAACTGCCCCCACCAGATCGCTGCCAAGCCCGTTACTCTGCGTGTACGTGGTGAATTTGTGGTTGCCTTGTTCATGCGTCAGCCCGCGCCGCGTTCCCACCCAAATCGATCCGTCGGCATCACGGTAAAGCGAGCGCACAAAGTCATCCGCCAGTCCATCGGCCGATGTCTCGACCGATACGGTCCCGTCTTTCAACCGGTCCAGTCCGTCCGGCGTTCCTACGAGCAATCGACCCTCGCCGTCTTCATTCAACGAAAGGATCACGTTGCTCGACAAACCGTTCTTCGTCGTCCACTGCGTAAACTGCCCGTTTTTTCTCTGCGTTAGACCGGCGTTTGTGCCCACCCAGAGGCTGCTGTCGCTCCCCTCGAACACGCACCGCACCGCGTCATCGGCCAGTCCGTCCCGGGAAGTAAACGTCACAAATTTCGGGTTCCGCACAATCGTCAGTCCCTGCGACTCGGTTCCGATCCAAAGATCTTTTTCGGAATCTTCGGCGAGAGTGATCACCGAGAGTCCGGGCAGAATACGCTCGCTTACCTGCTCCGGCAATTCCGAACCGCCAGTTTCCAGCCGTATCAGTCCGTTCTCGCTGCCCAGCCAGATGCTGCCTTCCCAATCCTCGAAGAGTGAAAGAACGGCTCCGCTTGCGGCGGTGATGCTCGCATTCTGAACCGATGCCGCGCTCAGATCGGTCATATAAAGACCTTTGGCCGTGCCGATCCAGATGTGGTTCGTCCGGTCCGCTAACAACGCGTTTACACTGGCAGGCGGCAGCCCGTCCCGCACATCGCTGATCTGCCCTCGCAGGAATTTCTTCAGCCCCGTCTGCGTGCCGGCCCAGATCGCGCCATCAGCGCTCGAAGCGATCGCTCCGGTAAAATGCGACGCGCCTTTCTCAAGTACGTACTTCTGTACCGATATACCTGCTTTCGGTTGACGTATGGACAAGAGTTCTTCGGGGAGCACGACCCAGATGCCGCCGGCCTTATCCGCGTGCAAGGCTAAGACATTTTTGACCTCGCCCAGACCATTGGCTGTCACTCTCTCAATACCGCTTTGCGTGCGGCGGCACAGCCCCGCGGCAGTTCCAATCCACAAACCGCCCTGTTGATCCTCCAGCAGACTCTCCACGTCATCGCTGCCCAGGGCCGGCGCGCTCCGCGTATCGAAAACCACGAAACTATATCCGTCGAAACGCACCAGTCCGCCTTCGGTCGCCAGCCACAAATAGCCGTCGCTTCCTTGCAGCACGCTATGAATGGTGTTTTGCGGCAATCCGCTTCCCGTTTGCCATGTCTGATAAGTGAATTGATTCAAGCTTCTTTCTTTGCTCAAGCCGGCGGCGGGTTCTCCCCCAATCGCCAAGAGGCACCAGACAGTTAGCAGTACTCGCAGACTCCGGCTCCGCGGCTTGTTCACGATGTTCAGTTGTTTAGCAGCATAGATGCTTATGACGAATCGTGCATCCACACTTAGTTTGATCGGCGGTTCCATCAACAGACGCAAAACAGGTTCTTCATACCTGATCGTCTTCTCCAAGTCTCGCGTGTCCATTTTTGAACCCGAGAGAGGCCGCAATAAAACTCCCATACCGATCTCAATTGCCGATTCATTCAAAGCACGGGGAGACGAATTGGAAAAATCACCGTAAAAACGGATACTTATTCCGTCGGCCAATCCGGCAACCTGATCGATGGAATCGCCAGCCGCCGCGTGAAGTGACTGGATGCCTTATACGTCCTCCATACTACTTCGCAGCTTGCCAGTTTAGAGCGCTCTACTGGAGAGCGCGTCAATCCAGCGGGATCGCGAAAGGACAAGAAGGCTGTCACAGCGACAATGTGACGATATTGTCAAACGGAAAAAACAAGACGAGTGACCGGTTTCTTCAGTTGTCTTCCAATAAACTCTAGAGAAGCTATGGCGTATTTCAGGCGATTCATTTGCAAGGTCCGGAATTTTCTGCTGCCTGGGCGCGCCGAACGAGAACTGGCGCGCGAAGTCGGTTCGCACCGGGCGTTATTACAGAGTGATGTCCCACAACGTGGCTCGCCGGGGCAATGAGATCGGCATTCGCATGGCACTCGCGGCACAGCAGCGACGGATTCTTGCCCGCGCACAGGGCTTCACGCCTCGACCCGAGGCACGCTTTGCGCGAAGAGTAGGACCTATGAGATTGATGTTTCTTGTGTTGCTACTCTCGGTAAGCGTTTTGCAAGCCGATGTGACTACAGTCGCGGAGATGCTTGCCAAAGCAGCAACGCTGGGCGATGTCAAAACGGTGGAGCACCTTCTACAATCCGGCGTCAATCCCGACCTGACGGACCGGTACGGCGAAACGCCTCTCTACTACGCAGCGGCATTCGACCAAATCCAAGTTGCTGAGTTGTTGCTTGCCAGTCATGCAGATCCTAACAAGCAGCGGATTAGCAAACGAGGGGATGTCCAAGCTCCCGAAACTCCCCTGCAATATGCAGCCGATTTAGGGAACGTACATATGGCGTCAATGCTGATAGACGCCGGCGCACGGATAAACGAGAAAGGCGCTGGCGGCCGTACTGCCTTACATTTCGCGGTTGGGCGCTTAAGCATGATGCAGTTCCTGATCGAGAAAGGTGCAGATGTAAACACTCGTGATGCGGAAGGAACTGCTCCCTTGGATGACGCCGTTTGGTATGGTAATCTCGACGCGGTCGCGATTTTGCTGGCGCATGGCGCTCGCCTGAATGAAGTCGAACCGAAAACTGGTGCTGCCCCTATTAACGAAGCTGCATTTCAAGGCAATACCGCGCTTATTCGATATCTTCTTCGATTTAATCCCGATCTAACTATTCCGGACAAACGGGGATACAAGCCATTGGACAATGCCATACGAAGGGGAAAAGAAGAGACGGCCCTGTTGTTGCTATCGGCAGAATCAAAAGAACAGGAGACACCTCAATTCTTCGAGAGAACGATGGACGCCGCCATTCGCAGAGACGAGCCGGCATTATTAGACAATCTTCTACAACACGGAGTCTCTGCGAACGCCGTTTTACCATCTGGCGCTACGGCTCTCGACGTGGCTGCGTTCTCAGGATCAAGCAAGCTGGTGCGCATCCTGTTGGAAAACAAGGCTGATCCGAACGCCAGCGGTCGGAATGGAACGAGTCCCCTAGAAGACGCTTCTCTCAAAGGATTCGATGCGATTGCCGCGATGCTGATCGAGCATGGTGCTCAGGTGAACCAGGTAAACGGCGCGTCGGGCACTACGGCACTTTATTCGGCAGCCTCTTTTGGCAAGAGCGAGGTAGTAGAACTGTTGTTAGAGCACGGAGCAAACCCGAACTTGTGCAGCAGAAATCATAAGAGTCCTTACCAGGCTGCTCTTGAGAATGGCTTCCATGACGTTGCAAGTCAAATTCAAAGTCACGGCGGCGCGAAGAGCTGTGAACGGTAGAAATATTCAGACGACTGCACTGACGAGGTGTCCCCCGGAAGCTTGCCAGTCTTCCTGGGCTAGGTCTACTATTTTCTGAAATCCGAGGCCGCGCAGCAGGGCTGCAACAGCTTGCGGTTGAATTAAGTGCATGACTGCGCCGCCGGCAAAGCACAGTCGGCTGGCTAGCGCGTCGAGGGCGGCGTAATCCAACAGAACGCCACTTCCGATGGGCAGGGAGGCGATGAAGGCAAGACTCGAAATTGCGGCGTCGATAGTGCGATATCGCGCGTCGCCAAGCCAGACGAAGAAGCTGGCCTTTTGCTTGTCGAAGTCTGATTCTTCAAGTGCCTCAGCAAGCGACGGCAGTTTTTCATCGATTGCAAAGACTTTTACTGTTTCGTCAGTGGAGCTCGTGATCGCCTCGCGCAAATGCGGCCTTGACGCAATGACGACGCACTGACAGACGCCTCGTGCAAACGCCTCAGCGAGTTCGCGTTTAACGAAATGGATGGAACTCACGCTTGCACCTCCGCTCCCCTGCCGCAGCGTACTCCCTGCCTAAACTTCTCGCGCTCTTCCGGCGTCATCTGTTCCCAACGTTCCATCATGCGCCGACGCCAACGCGGGCCGGCTCCAGGATACGGGCGGAACCCACCGAAGAGAAGTTTGCTTAACACGAGCAGCCCCAGTGCTTGCCAGAAGCCGATTGTTCGAACGGCAAAGATACTCGGCATCAGGACATTCCAGAGAGTCATTACAACGAGACTCGCGACGGACAGAGCTACCACCCCGAACAGAGCAATCTTAAACACCCTCAAAAAGCCATATCGCTTCATCTGTTATCCTTCAATCTTTCTTCCAAATTCGTTATAGATGGCCTGCAATCGCCGGCGCAACTGGAGCACTGCGTAGCGTTTGCGGGAGAGTAGCGTATTGATGCTGACGCCGCTTGCTTCACTCAGTTCTTTAAAGCTGCGTCCCTCAATCTCATGCGCTACAAAAACATCGCGCTGCTCTTCCGGCAAGTCGTCGAGAGCGGCATCGAGTTGATCCAACAGAACGGAGCGCGCGTAGGCAGCGTCCGGGCCGGCCCCGGGCGACGGAAGCAATTCCTCCCATTGCCGGGACTCGCCGTCTTCTGTTTCGAGCACAGCGTCGTTGCCTAAGACGGCCGGCCGCTTACTCCGAAACAGGTCGACGATCCGGTTGCTCGCCACACGAAACAGCCACGCGCCGACCTGCTCCACGGGTTTCATCAGCCGGTACGCCGCTACCAGTTCATAAAAAACTTCCTGGAAGATGTCCTCGGCATCGCCAGGGTCGGGGACGCGGCTGCGAATGAA
>DATAYL010000170.1:0-4386 GCA_036272575.1 Bryobacteraceae bacterium | reverse complement strand
GATCGGTTTTTCCATTTCGCGTCCGATAGCGTCGACGGCCTCCTTTTGGGTCATCTCGCGCCCGAGTCCACGCAGGTGACCCTCGACGAGACGCAGGTAGCGAACTTTCTCGGCGACCGTCATATTGCAATCTGCTATTATGATATAGCAATTTGCAATAAAGAGCAAGACAAAAGCAGCCTACCCGTGAGCTGTCTCGCTTCCCTAAAAAGCGGACGCGCCGAAAGATTGCCAGACGCTCCTCGGTGGTCCGTTCCGATGCTGAGGCCCGTGATGTTATCCGGCCTGAAAAGCAAAGATCAGCACGGGCGTGGCGAGGAGTGCCGCGATGGGGATGTGTATATGCGGGGTCACCGCTGGTGATGAGTTCAGACGAAGGCCATAGAGTTAATCATGAGCAGCAACCAGGCGCGCAGCAGCCCTTGGCTTGAGTGCTCGCCTCGGATAAAGACGCGGGCTCATCGTCCGGCTTCTTGGCCCGGATGAAAGCGCCCATGAATTTATCCGCTACGGCCGGCGCGATGGCATCTACCTCCACGCCCTGGCTGGAAAGGAACGCGCGCGCGTCCTCAATGTCATAGATCCGCGTCGGCTCGATTTCGACATTGACAAAGCCGGCGTTGGTAAGCTTCTCAGTGTATTCGGAATCTTGCAGGGGGCCGGCCACGCAGCCCACCCATAATTCCACGCTGCGGCGTATCTCCTCCGGCACTTCGCCGCGCACCACCACGTCCGATACCGCGAAGCGGCCCCCCGGTTTCAGAACCCGGAAGGCTTCGCGCAGCACCTGGTCTTTATCGCCCGACAGATTAATGACACAGTTAGAAATAATTACATTCACGCTGCTATCGGGCAGCGGGATATGCTCGATTTCACCCTTAAGAAATTCGACATTCGTGACATTCGCTTTGCGTTGGTTTTCACGCGCGAGCGCCAGCATGTCGTCGGTCATATCCAGGCCGTAAGCTCTGCCGGTAGGCCCGACCCGGCGAGCCGAGAGCAATACATCGATGCCGCCGCCCGAACCGAGATCGAGGACCGTTTCACCGGGATTAAGCTTTGCAAGCGCGCTGGGATTACCGCACCCAAGAGAAGCTCTCAGCGCGTCCTCCGGAATCTGTCCGGCCTCGGCTTCATCGTAGAGGTTGGAGGTAATCGGGTCGCAGATGCCATCGAGCAGCGCCGAGCCTCCGCAGCATCCATTGCTGCCGCCAGTAGTGACGCAACGCGCCGCTTCGCCATATTTTTCTTTCACGATCTCTTTCAGTTCCATCGCTCAATTCCTTTCTATGGGTTGTTCATTATGGGTGTTCACTGTCAGTTGCCACATCGCACCGGGCAAAATCGGGCAGGAGCGTTCCTTCCGGCGATCGTAGAGCGTGATTGCCGCGTCCGGCAGGAGTTTGCGCCGCAAAAGAACAGAAGTTTCGGCTTCAGCATGGCGCCTTCTTATCTGCAGAGCTGTACGATGGCCTGCGGCGCAATCGCCTTGTTCCGGGTGCAGCATTCGGCATAGAGAAACCCGAGCAGTTCCTGGAGTGCCTCAGTGTTGGCCGAATACCAGAGGTATGTG
Source organism: Bryobacteraceae bacterium (assembly GCA_036272575.1). Lineage (GTDB taxonomy): Bacteria > Acidobacteriota > Terriglobia > Bryobacterales > Bryobacteraceae > Bog-105. The sequence goes on along the minus strand of DATAYL010000170.1, from coordinate 2,813 downwards.
CTTTCACGGCGCACATTCACAAGGTCTTCGTTTTTTAGTTTGTCGAGGTGATGCGAGAGCGTGGAGGGCGGAATGTCAAGTTCGGCCCCGATATCGCCAGCGACTATACCGTCAGGGTGCGCTGCCAGTAGAAACGCGCGTGATTCGAAGACGTGGTTCCGTTCCCATCGCCGAGAACATATCCGCATAACGCACCACATCGGGTTCATTCCTTGCCCTTCCCATCAGTACCATTCCTCCTCATCCCACGCATCCAGAAAGCAAAGCAAGCACCCAGCCGGAGCGTGCCTTTTAAGCTCACTCAAAACCGCGTCGCTGAGCACGGCACCTGGGATCGGCTGGCGCTGAGTTTCAGCAAGACGTGTAGCGTGACTGTCGCGAGATATTTCCTTTGTGGCCGGCATGGCTCGTTCCATACTTCTATAGTCATAGAACTATGGGCGGACGTCAAGTCTTAAACCAAACTTGAGCGGCAAAAAGGAAGCGCCTGCCGCGCAACGTTGACCGAGTCTTCTCAATTCGCCAACAGTCTCGGGCTAACGTTTCGTTTCACTGTTTCAAAGAGGGCGCTCGCTTTGTAAGGTCTACGTGGTCGAAGTCGGGCATGCGGCCATGCTTGACGTAGTAGTTTCGGAACTCCTTTGGTGACATGCTGCCGAAGACAAATATTTCGGTATCTTGGCAGCGGCAAAACCCCAGATCTATGGAATCTATTGGTCGCGTCCGCAAGTCGAGGCAAGAGAGTCCGAGTCTCTTACTTGCGTCCGAACCTTCCTCAACAGACTGTGGGTAGCTGAGAGTGAGGGCCGCCGCCGTTTCAATCCTGATGAAGTGCCGGCGTATGCCGACCGTATCCGTCGACCGCCGCCAGGATCCAGTTCGCTCGGGCTTTCGCCACACGTGGACGGCGGTTCGGTTGAGCGCTGAACTTCAGGACGATGTTCCCGAAACAGAGTTGTGCGGCGCCAAGCCCGCCCGTGCGCTATCAGTTGAGGCCGAATGGCACGGTCCCCTGCTCGAAGCATTAACTTCTATCCCTCTGATGCAACCTGGTGACACGGTATTCTGGCACTTCGATGTGGTCCATCCCGTCGAGAACGAGCACAGGGCAATGGCTACAGCAGCGTCATGTACATTCCCGCCACCGTCGGTTGCGAAAAGAATACTGCCTATTTGGCCAAGCAAGCCCTGGCGTTTCTCGCAGGAAAAACACCACCTGATTTCGCGCCCGACAACTTCGAGGTGGACTTTCGCGGCCGTGCGACAGAGGACGATCTGACGGCGCTTGGCCGTAGTCAGATGGGCCTTCCTCCCCGTGAGACTCCGGTCAACCCGACACGGAACGAATTCGCCGGAGCGACAGCCTAGACGCGTTATAGAACGGGGCTCGATGCCCCGTTCTATCATCGGTTGGAGCGAATTCACGTGCAGATAAAGCTTCCCGATTTCGATCGACAGAGTCCGATTCAGGCGACAAACTTCTCCCTCGGGGGAACTTCACACTCTGTCAAGAGCGGGAGTTGACGCTCCGCTATTACCTTATGGCGCAACTCCTCAGTATGCGGACAATCTTTAGTTTATGGCCGATTCCTCCAGCACCCGACCGACAGCAGTTGTAACCGGCGCCCTTCGCGGTATTGGAAGACAGTGCGCAATCGGGCTGGCCCAATCGGGGTTTAACATTCTGCTAAACGATTTGGCCACCGATACTGCCGCACTGCCCCAACAACTTATCATGGAAATCGGAAACTGTGGCGTCGAGAGTACATTTTTTGCTTGCGACGTTGCCGACCTGGATCAGCACACGCCGCTCATAGATGCCGCCGTCTCGCAATGGGGAAGACTCGATTGCCTTGTCAACAACGCCGGTGTGGGTGTTGCTAAACGTGGGGATCTGCTGGAAGTCACCGCCGAAAGTTTCGATCACTGCATTCGAGTAAATACCAAGGCAGTTTTCTTTTTGAGCCAAGCTGTCGCCCGGAGCATGTTGCAGCAGGGTGAGATCCGCGGGCAGCATCGCAGTATCATCAACATCACTTCAAGCAACGCCGTTGCCGTATCCATCAGCAGGAGTGAGTACTGTGTTTCTAAGTGCGCGTCGAGCATGACGACCCGTTTGTTCGGAGTAAGGCTGGCAGCCAAAGGTATCGGTGTGTATGAAGTTAGGCCCGGCATCATAGACACGGAAATGACTCGCCCGGTAAAAGACAAATACGACGCCGTGATTGCGGAAACCGTACCAGCACGACGGTGGGGGCTTCCTGTTGATGTTGCGTCCACAGTTCGTTTGATGGCTGAAGGGCACTTAAGGTATACCGTGGGCCAGGCGGTGACGGTCGACGGCGGTCTAACGGTTCCACAATTCTAGAAAACAACGGGAAGGAGCGGCGGTTGGAATCTGAAATTTTGTTTTCGCGTAAAGAACAGTTTGGTGCGGTTTGCGGCGAGATTACCCTGAATCGCCCGGATAAGGGAAATGCGCTCACCATGCACATGCTTGAACGGCTCGATTCGATCGTCTCTGAGATCAAAACCGATCGAGAGCTCAGAGCAGTTGTCATCCGCGCGCGAGGGCGCTTCTTCTGCACGGGCGGCGATATCGAGGCCTGGGGTTCTCTTTCTCCTCGCCAGATGGCCCGTGATTGGATCCCGTACGGGATTGATGTATTCCAGCGCCTGGCCGAACTGCCGCAACCGGTAATTGCTGCGGTTTCGGGTCACGCCCTCGGCGGTGGCCTCGAACTAGCACTGGCCGCCGATTTTCGGGTGGCAGTTAAATCGGCGAAGTTCGGTTCACCCGAAGTAACTCTCGG
>DATAYL010000169.1:0-4929 GCA_036272575.1 Bryobacteraceae bacterium | reverse complement strand
ATTATGGAGCACGGTCGAGAGCTTCGGCGCCGACGTCCGTTATGCCTGGCGCGGGATGCACAAGAGTTGGGGGTTCACGCTGACCGCCGTTCTTTCGTTGGGGCTGGCGATTGGAGCAAATACAGCGATTTATTCAATCGTAGATGCCGCTTTGCTGCGGCCGCTACCGGTGGGCCATCCGGAGCAGCTGGTTTTATTGGCCAAGCCGGAGATTGGACGGGCAGGAACGGTCTCCACACAGGAAGGAAAGAGTTTCAGTTATCCGATTTGCCAACAGCTTCGCGCCGCAGCGCAGGGCACGGCCCAACTAGCCTTGGCCAGTGAACCACTCTTCATCGAAACGCAGGGTCCCGAGCAGAACTCCCGCCAGAAGATCATGCAGCAATGGGTTTCCGGCGATGCCTTTAGCATTCTTGAAACCGGACCGGCTGTGCTGGGGCGGCTCTTTATGGCTGGTGATGACCGGACTATAGGCGGTGCGCCGTACGCCGTATTAAGTTACGAGTATTGGCAGCGGCACTATGGCGGGGATCCCAAAGTACTTGGCAAGACTATTCGTTTTACCGGCCTTTCCTATTCGACAACCGCTTCGTTTCAGATTGTGGGCGTGGCTGCGAAGGGATTTTTCGGTATCGAGCCCGGCAGGATGGTCGATGTCTGGCTTCCGGCCGTGATGTATCAGAAAGAGGCGCTGGTCGGTCCACATTGGAACTTCTTGCGTATTATCGGCCGGCTGTCCCCCGGTTGCACCCGCCGGCGGTTGCAGCAAAGTTTACAGCCCACGTTCCACCGGTTCAACGTGCAAATGGCAGCGAGCATTTCGGGGATGCCGGAGGCCATTCAGAATACGTTCTCAACGCTGGAACTGCGAGTGCACCCGGGTTCAACTGGCCTTTCTCAATTCCGGCTGGTATTTGCTCGACCGTTATGGATCGTGCTTGGTGTGGCGGTGGGCATTTTGCTAATTGCGTGTGCAAATGTGGCAAGTCTGCTCCTCGCACGCTCGGCTGTGCGCTCGGCCGAGATGGCCATGCGGTTGTCACTCGGCGCGGGACGAGGGCGCTTGATCCGCCAGTTGCTGACCGAGAGCTTGTTGTTATCTGCGATGGCGGGTGCAGTGGGCTGGCTGCTGGCTAAGACCGTGGCGCCCGCTCTGTTACGCATTCTCTCGACGAAAGACGATCCCGTGCGCCTGGTACTGGCGCTCGACACGCGTGTGCTGCTGTTCTGTGCTTTGCTTTGCTCGGCCGCCACGCTGCTGTTCGGGCTGATGCCGGCGTGGCAATCTGCGCGGGTTGAGCCGATGCTCGTCTTGCGGCGTGCGAGCGGGCAGGCCGGAAGGCTTGGCCTGAGACATTTCTTTGTGGGTATACAAGTTGCCTTTGCGTTTTGCCTCGTGATGGCGGGTGCGAGTTTTCTTTTCACGCTGCGTAATCTGCTGGCGGTGAACACGGGCTTCGATGCGCGGGGCGTGACGGTGGTGAGTTTGTCGGGTAAGGCTCAAACGGACGCCGCCAGTCTGGCGCTCATGCATCAACTGGCTGAGCGGTTGAGCGCGTCGGCGGGTATCAAAGGAACCGCTCTTGCTCCCTGGCCGGTATTCACCGGGGCAGGCTGGGACGCGCGTGTCATGTTGCCTGGCAAAGGTCCTTCCGAACGGCAAGAGACTTTCTATAACATCTCACCGGGTTTTTTCGCGACACTGCGGATTCCGGTGGTTGATGGGCGCAGTTTCGATCGCCAGGACGACGCAAACCGGGAGCCGGTCCCGACAATCGTGAACCGTGCTTTTGAACGACGATATTTCGGCCGTGGCCAAGCCTTGGGTGAAACCTTCCAGGCGCCACAAGGACACGAACTTAAAGCGCACCGCGTCGTAGGTGTGGTCGCAGACGCTACATTCGGCGATCTGCGCAAACCTCCGGAGCCGGTTGTGTATTTGCCGATCGTGGGCAGCAACGATTTTGTAGTATATGTGCGATCATCCATGCCCGCCGGTTCGGTTGCGCGGTTCGCCGGGCGGATTGCGAACGACTTAGGGTCGGACTTGCACGTCACGGACCTTACTACGCTGAATGCGCTAGTCGGAGACACGATTTTGCAAGAGAAATTGTTGGCTGGCTTGGGCGCCGTCTTTGCGGTGCTTGGTCTGGCGCTGGCGGCGATCGGCCTGTTTGGGTTATTGAATTATTCGGTGCTGCGGCGGACGAAAGAACTCGGCATCCGCGGCGCGTTGGGCGCGCAACAGAGTGAATTAATTGGCCTGGTATTTCGCGACCTGCTCGGCATGGTGGCCGGTGGATTGTCGGTGGGACTGGCGGGTTCGCTTGTGTTGCTGCTGGGCTTGCGATCACTGCTGTTTGGAGTTAGGCCGATTGATCCTCTGGTGATTGGAGTGGCTTCGGGAATCTTTTTGATCGCGGCAGTAATTGCAGGTGGAATTCCGGCTTTACGCGCGGCTCGCGTGGCGCCGATGGTGGCGCTGCGTCAGGAGTGAAGGGGAGCGGAGTGCCTACTCGACGACGAACGTTTGCGCCGAAACGCGGAACCAGGCGAGCGTAAGCAGCAGACAAGACAACTGCCGGGAGCGCGCACCTCGACCTCTCTAGATGAAGATACAAAGAAATTGAGGCCCGCCGCCGACGCAGAAGTTTATATCACAAGAAAAACGGGCGGGATCTCGCGACCCCACCCGGCAAGTATTTCAGGCGGTTGGATTAAGAATTTATTTTTTCGCTGGTTTGGTCGGCACGGGTTTGGCTGGGGCGACCGTTGCTCCGCCGCCGCCGCCAGCAGCCATGGCCACCGGCATAATCACGTCGCCGCCTACCATGTTGAACATAGTATGGGTCGACAGGTTCTCCTCTTCAGTGGTGAAGAGCAGCGAATTTTGTTCGGCATCGAAGTCCGCTTTAATCCAGTCGCCGGTATTGATTTGATTGGTGGCTATGAGATTTGAAAGCGGGTGAACGAGGAGCCGTTCGATGGCGCGTTTCAGGTGGCGGGCGCCGTACTTCACGTCGGTTCCACGCGATAGTAGAAATTCTTTACCCGAATCAGAAACGGTCATCACAAACGACCTTTCCGAGGGCGAGGACAGGATGCGCTGCTGCACCTGCGACAATTCGAGATCGAGAATGCGGCGCAACTCCGGCTCGCCGAGCGGCTTAAAGACTACGCATTTGTCGATGCGGTTCATAAACTCGGGCGTAAACTTGCGGCGGGCTGCTTCGAGGCCGCTACGCGAGAGCTTCTCGTTCATTTTCTCATCCACCTCGACCGGCGCACTCTGAGCGAGGCAGCTGCCGAAGCCGAGCTTGGGTGTGACCAGCGCGCTCATTTCCGCCGCGCCCAGATTACTGGTCATGAAGATCATGGCCTTGGAGAAATCGACCTTGCGGTTGTCACCGAGCGTTAACGTCGCCTTATCTAAAATGCCGAGCAGCAGATTCCACAGCGCGTCACTAGCTTTCTCGATTTCATCAAAGAGGATAAAGCTCAGCTTAATAGTATCCGTGTGATGCTGATTGATCACTTCCTGGCTGAGCAGGGGATGAGTTTCGCGATGGCCGAGGTAGCCGGGAGGCGAGCCGATCAACTTTGCAATTTCGTGACTGTGCTGGAACTCGGCACAGTCTATTTTGATGACGGCGCGGGAATTGCCCAGCAAAGCTTCCGCGGTCGCCTCCACCGTGCGCGTCTTGCCGGAGCCAGTTGGTCCCAGAAATAGGAAATTGCCAACAGGCCGTCCCGGTGCACACAAACCTGTAAGATGCATCTGGTAGATATTGACGATTTGCTCGATGGCTTCGTCCTGCCCTACCACCAATTTCAGCAGCGTCTTTTCCAGTGACTCTGCATTTTTCCCCGTTTTTGTTGGGTCCAATACCCTGCGGAGGTGGCTCATAAAATTTGATCCTCTCTTCCAAAGCAACGCCGAGTGCCCGCAACTCCCATGCTGGCTTTTTGATTCCCGGCCGACTAACCTGTTGGACTGCAACCAACACTGAGCAAGCCGGGTGCCAAAACCACCGCGGCGCTTCCTACACCAAATTCATCGTCAGAAGCAGGTCATTTAATGAGAGGGGCTCAACCCTTTTCCTCCTCAGGCTTTTCTGATTAGTCCTTTTGAGGTCGGGAAGGTCTCATCTCAATTCGGCTAATTAATGTCCTTTGTGGCATCCGCAAAATATCTAGTACGGCATCGGCCACATCTTCGGGCGCGATTTTCCAATTTTGATTGGCCGCGGCAGTTCCGCCGAAGTGAGTAGCCACGCTGCCGGGCATGATGTAGCTGACCCGGACATTATCGTTTCGATGATCGAGCATCATCGCTTCGCTAAAGCCATTGAGTCCAAACTTGGAAGCGTTATAGGCGGCGCCTCCAGCAAACGGATTCCGGCCGGCTAAGCTGCTGATATTGATAATGGAACCGCCCCGGCTATGCTCAAAACGGGCCAAAGCCTCACGGCTGCAATAGAAAGCCCCGGAAAGATTCGTAGCGATGAGCTGATCCCATTCCTCGACGGTCAGTTCAGCGGTCGCCCGGAAGACGCCGAAACCCGCGTTGTTGATCAGGATGTCGAGGTGACCCAACTCCTGGTCCACCCTGTGGAAAAACTCCGCGACCTGACGGCTATCGCCAACATCGGCAGCGTGCCCGACAATTTTGCCGCCCTTCAACTGCTCGATTTCGGCAACGGCTTTGGTGAGGAATTCCTGGTTGCGGCCACAGATAGCCACGTCCGCTCCTTGGGCTGCCAAGCTTTTGGCCACGGCCAGACCGATCCCTTGGCTGCCACCGGTCACGATGGCGTGTTTGTTCTTCAGAAAGCTGCTCATGAAATTTCGTTTAACTCCTCTCCCTCCATTGAATACTGGGCGGTTCAACGGAACCACCAGGAGAGGCATGAGCGGTGGCGACAAGGG
>DATAYL010000168.1:0-4744 GCA_036272575.1 Bryobacteraceae bacterium | reverse complement strand
TTCTTGTCGAGAACGAGTTCCTGCTCAACGCCAGTGCGCCAGCGACTGTCCTCCGCTTGCCCAAAGTGTACGGTCCCGGTGGGAATGCAGATCTGCAAACTGTTTACAGCTTTCGCCAACATCCAAACTGGCGTTGGACGCACGGTTACGTGGAGAATGTCGCCGCGGCCATTGTTCTGGCTGCGCTGCATCCGGCGGCTGGTGGGCGCACATACAACGTGGGAGAGGAGTACACTCCCACTGTCGGCGAACGGTTGGCTGCCCTGCCTGATTCGGCCATCGAAGGCAATACTGACGATACTTATCACTTCGAACAGGATTTGGCGTACGACACAACACGCATCCGGCGCGAGCTAAAATATCGTGAGCCGTTTACGTACCCCGAGGGCATCCGTCGAACACTGGGCAGGACCTGATCAGTCAGCTTCCGCCCGCGGCACCGACGTTCGGAATGTTGCTAAATAGAGATAGCGGCTCTCTGAGGATTTCCGATGTCAGGCCATTTGTGACAGAACTTGAGAAAGTGCATCTTCGGTGACACAGAAACGGCGGGGCTGGTGGTTTCGCATTGGCATCGGTTGCGCCATTGCACTGGTAGTCCTCGCAGTAGTGGCCGAAGTCATGATTCATCACGCGAGCCCGATCTTGAAGGGCCGCCTGATCGAGACGTTGAGCACGCGTTTTGACAGCCGCGTGGAGATCGATAGCTTCGATGTTTCGGTATTCCGTGGATTGGAAGCGACGGGCGGCGGGTTGCGCATCTATCCGCCCGAGAGTGTCGTGGCTGCGGGCGCGACTCAACCGCTTATTGCCGTTAAACATTTCTCGTTCCATTCGGGCCTGATCGGTCTCTTCATCAAGCCGATGCACGTGCTGGCGGTTGGGGTAAAAGGGCTTCAAATCCAGATTCCACCGCGCGAAATGCGGCAGCAGGCGGCGGAGCGGCGGCCGAAACACCACGGTAAGATCAAAATTCTAGTCAATGAGATCATCTGCGATGATTCGCAATTGATCATCGGCACTTCCAAACCCGATAAAGACCCGAAACATTTCGTATTGCGGCACATCGAGCTGCACGATGTCGGTCCCAATGCTCCCTGGCAGTACGACGCGACACTCACTAATGCGGTGCCGCGCGGTGATATCCACGCGACCGGGCGCTTCGGACCGTGGCAAACCGAAAGGCCAGGTGACTCCTCTGTGACGGGCCACTACACGTTCATCCATGTCGACCTGAACACGATTAAAGGAATTAGCGGTGTGCTGACTTCGGTGGGTAATTTCAAAGGGCAGCTCGACAAGATAATGGTGGAAGGCACCACCAACACTCCGAACTTCTCGCTGGATACGGCCAATCATGCCATGCCACTCGCGACCGAATTTGCGGCGATCGTGGATGGCACGAGGGGCGACACCTATCTGCAACACGTCGACGCGAAACTCCGAGACTCGAACCTGACGGCGCGGGGCGCGATCATCAACATCAAAGGGCATGGCCATGAGATCAAGCTGAATATGGATGTGCCTGCCGGCCATCTGCAGGATTTTCTCGACCTCGCTGTGAAGACGCAGCCGCCAGTGATGTCGGGCATCATTCGGACTCACATCAAACTCCAGATCCGGCCGGGTCCTGAAAGCGTCTCGCAAAAATTGAGCTTCGCCGGGGCTTTCGCGCTGCGGCAAATTCAATTCTCGAATCCAAAGGTTCAGGACAAAGTAGATATGCTGAGTCTGCGCGCGCGGGGCAAACCGCAGTACGCGAAACCTGGCGCGGCGGACGTCGCTTCGCAGATGAACGGAACTTTCTCACTGAGCAGCGGCGCGTTACGTTTCAGCGATCTCGAGTATCATCTACCCGGAGCACGCGTGAACTTGGCCGGTGTGTATTCGCTTGACGGACAGCGCTTCGATTTCCGCGGCAAGGTGTACACTCAGGCTGCCCTTTGGCAGATGGTCGATTCGCGCTGGAAGTCATTGCTGCTATGGCCGGTGGCGCCTTTTTTCAGAGGCAAGGGCGGCGGAACGGAGATTCCGGTGAAGATTAGCGGAACGAGATCGGCGCCAAAATTCGGGCTGGACATCGGCCGGCATGACCATTCCGATCACGATACCGGTAAGAGCGCAGAACAGTAGGCCGGCGCTGCTGTTTGCGTTTACGCGGTATCTTCAGCGAGGCGTTGGTGCGCCTCGATGGATCACGCGGTCGTAACCGTCGCGAAAGCCGCGCCTCATTGACGCGCTATTCGGCCCTGAGCGCATTCGACGGATCGACTCCGGTCACTCGCAACGCGGGCACATAACTCGCCAGCAGAGCGGCCGCTACCAGACCGAGCGAAACGCCCGCATACGTTAACGGATCGACCGGCTTCACTGCGAAGAGCAACGAAGACATGAGCCGCATAACGGCGATGGAAGCTACTAGTCCGCATGCCACCCCTAGCAGCGCCAATCGCGCGGCATGAACCATAAACATGCGAACGAGATCGCTACGGCCGGCCCCCAATGCCATGCGGATGCCGAGTTCGCGCGTGCGCTGCGAAACCGAATAGGAGATCACGCCATAAATACCGATAACGCCCAGCAGTAACGCCATGCCTCCCGCCAACGCCAGCATCACCAGTGTGAACGAAGTGCGCGCCAGCGAGTGACTATACACTTCCTGCATCGTTCGCACATTCGCCACCGGCAGACTGGGATCGACCGACCACACCGCTTTACGAATGTCACCCGCAAAATTTGAGTTGCCGGCGCGCTGGCTGCGAATCAGATAATTCACGTCACGCCGCACGGAAACGGGGTCGCCCGAAAAATTATTCATCAGGAGCGGCCAGATCGCGATCGTGGGCGCCTTTTGATTTACGCCATCGTCACGCTCGTCGGCCACCACGCCGATGATTTCGCGCCAGGGCGCTTTCAGACTCTCTCGAATTCGTTTGCCGATGGCCGCCGAAGGACTGCGCCAGAGCTCGCGCGCCATATTCTCCGAAACCAACGCGACCGGCCGTTTTCCGTAGACATCGCTCCAGGTGAAATCGCGGCCCACGACCAGTTGCGTGCCCATCGTTTTAAAAAGGCCGGGTGAAACGAACTTAAACGATCGCAGCGGCGGCATCTGCCCTTCCTGCTGCGCCCGACCTTCTGGAAAAATCATGTCGTGCCAGTTCCCCTGGCCGCTCATGGGAACGACCGTGCTGATCCCGGCCGCGGATACGCCGGGAACGGCTTCTATACGTTCCAATATGTTCTGCTCGAGACGGATGACGGCGACAGGATCCTTGAGGTGCCCCTCCGGAACCGAGATACGCATCGTTTCAAGTTCCGCCGGCGCCGTAAAGCCAGGTTGGACCTGACGCAGCGCGAAAAACGTCCGAATCATCAGGCCGGAACTGATCAGCAGGACCAGCGCTAGCGTGATCTGCACGACGACCAGCATGCTGCGGGCTCGATGACGTTCCTTGCTCTGGCTTAGTGACCGGCCGCCCGCCCGCAACGTGGTTCCGAGATGCGGACCAGCGTACTTGACGATCGGAATGGAACCGAATAATAGACCGGCTATCAGAGAGATGCAGAGCGTAAAGAAAAGCACGGGTCCATTGATCGAAACTTCGGCAAGACGCGGCAGATTGGCTGGGCCGAGCGCCACCAGTAGCCGCAGCGCGGCATACGCGAAGGGCAGACCGAGCAAGCCCCCGCAGAAACTTAACAGCAGGCTCTCAATCAGCAGCTCGCGCGCAATCCGCCTCCATCCCGCGCCCAGCGCCGCCCGAATGGCCAGTTCCTGCTGCCGTCCGTCCGCCCGGACGAGCAGCAGATTTGCCACATTCGCACAAGCGATCAGCAGCACAATGGCAATCGTGCCCATCAGCACCCAAAGCACCGTGCCGATGTCGCCGATCAAATCGTCTTTGAGCGGGCGTACCTTAGGTGTGAGGCGCACATGCTCGAACATGGCCATGTTGTAACCCGGAAAAGGCGGGAAGGTGTGGATGGCCACCGGAATCAGCCGTTTGAGATCGGCCATGGCGGAGGCAATCGTCGTGCCCTGCCGGAGCCTGGCGACGCCCTGGTAACTGAAATTCCCGACAAAAGTGTGGTTGCGGTCGAGCTGCAGCGGAAAAAACATCATCGGCTTCTCATCCAGGAAACGAAAACTGCGCGGCAGCACTCCAATCACCTCGCGGGCGCGGCCATCCACTAGCAGACGCCGCCCAATCACCGACGGATTCCCGCCAAACTTCGACTGCCAGTAGCCGAACGTCAAAACTACTGTCTCCGGACGATTGGGCGTATCATCCTTCGGAGTAAACAAACGCCCAAGCAGTGGTTGCACGCCCAGCGTCGGCAGCACGCCTTCGGTCACGTCCAGCGCAGCGACCTGTTCAGGCTCTGCCAGACCCGTAACCGTAACCGTGTCAAAGCTCCATATTCCGACACGCTCGAATACCCGGCTTTGGTCGCGATATATGAAGTAAAGAAATGGAGCCATTCCCGCGTGTTTGAGGTTTAAGCCCGGAGCATCGTGATCGACCGCCACTAAGTCCGCCGAGCGCGGATAAGCGAGCGGCTTCAGCAGCACGCCTTCAAGCACACTGAAGATCGCGGTGTTCGCTCCTATGCCGACTGTGATTGTCAGGACAGTCAGTACAGTGAACAAGGGCGCGCGCCACAGTCGCCGCAGAATATGCTTGAGCTGCATGTCCCCTAATACGGCGGAACCGGCCTCGAAGGTTCAAAGATTTACCGC
>DATAYL010000167.1:0-5645 GCA_036272575.1 Bryobacteraceae bacterium | reverse complement strand
TGCAGCCCCTTTCCGACCAAGCGCTGGAGGTCCATTCGCATGATTTCCACTAACGGCAACCCGCAAGTCTGCGGCTATCGACGCGAAGTTGGCCATCAGAAGCTCGGGCCTGTTCTCCTGATCGCTTCCAGTCTGGTGCTTGTAATACGAACTGCGAGATGGAGCCCGACTCACAGCGAATTTACGTTGACGGACATCATGGTCTCCATGTGCTGCAGAGAGGATCCGTTCTCACGACCATCTGCATCCCGTCATTACGTGTCGTGAGTGTGACGAGCAGCGGCTTGTTCGAGAAGCGAACGGTGGAGCTCACCCAACTTCTCGATGGTGTCGGCACCGCTGACTGACTCGGATCCGGTTTTCAACCACGGAAACCTGTTCTCGAGCAGGGCGGGCACCATGTCGGTGAATGTGCGAGGATCCCTGCTTTCGCTAGGCATCCTGGCCTCCAGAAGTTCTAAAAAGAAGCAGATGGGCCAGCACCCAGCAGCAACGCTGGCCCACTTCTTTGACGATCCCGACGAACAGCGGAGATTATGCTGCCTCGTCGTCGCGGTCGTTATCGTCCGTGTCATCTTCTGCAATCTCCGTGAGGATCTCGTCCTCTTCGGATTCGACCGTCGAAGGAGATGCAGCTGCAATGGCGGGTTGGGCGTCTGCCGGGGCATCGAAGAGGCTGCGCGGCCGGGGCGGTTCCGGCTCTTTCTTCGACTCCTGCTTGGCGACTGGTTCCACCTCCTTCGTCCTATCGTTCAGAGGCTTCTTCGGATGCTTTGCCTTGTTGCGCGCTTCTTCCTGCGCAGCCTTGGCTGCTGCGTCCATCTCTTCTTTGGCGCGCGTTAGCGTGTTCTTCAACTGAAGGTGGCTGGCGACGAAGCTGCTGATTGCCGCGGGCAGCTGTTCGTCGAGTTCGGCCGCCGTGCCTGTGAAGCTCATCGGCGTCGTGAGGGCGGTATTTTCACCATCCGCCATCTTCTTCGGCATGACGTTGACGCGCACCTGATCGTTCTCGACCAGGGCCACGGTGAGCAGGACAGAGCGCTGCCGCAGGAGCGGCACTAGCTGTTGGAACGTAGGGATCTCCGTAAAGGTGTTCGGTGGGATTTAAAACTATGCGACGCGTTGAAGCCTGCGGCTGCGCCGCCGCGTCTTCGCCCATTGATTGGGATCGATGGCGAGGCTACTCATCCGCCCCGTTTGGGCGTTATAGAACGCGCCATGATGGGCGATCTTTCCGTACGGAAGAGCTGCGCGGGCAGCGCCAGCGCGCTTGCGGCCAGCGTCTGATTGATGAATGATTCCTGCCGCGACAGTGCTTCAACCGCCGAGCAGCTGGGCAGTTCGTCCTCTTCGGACGCGCCTTCATCAGCTATTCGGATCTCTTTGCTGGCCTTGAACCGCGATAAGCAATTGGATACTACTTCATGTCAGTTAATGCCTAATCGCCAATGCACTCACTGAACAATCTTATGCTCCCAAGAGACCCGATTTCGGCGTTCCGGGCAGATCACGGGCAATCCGCAAGCTATCCTGTTGTGCTTGTGAAGTCACGCGTCCGCTAACGTTGAGGACGCGCTCTTTTTCAGCCGCTTCCAGACCTTCAACTTCGCGAGCTTCTTCCTGGGCGTGCTGTAGACCCTCACGCTTTAGCCGGGAAAGCGCCTCACCCTCCTGGCCGATGGCGTTCCCATTCCTTGAGCTACGATGCGGAGGTGTGTATGGGCTCGTCCGCCCTCACGCGGCGTCTTGTCTTTCGCATCAAGGTGCTCAGAATGACGTAAAGCGCCGGGATGAAGAACAGGTTGAGTACGGTGGAGAGCAGCATGCCACCGACGATAGAGGCTCCTACGGAGTGTCTTCCCAGCTTGCCTGCGCCCTGCGCGAAGACCAGGGGAAGCACGCCGAGGATAAAGGCGAACGAGGTCATCAGAATGGGACGGAGGCGGAGTTCAGCCGCTTCAATGGCTGCATCGACAATTGACCGTCCCTGCCGGCGCAACTGCTCCGCAAACTCAACGATCAAAATCGAGTTTTTCGCGGACAGGCCGATCAGCATCACCAGCCCGATCTGACAATAGATGTCGTTGGGAAGGCCGCGCAATGTTTGTGCCAGCAGAGCGCCCAGCACCGCCATGGGAACGGCGAGCAGGATGATGACGGGAAGAGCGAAGCTCTCATATTGAGCGGACAAGGTGAGATAGACGACCAGAATGCCGAGCCCGAAGATGGTGAGTGCCTTGCCGCTGGACTCGATCTCTTCAAGAGACAGCCCGGTCCAGGAGAAGGTCATGCCTTGCAACATGTTCTGCCGCGCAAGGTGTTCCATGGCGGTGAGGCCCTCACTCGAAGAGAGACCCGCGGCCGCCGAGCCGTCGATCTCCGCCGAGCGAAAAAGATTGTAGTGGCTGATGACCTGCGGCGCGGATCCAGTGCGCAAAGAAACGAGGTTATCGAGCGGGATCATCTGGTTGGTGTCGGAACGCACGTAGAACTGGCGGATGTCTTTCGCGGTCTGCCGGAAGTTCTGATCGGCCTGCACGTAGACGCGATAGGAGCGGTTGTTGAAATCGAAGTTATTCACGTACTCCGATCCCATGTAGACCTGCAGAGCATCGGTGATCTGGGCGAAGGAGACGCCGAGGGCTTTCGCTTTTTCGCGATCGATGTCGACGATCAACTGGGGATCAGTTGAAGTGAAGCTGGTGAACAGTCCGGCGAGTGCAGGATCCTGGTTGCCCTTGGCTGCAATGGTGTGCGCGACACGATCAAGATCCTGCAGTGTATTGCCGCCAAGATCCTGCAGTTCGAACTGGAAGCCACCAAAGCTGCCGATACCCGAGATGGCGGGTGGCTCGAAGGGAATGATGAGCCCGCCGGGAATCATCATCAATCTGCCACGGAGGTCGCCGACAATCTCCGATGCGGAGTGGCCTTTGCCCTTGCGGTCGTCGACAGATTTGAGATTTGCGAAGATGATGCCGTAGTTGGGCGCGCTGCCCGCGAAGCTGAAGCCGGTGATGGCAAACGAGCCCTCGACATCGTGCTGGTCGCGAAGGACGGCCTGCGCCGCATCCACAAGACGACCTGTATAGGAGAGGGAAGCGCCCTGCGGAGCCTGCACCTGAATGATGAAGTAACCCTGATCTTCCTGCGGCACAAAAGCAGTGGGCACATGCTTGTACATATAGGCGGTGTAGGCGAGTCCGACAAAGAAGATGAGCAGCATGAGGTAACGGAGACGGAGCACAACGTGAATGGCGCGGGCATAGCCGCTGGACATGGCCTTGATGCCGCGATCGATTGCATGAAGCAGCCCGTGGGAGAGTGTCGGCTTGCGCAGCAGCAGAGCGGACAATGCGGGAGATAGCGTGAGCGCATTGAATGCGGAGATGGCGATGGAAAAGGCGATGGTCAGCGAGAACTGTTTGTAGAGAATACCGGTGGTTCCCGGAAAGAAGGACACGGGGATGAACACGGAGATGAGGACGAGCGAAGTGGCAATGACGGCGCCGGTAACCTCGGACATGGCGCTCGAGGTCGCGACATGAGGATCGCTCTGGCCCTCTGTGATGTGGCGTTGCACATTTTCAATGACGACGATGGCATCATCGACCACCAACCCTGTGGCGAGCGTGATGCCGAACAAGGTGAGCGAGTTGATGGAGAATCCGAAGACCTTAATGAATGCAAAGGTCCCAACCAGCGAGACGGGGATGGTGACGGCGGGAATGATGGTGGCGCGCCAGTCCTGCAAGAAGAGAAAGATGACAACAATGACGATGACGATGGCTTCGCCGAGCGTACGCACGACTTCACGAATGGAGTCACCGACCACGGTAGTGGTGTCGAAGGCGATGACATATTTCATGCCGGGCGGGAAGGTCTTCGATAACTTGACGAGGGCGGCCTTGGCCTGACGATCCACCTCAAGCGCATTGGCATTGCTGAGCTGCTGCACACCGATGCCAACGGTTTCGATTCCATTGAACTTCAACTGGCCACCGTAGGTCTCTGCGCCGAGCTCGGCGTGTCCGACATCCTTGAGCTGAACGATGCCGTTCGGCGTGTTCTTGATGATGATTCTGTCGAACTCTTCCGGCCGGGCGAGTCTTCCCGCGGCGCTGACGGTGATCTGGAAATCCTGTTTCCCGCTGGAGGGTGGCTGTCCGAGCTGACCTGCGGCCACGACGACGTTCTGCTCCCTGAGTGCGTTGACGACGTCGGAGGCGGTGAGAACGCGAGCGGCCAGGCGGGTGGGATCCAGCCAGACGCGCATCGCGTATTTGCGCTCGCCGAAGATCTAAACATCGCCGATGCCGGGAATGCGTTTGAGGGCGTCTTTTACGTAGACGTCCAGATAGTTGCTGATGAAGAGGTTGGAATACTTTCCATTGTCCGAATAGAAGCCGGCGGCGAAGACGAAGTTGCTGTTGGCCTTGGTGATGGTGATGCCGGTGGAATTGACCTCGGCCGGTAGCTGTCCACTGGCCGTTGACACCCGGTTCTGCACGTCTACCGCAGCGATGTCCAGGTTGTAGTTGGTGTCGAAGGTGGTCGTGATCTGGCTTGTTCCGTCGCTCCCGCTGGTGGACTGGATGTAGCGCATGCCCGGCACGCCGTTGATCTGTTGCTCGAGAGGAATCGTGACCGCCGATTCAACTACCTGCGCGTTGGCGCCCACGTAGTTGCTGGTGACTGTAACCTGCGGAGGAGCGAGCTGGGGATAGAGCGAAATGGGCAGGCTGGGAATAACAACCGCGCCCGCAAGGACAATGAGGAGCGCGCAAACGGTGGCGAAGACTGGCCGGCGGATAAAGAAATCAACGAACACGGGGAGCATTCCTCTCGTGGATCAACTGTTGAGACCGACGCACAAACCGTGCCCGGACCTAGCCCATGGGCTGTACCGGCGCCCCGTCGATAAGGAGTTGCGTGCCGGAGACGATGACTTGATCCCCATTGTGGAGTCCTGAGAGCACAGCGTAGTCGTTGCCGACGGTGTCGCCTAATTCGACGGGCCGCTGCCTGGCCACTGCTTTTCCTGACTCATGTTGCACGACATAGACAAGGCCTGGCCACCGAGCCGCGAGATGGCGAGCACGGGAACCGTGGGGGTAGCGACCGTGCTCCAGATCACGCTGGCCTTCACCAACTGCGCGTTACGCACGACTTCAGCCCCGGAGCGGAGCGTGGCCTTGGCGAGAATGCCTTGCAGTCCGTTATCCACCTGGGGAGATACGAAGTCGATATGGGCATGCTCGATCAGCGTGCCGCTGTTGCTGATGATGTCGACGGGCAGGCCAAGTTTTACCTGGGCTGCGCGTTCGGAAGGAATATAGATATAGGCTTCGAAATCGCGATTCTCGTCCACCGTCGTGAGTGGAACGGTAGAAGAGACGTAATCGCCGATGTGAACCGGAATGTCGCCCACGACACCATCAAACGGCGCGCGGATCTGATAGTAGCCGAGCTGGCTGGCCTGGGTTTGCCGTGAGGCGACGGAGGATTCGTAGTCTGCCTTGGAGTTTCGGTAGGCTTGCTCCGCCTGATCGAGCGCGTCGCGGCTGGTCACTCCCGCATTGAAGAGCTTGCGCTGACGCTCCACTTCGACCTGGTTGTATTGATACATCGCCAGCTTCTGGTTC
>DATAYL010000166.1:0-10631 GCA_036272575.1 Bryobacteraceae bacterium | reverse complement strand
GCACACTCACATGTCTCCAGAAAGTATTGAGTGCGACAGTGCCTCGCTCGCGCAGTGCAACAGATAGACGCCGAATGGTAGGGCTGTCGTACTCGGAAGGTTCCTTGTCGGGCGATGATTGTGCGCTTTTGTTGAACCAGCACCACGCACCAAAAGCGAAGAGCACGATTGCAATGGTGCGCCATCTCGAACGCCGGAGAGCCATGAATATCCGAATCATCTCACTTTGCTGGCCCAATCAGTCGCCTTCCTGTGCAGCATTGAATAGAGTTATCCGCGGCAATCATTCTCGCGGCGATTCTCTGGCAACAGCTCTGATTCTGATTGCATATCGGGGCCGCAACCACGGCGTTCAAGACCCTTTACCTCGGATCCGTTAGAAGTAAGTGGGCGCGGGTGCACCTACAAGGCAGGACACTCCAACCACTCCGGATTGCGAACTCACGCCGTTGCCGGGTGTTGCATTTGGGAAATGGGGATCGTTTCGCCTTGTGGTCGAAATACCGGGATATCGCCGATTGAGACCGGGGACGTGGTTGGGCAGCTCCTCCATTTCTCAAATGGACGAGATCCGGACTTTACGGGGAGCGAACTGGAATGGGTAAACAATAGCCGTCGGGGATCTATCTGGGCCGTAGCTCATCCAATTTTCGTGTTGCTCTTTATGGAGTCTGCCGTATATGGTCGCGCCGCAGAGTACGGAAAGGGAAGCGTAGATCTTGAATCAGTACGTCGATGGACGTAAGTTTCATGTTCTTCACCATCGGCGCGACGGAAAAGATTACAGACAGCAAGTCATTTTTCCAGCACCTGCTCAATATACTGGAGAGCACGCGGATCACCGCTCTGACCGAGCCAAAAGAACGCCTGCTTGCGCACTTCCGGGTTTCGTTGTGTGCGCGCAACATCAATCAGCTTGGGTATGCCATTGTCTTTGGGCAGCTGCGATAGGGCAAAAACAGCCTTCTTCTTGACTTCTGTGTCAGGGTCATTTTGAATCGCATTGACTATAATCGTTTCGGCTTGTTTGCCGGCTTTCTGCGCTAGCCAGAAAATGGCCTGGCTACGAACATGCGGGGAAGGATCTGTTCGCGCGACAGCTATTAGAGTTTCGGTTCCCTCAGGCTGCTTGCTAATCGAAAGAGCAAATACAGCTTTATCGCGGACACTTGCGCTGGGATCATTTTTCAACATTTCCTGAAGCGTTTTCACACCGCTCGCTCCCCGGCTGGCGCCAAGCCAAAAAGCAACTTTTTCGCGAACTCTTTCCGGTTCGTTGGGAACCGCTAGTTGGTTGAGGATTGTATCTGCCTCGGTGTCGGGATGCTGGGCAACCGCGAAAATTGCACTGTCGCTTAAACGCTTTGATGCCTCCGAGACAGCAAGTTGACGAAGTTCGGTAAGGCTGGCTTGTGAACTGACTCCGGTGAGCCAGACAAATGGCAGTCCCCCTCCATCCAGCGGACACGACATGGAGAACATCTCTATTTTTTCAATTCCGCTTTTGTCCACCCGATAAAGAACCGCCGCCTTATCCGAGCCTTCTAATTGCACAGGCTGGTCAGAACGAACTCCAACCATCTTGCCGAAATGTCCTTCGAGCCAGCATCCGCGGCTGGAGTCAGACCAGCAGCAACTTTCATCGCGCCGCACCGTCTGAATTTGGTATCCGAACCAACTGGGAGTAGCGCTTCTCAGTTCGGAAGCCAGATCATTCGCTGAAAATGCCCGTATTTCCAGATGCGCATTCGACAGGGGCGGAGCATTCTGGGCAAGCATTGATGTTGCCGCCGCGAATAGAACAACTGCCTTCATTTCAATATCTCCATCATGTAATCGGTCACTTCTTTCGAGTGAATCAGCGACATCTTCTTAACTATTTCTTCCTTCATCCGCGGATCTTTCTCAGTCCGCGCCAACTCCACCAGCGCCTTTCCGTCCTGCTGAAGAAACAGCGATTTCAATACGGCGTTGCGCACCTCCGGATCTGAGTCCGAATGGTAGATCGACACCAAAACGTCGGAGCGACCGTTTTCCCCCATCAATCCCAGCGACTTGATAGCCGCCACTTTCAACTCCTTCTCCTTGGCCGTTCGCGCCACTTCCGTGATTTTCTCGGAATCGCCTGTTATGAACATCGATTGCAGAATTTCCTTCTTGTTTTCGATCGAATTGTCCTGCTGGTAAAGCTGCCAAAGCTCGTTTTTACCGCCGATCGCAGCGAGTTGTCGGATAGCTTGCCGCCGCAGTTCGGGATTGCTCTCACTCTTCGCCACGTCCAATAAGAATTCCCGCGAGCCCGAAGCCATAAAGCTCTTGAGAATGCCCTTCTTCACGGTGTCGCTCGAAGAAGCCCTGTAAATGGCTACCAGTTCGGCACGAGTGCCCTCGCCGCCCATCATGCCCATGTAACGTATGGCCTTCAGTTGCAAATCCGGATTGCTTGTCCCGCGCGCTATGTCGACGATTAGCTTTCGCGCGTCGGGCGAAGGATTTTGGACAAGCACGAACAGCGCTCGTTCCTTAATTTTTTCGGAGTTATTGCTGACAAGCAGGTTTTTCAGAATCGGCATCGCTTTGCCGGGGTCGGATGTCATCAGGCTGTTCAATGCCAGCAGTTTTAACTCTTCGTCCGGCTGGGAGGACGGACTGACAGGATTACCGCTCTGTCCCTCGATCTCCACTTCAAGCGCCTTGGCATCATTGATCCACCGGCTGGACCCATAAGCTTGCCGCAATTGTCTGAGAGTGGCCAGCGCATTATCGCGTTCGCCAGCGTGATCCTGCGCGTAGGCCAGCCAATAAAGAGCCGCATCGCCGTTTGCCCGTTTATGCGATGCAGATTCGCGAAAGAAGTTCATAGCCTCATCCCAATTGCGAGCATCGAGCGCGCTCAGGCCCCGCTCGTAATCGGAATCTCCATTTCCGGCTTCGCGCGCCTGAACGCTCTGATCCTCGCTCACGGCGAAGTTTTGAGCCCGCAAAAAAGCTCCTGGCGTAAATAGAAATAACGCTAATAAAACCCCGCGTCGAATCATAGTTGTTCTCCTCTTTCCCGGCTGGCGACAGAACTGACGCGCACCTTGAATAGCAAACCACTCCGTTGAATTTCTCGTTGTGTGCGCGCCAGGCCGGCGGGCGAAACGACTTCGCCGCTATTAGCGAAGTCAAGCAGCACGCGCTCCAACTCATCCAGCAACGCCGCATCAGATAAATCGCCCAGACGCGTCGCCGTCTGACGGAGCAGGCGGTTGGCGCCAATAAGTTCATGCGCGCGATCGCGCTCATACCTCAAATCGGGAGAGCCTGGGCGCGCATTCTCCACGTTCGAAAGTATTATTTGAGATTGCTCCAGATGCTCGCTAAGCGACATCAGCAAAACCCGCTCGCGCGCCGTCTCAGAAATAGCAGCCGGTGCAAGAACTCCGCCACGGTGTGTAGGCTCCGTTAGTCTCCCGATCACGAAGGCGATAATCAGCGAGGCCGCGAAAGCCCGCGTCAGAATCCACCATTGAAGCCAACGCCTCTCCCGTTTGTCTGGCGGAAGTTTCTTGCGCAAGTTGGTCCATACCGTTGCACCGTGTGTCGGATCGCGCAGAGGTATAGGGTATCCGTTGAACGCATCCAGAACCTCCCGCAAACGGTCCATTCTGTCCCGGCATTCTTTGCAGCATGAAAGATGTTCGGCAACTTCCAACTCTCCGTAGTAAGCGTCGGTGAGCTGTTCGTCATCCAAATGATTTATCGACGTTGGTTTCACCGTTTTGTCCCCCACGCCGGCTCCAACGCCGTTCGTAGTTTCCGCACAGCTCGATGTATTGTCTGCTTGGCAGCCCCAGGCTGCACGCCGAGAGTCTGTGCAATCGCCTCTATTGGCGAGCCCTCGTAGTGCCGCAAAATGAATGCTGCTCGTTCGGACTCGGTCAGCATATCCAGCGCTGGACCAAGCATCGCCGCAATCTGGCCGCTTTCAGTCAGCCTCTCGGGCGAAGGCGATCCGGCGGTGACTTGGTCAAGCCAGTTGAAGCCTGTTTCATCGTTAAGGTCCGGAAGTTGTTCTTTCCGATTCTTGCGAGTCCGAATCAGATTGAGCGAACAATTGACGCAAATCCGGTGCAGCCAAGATCCAAACGCAGCCCGCCCATCAAACTTATCGATATGTCGATACGACCGAAGGAATGTCTCCTGGACTACATCTTCGGCGTCTTGTTCATTGTTGGTCATAAGAAAAGCAAGGCGAAAGACTGGCGGCGTGTGACGCTCGACCAAGACTCGAAAGGCACGCTGGTTCCCCTTGCGCACCTCCTCAGCCGCTTCTTCGTCGGTCCATTCCATCCGGCTGCTCCTTAGACACTCACGATCTCAGCCGGTCACCACAAACGGCGACTTTTTTCCATACTTTGGAGGTGGTGGCGTGGCCATAACGATTCTTGCCGAGTGTGCGGCCACCGGTGCGGTCGAATCTTCTCGACAAGGTATTTGCGTCGATCGCCCTACCAGTTCGAGCGAGGCCGACAAAACTACTCGTCGCGCAATGCGTCCATAGGTTGCAGCCGCGATGCTCTCCAAGCTGGGCCATAGCTTGCCAGTAGCGCCACCATGGCCAATAGCGCGACAGCTCCGCCCAACGTCACAGGGTCTCGCGGTTTCAATCCGTAAATGAGCGCCGCCGCCGCTTCGCCTGCCCACGCCGCTAGTGCTGTTCCCACCGTCAGCCCGATCGCCAGCACGAGGACTGCCTCTCGTAACACCAGCCTGATCACCCTTCCGCGGCTCGCGCCGAGCGCGATTCGCACACCGATCTCATTTCGCCTCCGCGCGACCATATAAGCGATCACGCCATACAATCCCAGCACTGCTAGCGAACCCGCCAAAAGCCCGAAAGCGCCGGCCAAGGCCGCCATCAAACGGTCGCGTATGAGTGATTCCTTGATCTGTTTTGTCAGCACCGTGAAATCGACAGCGAGCCCTGGATGGATTTCCGCTATCGCTTGTTCCGCGGCGCGGTAGAACTCACCGAGCGGCGCGTTGGTGCGCAGTACAAAAGTCCCCTCGGGTCCCGGATCGTCGTCCTGATCAGAAGAGACGAACGCGATCGGCCGGAAATCCTCGCGCAATTCGTAGTACTTGGTATTTCGGACCAGTCCCACGACGAGAAACAGCGTGTCCGGCTTGTCCGCAGACTCTTCTCGCCGAAACAGTTTGCCCACTGGGTTCTGGCCGTGAAAAATCTTGCGTGCAAACTCCTCGTTCACGATTGCCACCTTCGGTGCCGCCAGATTGTCATGTTCATCAAAATCGCGGCCAGCTATGAACGATGTCCCCATGGTGCGGAAGTATGCCGGCCCCGCACGATTGAACATCCCGTCGACATGCGGCCCCGAGCCTTCCGCCCATACATTTTGATCCCAGCCCGAACCGCTGACAGGCGTCATAGCGACCTGTCCAGCCGAGCTTGCCCCGGTACGCTCTCGCAGTCTCTCCAACATCTGTCGCCGCACTTCTCTGATGCGCTCTTTCGGGTAATGCGCGGCTCTGTAATCAACGCTTACCGCGACAATCCCTTCAGGACGGAATCCTGGATCGACTGCCACCAACTTTTGGAAACTGCGGACAAACAAGAGCGCTCCCGCCAGCAAGACGAGCGACATCGCCACTTGCGCCACAACCAGTGCGCGCCTTAAACTGAACCGCTCTCGCCCAGCGGTCATCCCGCGTCCACCGGAACGCATGGCCGACGCCGGCGTCACCCGCGTGGCGCGCAACGCCGGCGCCAATCCGAACAGCACGCAGGTTAGAATGGCCATCGCGGCTGTAAATCCCAGCACCCTCCAATCGATGCCGAGGCCGACAAACATCCGGTTTTCCTCCGTTGTGAGGAACCCAATGAGTCCGCGGCTGAGTAGGGCCGCCAACATTGCACCCAGCATCGCGCCGAGCAGCGCAAGCAGCATGCTTTCCAGAAGCAACTGGGCGATCAGCCTTCGGCGCGACGCGCCAATCGCCTGCCGCACCGCGATTTCGCGCTCCCGCACGCTCGCCCGCGCCAGAAGCAGATTCGCGAGATTCGCGCACGCGATCAGTAAAACCAGCCCAGTGGTGACGAGCAGAATCCAGAGTGGATTTTCATATTGATGGCGCAAGTGCGAAACGCCCGTCGCGCCCGGCGTCACAGTCAGCTTGTTGGCGAGATATTTCTTCGCGCCGTCCGGCCGGTACGAAGGCGGCAGCGACTCGCGCATGACCGACGGAGAAACGGTCTGGATCTGCGCTTGGGCGCGCTCAATCGTCCATCCCGGTTTCATCCGTCCAATGATTGACAACCACCATGCGGTCCGCGACGGAATCCGTCCCTTGCCGGGCTCCCAGAACATTGGGTCTGAGCACAGCGGCACCGCAACATCGAATCTGTTTCCGATCTCCACGCCGAAAAATCCTGGCGCAGTCACCCCAATCACCGGGAACGGCCGGCCATCCAGCCTGACGCTACGGTTGGTGACCCTGGGATCACCGCCAAACTCACTCCGCCAGAAGGAATAGCTGATCACTGCGCCCGGCGATCCACAACCCGGCTGATCGTCCGACGCCGTAAATGCCCGTCCAATTACAGCCGGTATCTGCAACGTGTTGAAGAAATCTCCGCTTACGAACAGACCCTCCGCGTATCGCGCCTTGCCTTCCTGCGTGAGATTGAACTCTTTTGCACTCCACGCTATCAGCTCTGAAAACGCCTCCTGGTGCATACGAAGGCTGTCCCATTGCGCGGATGTGAAGTTCGCGCTACGCGTGGACCACCAACCCGATCGTTTAGAGTCTTTCGCGAAATCGAGATACGCCAGCTCCTGTGGATTCCCAACCGGCAGAGTACGTAAACGAATAGCGTCAATCAGTTGGAAGATGGCCGTGTTAGCCCCAATTCCGAGAGCGAGCGAGACCACGGCCACGATCGCGAACGTCGGATTCAGCCGAAGCTGCCGCAACCCAAAACGCAAATCGCCTGAAAAGTACATAGAGTTCATACCGCGTCCGATCGATTTGGTTACGACAATACTGTCCGAATCTTTGATTGGCGCTGGCTATTGCATCGCTATCGAGTACTATGCCTCACGAAGTCGATTTCAGCGGCGACCTCTAACTTCTTTTCAGCGGCGAGCTTGTCATTTGCACAACAAAGCTCGCTCGTTGGACAAGGGCCTGTGAAACCCTTAGCGTTGATCGGAAGTGATCGGGCGCCGGTATGACCGGGCATGCCGGAAACTAGAGCGCCCGAGCAGTTTCGATCAACGCTACGGGTTTTCTGACCGCACGTAATGAAGTGCAAGATATTGAAGACAGCTGATCGTTCCGGGTTGATATAACAAGGGCAGCGATGAAAGTCGATTTTGGCCCGATGATTCTGGTACTGGCGTTGGCCGTGACGGGCATCGGTTGGAAAGCGTGGGACCAAACCGCCGGTTCTCCACAGAACCCAAGTGCCACAGGAGTCCAAACCTCACCAATTCGCTGGAAGTTTGATACGCACGGTTGAGTCTTCTCGTCCCCCACGGTCGTGGGTAATGTGCTTCTTGTGGGCTCTTGCTCGGGAAATTTTTACGCTCTGGACCGGAGGACCGGGCAGGTTCGCTGGACGTACAACGTCCGGCAGGACGGCGATCAAACCAGCTTCCATGGCGACCCACTGGTCACGGATAATCTGATTCTGATCGGTACCGATAACGGCAAACAGGGCCACTTATATGCCTTTGAACGCGAGAGCGGGAAGGTGCGCTGGAAGACGTTGGCTCCTGCCGGTGCGGAGGGCAATGTGGGAGCCGCGACCGACATCGTGCGACGGGGCAACCAAATCTATGCCGTTGCACAGGGTGATGAGTTGCTCTGCGTCAGTCTGGAAGATGGCAATATCCGCTGGACCTTCGCCAGTCAATACGACCGACACAAAAACCTTCTCACCCACTCCCCAGCACTGGTCGGAGAACTCGTGCTTTTCGCCGGTCTGGACGGTATTTTGTATGCTCTGCAGGCCGATTCCGGCCAGATCGTCTGGAAAGCCGATCTGCACTCTCGTCTCACCACCTCTCCGATCGTTTCTCCCAACGGCATTTACGTGGGGACGCAAGACGGCCATGTCTACTGTTTGCAAACGAAAAACGGCGCAATCACACGTTCGTTGGCCGCGGATGTCCCGCCAGACCTGCACATCGCGGTGACGGCTGATTCGGTTTTTGCCGTTATGGCCCACGCTCCGCAAACCGAAGGTGGCATCTCTTTCCAGCAGACTGATTTAGAGGCGCTGGACTTGGATTTACATCGTGTTCGCTGGCGCCAAAAAACTCCGGCAGTGGTGCCTCGCAATACCTGGACCTCCTCTCGACCCTACCTTTGGAAAGAGTACATTGTGGTCGGTGACCTGGCAGGAAAGCTCTTTGCATTTCAGCAGAAAGACGGTTCTCTCATTTGGTCTCAGCAGTTTCCGTCGCGGGTCGTGCGAGGTGTGGGATTCTCAAACGACCTGCTCTATCTAGGGATGCAGGGTGGCATGATCTACGCCCTGGATTCTCCCTTCTGAAGGCAGTGGACAGCGGTGGGCCAAGAGGAACACCGATCCGCCCGGATAGCGTGACCGATAGTTTGTATCACGATCTTTCTATGAGTGCTGATTACCGATAGCCGCGGGCTAACAGATACTTTGCGCCCGCATCAAATGCGTCCCTACTCGGAAGGGCAAATCCGAACGCGTTCGCCAGGCGCGCGGTGGTATTGAAAACGAAGCACACCGCGAGCGCGTCCTTAATCTGCTCCCGCGACGCACCGCTGGAGAGGACACCACCCATGTCATCTGCAGTCACCGCTTCTTCTCGAGTCACCTTGCGCAGCATTCGCAGCGTAGCCCGAAGTGGCTCTTCGATCGGCGCCGTGTCTAGATCCGAGAGCACCGCAGCGACCCGCGTTTCGTCCTTGTATGCCTTTGTCGCGACCGCCGTGTGTGCCCTGGTGCACCACTCACACTCGTTGTTCTTCGCGATGAACGCGGCCATCAGTTCTCGGTCTCCCACCGACCAACTCGAAGGCCCTCGCATTGCCTCGTGCGTCATCTCCTGGGCGCCATAGAAGGTCGGCCGGTACTTTGCGAATTTGACCACGTCAAGCACGGGGTGGCCTGAGAATACGCGAATGATTGCGAACAGCGCCTTGGTGCCGAAACTGTGTCCTCGATCCAATATCACGAGGCGCATACTAACCCTTTTCCCTCGCTGCCCTAAGTGCGTCGAGTGCAGCGTCATATTGCCGGGAAGCCTGGCCGACCGCTGCACATACCACTAACTCGAATATCTGATCCTCACTATGGCCAGATGCCTTAGCCGCCGCGATGTCCCCGTCCGTAAGCTTGTGAGAGCATTTCGCGACCTTGTCGACCAGAGTGCCAACGGGCTCGGCTACTCGGGAATTGTTGAAAGCCGCCCGGCGTTGAGTTGTCGGTGCCCGGCCGTCTCCCTCCAGAATCCGCTTAATAAGCGCAACTCGTACCCGCATGATGTCCGCCATTATGAAGTCCCTTCCTCTTGAGCCCTATCGATCAAAACGTTCTCACCCTTCACCGCCAGCGATACAGCACATACTTGCCGCATCCGTCGTTCGATAAACTGACGAACCCGTTCGTTCTGCGCCGTAGGTATCGCACGTCGGTAACACTCGCAGGCTTCACCGTTGCTGCCGAGCCTGCGAAACATATCGGCGCGGGCGAGGTGGAATGGTGCGTACTGGTTCAATGCGCCCGTGCGTTCGATATCCTCAAGCAGCCCGAGGCCTTTAATCGGGTCGGCTGCGAAGGATACGGCTACGGCCCGGTTTAGCTCGATAACGGGGGTTCGGTCGTAGTGCAGGAGTTGTTCGTACAAGATTGCAATCTGGGGCCAGTCAGTGTCGGCGGAACTTCGTGCTTCCGCATGGACCGCCGCAATCGCGCCTTGAATCTGGTGCGGGCCGGGTCGCCCCATCTGCAGCGCCTGCTCGACAAGCCGAATACCCTCCTCAATTTGTGGGTGTTTCCATTTGGTCCGATCCTGATCATCGAGCAGCACGAGATCCCCAGCTTCATTCACACGGGCGTCGCTTCGTGAGTCGTGGAGCAGCATGAGTGCCAAGAGGCCCATAGCCTCAGGCTCCTCTGGAAGGAGTGCAGATAAACCACGCGCGAGGCGCAGCGCGTCAGCCACCAGGTCGCTGCGGACGAGGCTCCCATCGGAACTCGCGAGGTAGCCTTCGTTGAAGATCAGGTACAAGACGCTGAGAACAGCCTTGAGGCGCGGTGCAAGAATGGCGCGATCCGGGATCTCGTACGGGATACGGGCGCGGGCGATCTTCTGCTTCGCTCGAGCGATGCGCTGCGCAATCGTTGCTTCCGGAACGAGGAAGGCCCGTGCGATTTCAGCGACACTGAGCCCTCCGAGCGTGCGTAGCGTGAGCGCTACCTGAGCCTCACATGAGAGGGCGGGGTGGCAGCAGGTAAAGATCAGGCGCAATTGATCATCGGCGATCGGCGATACTTCGAACTCATCCTCCGGACTACGAATCTCGTGGTCGAGTCGGAGCGAAAAGGCCAGCTCGCTGCGCTTCGCTTCGACGATCTTAAG
>DATAYL010000165.1:0-3703 GCA_036272575.1 Bryobacteraceae bacterium | reverse complement strand
GGTAGTAGTCGTCGATCCGGCGTACGTGCAGGCGATGGTGGCGACGATCGTGAAGAACCAGGATCTATCGCGCTACATCCTGTAATCTGGGGGCCCCCCCTCCCCCTTCGGGTACGGAGGGCTGGCTGGTAAGTCACGCCGCATCATGCATTTAGGGTGCCTCCCGAGGGCTAAAAATGTCCTAACAAAGGACTTATCGGTAAAAATGTCTATCCATTGGACTTAGCGGCTGCATTGGCGGCCGGATTTACAAAGACGAAAGCCACGGAGGCGTGTCCGTGGCTTTTGTCTTCCTGTCCTAATTCAAGCTTAGCAATTTGGGTGGGGTGATCTGGCAGATTTTTGCGCCGGCGCGGTGACGGCGGTCCAGTTTGGGAATTCGCGGGAGTTTGGAAAGGGGGCCTGACACAAGCGAACAATTTCGCAATCAGTTCTGATGTGCCTGATTCCAACTATCGGCAAAGATCTTGGCGAAGGTATAGATACTCTGCATGGGGTTCGCGCCTATTGACGTTGGGAAGATGCTTCCGTCGACTACGTAAAGGCTCTCCGTACCCCACACGTGGAAATCGGTTCCAACAACACTGTCTTGTGGACTTGAACCCATTTTGTCGGTTGCCTGCATATGGGCAGAAGAAATCACAGATCGATTTGAGATGAAGTGCAGGTTCTTTTGCACGAGGCTGGCCTCTTCCGGTCTTGTCAACACTGACGCCTGAAGGCTGGCATCGTTTTGGAAAGAGCCGAGAATGTCTTCGGTTGTTGGTAAATAGACTTCTTTGGCACCGGCCAGAAACATGATTCGGACGGCTTCAGCGATTCCTTCCGCGAACCGCTTTTTATCCTCCTCCGATAGGGTGTAATCGATCTGCGGGTTCCCTTGTGCATCGAGCACAAGCCGGTTGGTTGGAGTTGGCGTGTCGATGAGCATCACGCCGAATCCCGCCAATTTTCGAAAATCCTGAACCATCTGGAAGGTATGTATCGCCGGTCCCGGCGACATCAGCGCTGCATAGAGCGGCTGGTCGGCCATTGACTCCAACGCATATCCACGATCCACCAGCATGTCGTCCACGTACACGGATGCCTCCGTGCCCTTGAGAACATCAATAGGGTGGTCGAACTTTCCCATCACGGGCATCGAAGGGTGAAGAATGACTCCACGGCCAATCTGATCGTTCTGGACGCCTGAGCGCAGAAGCACAGTAGGCGAACCCAGTGCACCAGCGGACAAAATGACCTGTTTCGCACGAATTGTCAGCGTGTCTCCGGGGTTCAACCCGAAGTGATTCGGGTCTGCAATCGCTCCAACCTCAGAAATCGGGTGACGCATCCGTACTTCCACTCCGTACGCTCGTTGCGCACCGTCATGGTCTTCAAATAGCACCCGGCGCACATCTGCGTCCGGTACCATGCTCAACGGATTGGACGTATCCTCCAACGCATCAATCAGCAACTGACTCTCCGACGATCGCTTGTCTGTCACGGGGTAGGGCGATTTTCCGGGCGCGTAGGTGTTAAGGGAATACAGCTTGGGGTGCAGTCCCGCGCGTCGCGCTCCATCCCATAGCACGTGATTGTTCAGATTGATTTCAGCTTCTGACAATGTCCGGGTTCCCATTGCTTGCTTGACCCACTCGTACTGCCGCGCAATTTCAGCTTGCGTAAATTCGTTTGGCCTAATCTGACCTGCCTTCCGCCAACCCTCAATCTTTGCCCGTATCGCCGGCGTCGTCGGTGCAAAGCAGAGATCTACATTTACTTGCGAACCTCCGCCGACGGCCATGCCATTTCTAATTCGGATCGTCCCGTCCATGGATGTGCGCGTGTCGATCAAGTCGTCTACCAGTCGCGTCTCCATAGATCCCGGTACGACAAACGAGCCTCGTTCCACCAAGAGAACTCGTTTGCCGCCGCGACGAAGCTCGTGCGCAAGCACTGAGCCTGCCGGTCCGCTGCCCACGATCAACACATCGATCGGACCATCCTTCGAAACGATTTCGTGCTTCTCGCGATCAACTCGTAACCGAGTTGGCGGCATATGAAGCGAGTGCTGTTCCACATATCCCGGCGGGGCAAACAGGCTCAGCTTGACGCCGGTAAGCTTTTCCTGGATCCCGCTGTATCCGGTCACGATATAAAAATTGCGAATCGTTGTGGCCAGCCGTCGAGGCGCATTCGCGTTACAAGACTGCAGCAGGAACAGCACGTGCTCCCGTGCAGGTCGGTCGAGCGCCGCGAAGGATGTAACACCAGTCCGCTTGACGACGTTATCGATCCCGCACGTTGCGCCAAAGCCGCGCAAATCCGCAAATGGAGCGAGAAGTTCTCGAAAGGCGGGATTTTCTCCACCGGAACGCCACATCTCGTCACGAGCCGCCAGCAACAGGGTTGTAGTTTTCGTGTCCTTGTCGAGCTCGCTCACAGGGAAGAACGATGAGAACAGCGTCTCGTGTACTGCGTGAAGCGGATCGTTTGCACCGTCGCCCCGTGCGGCGGCGTCTTGCGCATTGCAGTTGTCGGCTATGTGGCCAAGAGCGATGGTCAGCAGCGCCAGGAAAAGGACGGCCCGAAGGAAGCGCATAGGCGCACCGATTCTATGCGGTACGATCTTTCCCTTCAACACAAGAGCGCCTCTTTCGCGCTTCAGTTCAAGATTGTCCGGCAGCGCGACCGAGCACGGGGTCGAGAAGGTCGTTGTGGTCGATTTGTTCGCCCTATGGCTTTGGGGCCATGGCGGAGGGCTCTGCGCCAGGCTTCGCTGGGGGTTTGAAGGTGACTGGCATACTGTGTCCTCGATGGCAGGTGCCGCAGGCCACGGTCTTCTGATCCGGCGCCGCATCCGGGTCGTGTATCTGGGACATGTACTTTGCGTTGATCTCCTGGGTCATCAGCATCATGGTGCGCGCGGTGTTTTTTTCCGGCTTCTCGTCGGAGGCGAAGTTGGGTCGTTTGGCGGCCGCGTCCCAGGAGTGACAGAAGGTACACTGCACGCCGAGTTGCTGGGAGAAGCCGTGCATGATCTTCATCAGATCCTCCGGCGACGTGTCCTTGGGCAGCACCTTGAGGTTGGTTGGTTTCGGCATCGGTCCGTGAGCGGCGCCGGCGGACGATGGCGGGCCGCCGGGAGGCGGGGCCTGCTGGGCCAGGAGCGGAGAGGACGAAAGAACGGAGAAGGTGAGGAGAGCTGCAACCATAAGGAACGTGCGAGGCATGCCGAGGCTCCGATCGGAAGAATGCGCTGCTGAACTCGCACACATTGTTGCACAGCAGGCGTCGAGCTCTGCATGCTCTTCGGGTCAATGCGTGGTGGAACAAAATTTCTTTGCAGCCGAGATGACGAAGATAGGCAGCTGGCGCTTGAGATGGTTTCATGAGGATGGAATGCAGAGAGGCAGACGATGGCAGCGAATGCGGTAGATCCGAAGAGTGAGAGATGGTGGCAGCGCAACCAGCTTCGCCGGCGTTCGGTGGGCGCGTTCAAGACCGCCCTGGCTGCGTTGCTCTGCCTGTGGCTGGGGCATCTGTTCCGCCTGGAGCGCAGTTACTGGGCGTCGGTTACGGCGATTGTTGTGATGGGATCCGAGAGCCCGGTGAGCCTGGCGGCCTGCCGGGACCGACTCATTGGCACGGCCATCGGTGCGGTGCTGGGATGGGCGACCGTCCTCATCTGGCATGGGCATTCTCTGGTGTATGGACTTGC
>DATAYL010000164.1:0-6506 GCA_036272575.1 Bryobacteraceae bacterium | reverse complement strand
TGGCGATTCGCGGCTGCGAGGCCCTTACTAGAGAGGGACAGAGCCGGCGCCAGACCAAAGAGCAGCCCCACCAGAAACGTCAGCAACAGCGCAAACCCCAGCACCGCCAGGTCAAGACGTGTTTCCTCCAGCCTCGGAATCTTCAAATAAGCGGGCATGAGCCAGAGCAGCAGTCGATTGCCTAGGTAGGCTAGGCAAAGTCCCAGCAAGCCGCCGAGTCCGGCGAGACCCACGCTCTCAGTAAGCACTTGCCCGATTAAACGCCAGCGATTGGCGCCCAAGGCGCCGCGAATCGCAAACTCGCCGGCGCGCCCGGAGGCCCGGGCCAGCAGTAAATTTGCCACGTTCAGGCAGCAGATCAAGACCAGAAAACCAGCCGCCGCCAGCAAAAGCGAAAAGGCGTTGCGGTATTCGTCGATGCTGCGCTCACCGATGCCGGTTAGCGAAAGCGTCCAGTGGCGTTCCGACGGCGGATAAGTACGTGCAAGAGCGGGCGCGAGGCGTTGCAGTTCGCTCCGAGCCTGATCGATCAAAACGCCGGGGCGCATCCGCGCGACGATGCTCACGCCAGTCTGCCGCGCATCGGTTACCGACGTGCGGTCGGGTAGCCACGCCATAATGCCCGGCCGCGGAAAAGAGAACTCCTTCGGCATCACACCCACCACGGTCGTGCTTTGGTTGGCGCCGACTGGATACTCCGCGCTCAGGAAGATCTGCCGGCCAATAATTCGCGGATCGCCATGTAGGTATTTCTGCCACGAATCGTAAGACAGCACCACGGTCGGCGCGGAATTCGACCGGAAATCGGAGGCGGCCAAGGTCCGTCCCAGCAGCGGCTTGCTGCCGAGCAAAGGAAAGAGTTCGCGCGACACGCTGAACACCCACAGATTGGCTGGCTCGGCTACCCGCTGCAGCGTAACGAACTCGAAGCCGCTAAACCCAGCAGTCGCGTCAAATGAATGGGCATAACGCCGCAGGAACTGGAGATCGGCAACCGTTGTGCCGGAGGTGTCGCCCGGCAGGCTGTGCCTTTCGATTTCGACCACTTGCGCCGCATCGCGGTAGGGGAGGGGGCGCAGGAAAACCGCCCGGAACGCGCTGAACATGGTGACCGCGGCGCCCACTCCCAGCCCCAGCGACAACACCGCTGCCAGTGTAAATACGGGAGTTTTCCTGAGCTGCCGCCACCCGTAATGCAGATCCTGTAGCATGGCTTATCCTTTCCGCGGGCCCCGGAAACCGGCGAAAATCCTTGATTTTTGCTACGCTGGAATTTCGAGGGATATCGCTCTCGATTTTCCCACAGACTTATATTATGGAATCCGAATTGAACAACAATGCTGTTGTGACGGAGGAGGCGCAGGAGCAGGCCGAAGCGGCGGCCCCGGCGCCCGGTTCCGAAACAGCGGCAGCGAGTAGCGACGCGGCCGCTGAACGCGACCGCTTGCTCAAAGAAAAGAACGACTTACAAGAGTTGATGCAGCGCCGGCAGGCGGAATTCGACAACTTCCGCAAGCGCAACGAACGCGAGCGCGGCGAACTGGTCGAATACGCCTCAATGGACACCGTGAAGGCGCTTTTGCCGGTGCTCGACGACTTTGAGCGGGCGCTGAAGGTGAAGAGCGCGGACGACGAGTACACCCGCGGCATGGAGATGATCTACCAGCGGCTGGGTGAAGCGCTGCGCAAGCTGGGTCTGGAGCCAATCTCGTCCGAAGTGACCGTATTTAACCCGCACGTGCATCACGCCGTGGAAATGGTTGATACAAAAGACCACCCGGACCAGACTATTCTAGATGAATATCAGCGTGGCTATTACTTCAAAGGGCGATTACTGCGGCCGGCGATGGTGAAAGTCGCGGTAAATCAGTAAGCCATGTCCATGAGTGTTGCTAAGAGAGATTATTACGAAGTTTTGAGCGTGTCGCGCGATTGCGATGACGGAACGCTGAAGAGCGCCTACCGGAAG
The DNA here is from genome assembly GCA_036272575.1 of Bryobacteraceae bacterium. GTDB lineage: Bacteria > Acidobacteriota > Terriglobia > Bryobacterales > Bryobacteraceae > Bog-105. The sequence goes on along the minus strand of DATAYL010000164.1, from coordinate 4,537 downwards.
CTGGCGTTGCAGTATCATCCGGATCGAAACCCAAACAATCACGAGGCGGAGGAGCGTTTCAAAGAAGCGGCGGAAGCTTATTCGGTGCTGAGCGATCCGCAGAAGCGCGCGGCCTACGACCGCTATGGGCATCAAGGCGTAAATGGCGGGGGTGCGCCGAATTTCGACGAATCGCAGTTTGCCGATTTCGGCGATATTCTGGGCGACCTGTTTGGGCTCGGCGATATTTTCGGCAGCCGGCGCGGCGGTGGTGGAGGACGGCGGACCGTACGCGGTGAGGACATCCGCTACGATCTCGAAATCAGTTTCGAAGATTCGATGCGCGGGATTTCGGCCGATTTGCAGATCCCGCGTATGGAAGCCTGTACACGCTGCCAGGGAACGGGCGGCGAGCCGAACGGCGGAATGGTGACGTGTTCGGTCTGCAATGGCCGGGGCGAAGTCGTGTACCAGCAGAGCTTTCTGGCGATTCGCAAGACCTGTCCTACTTGCGGGGGACGCGGCAAAGTCATTCGTCAGGTGTGTTCGCAGTGCCGGGGCGAAGGGTTCCACCGGGTCGAAAAGAAGCTGAAGGTGAACATTCCGGCAGGGGTCGACAACGGGACGCGGCTACGCTTGAGCGGCGAAGGAAATCCGGGGCCGGTGGGCAGCCAGCCGGGCGATCTGTATGTCGTGATCAAGGTCGCCGAACATCCGGTCTTTGAGCGGCGCGAATCGGATCTTCACTGCACGCTGCCCATCAATGTGGCCCAGGCAGTGCTGGGCGCGCAGGTTGAAATCGAGACCTTTGACGGCTTGCAGGAAATCAAGATTCCTGAGGGCACGCAGCCGGGGGCGCAGTTCCGCCTGCGTAATCTTGGCGTCCCGCAGTTAAATGGCCGGTCGCGCGGCGATCTGTATGTGCACCTGGACGTGCAAATCCCGAAGAAGCTGACCCGCGAGCAACGCAGGACTTTTGAGCAGTTGCAGGAGATACTGCCCGTCGAGAATACGCCGCATGAGAAGACGGTATTCGAGAAGGTGCGCGACTTCTTCGGCTAACGGCTGTATTGTTTGGTTAGTTTGTTGCGTGGATTATAGACGCTGAAACTACCGTCTTTTTGCGCGCTCACTTTCAGATAGAAGCCGGTATCAGCTTCCTCCGTGTTAGCCACAAATGGATCGGCGACGTTGTGTTCGCTGCCGGCGGCATCGGCGAAATGCAATTGCCAGAACCCCTGCAGACCGGGCGAAGAGTGGATGACATCCCACGCCGCCGGCATGCCGCCTTTTTTCGAGCCGTTATCCATGATGGCCACCTTCGGCGCCAGCGCATGGATCAGGGCTGGACTGTTGCTGATATCCATGCCGTGGTGTGAGACCACAAACAGATCCGCTTTTCCGATCTTGTTGACCGGGCACATCAGGTCAAGCTCCTTGTTCCAGGTGAGATCGCCGAGATCGACCACGCGGAACTGGCCGAACGAAAGAACTACGCCAACCGAGCGAGCGTTCTCGCTAGGATCGGTTTCTTTCGGTTTGACATCGCTGCAGAAGGAGTTCTGCTGGCCGGCTCCAGCCAGCGGCGAAGCGAGAACCTTGCCGTCGGCGGAGACAACCTGGACCTCCAGACCCTTGATCGGCAACTGCTCTCCCGGCTTGGCCACGATATGGTTAGCATCGCCGATCGCGGCTTTGTATTCGGAGTAAAGCGTGGCGCTGGTTTTCGAGGTTTCCCGATTTTCGCCGTGATCGATGAAGGTGCCGACGGGCAGCTTTGAAACCAGCTGCGGAACGCCGCCGACGTGGTCCGAGTGGAAGTGGGTGATGAGTACGTAATCGATCTTTTTGATATGGGCAAGCTTGCAGGCAGCGACGATACGATTCGCGTCGCGGTAGGCGTTGTAACCCCAGCCAGTGTCGATCAGTAGGGACTGCCCGTGCGGCGGAACAAACAGAGTGGACTGACCGCCTTCGACGTCGATGAAGTAGATTTCGAGTGGCTTTTCGGCTGCCGGAAGAGCGGCGGCAAACAGGGCGGTACACAAAGCGAGGATGAGAGCACGCATGGCAGAGATCGTAACAAAGGACGTTTGTCCTCACGGACTGCCGTTAGCAATCAGTGATCAACTACTCAATTCTCAGGCCAATCGTCGGATCGATGCGGGCAGCCCGTATGGCTGGAAGAAAAGAAGCTAGCGCGGCAATGGCAAGAAGCAGCAGCGGAACAACGACGAACGTAAACGGATCAGTTGGACGAATCTGAAAAAGCAGCGTGCGCAGAAGTCGTAATGCCAGTAGGGCACACGGAATGCCGACCATCAAACCGGCGATCGTCGGCCGGAGTCCCTTCAGTAGAATCATGTTAACGACGTCGTTGCGGCTAGCTCCAACGGCCATCCGAATGGCGATCTCATTTTGGCGCTGCAAAACGCCCCACGACACGACTCCATAGAGTCCCACAGTGGCTAACACGATCGCCAAAATTGCGAAGGCCCCGAACAATAGAGTCATGTATTTTCGCCCTTGTATAGTGTCGCCGATGAGTTGGCTAACTGTCTGGACGCCGAAGACGGCAAGATCGGAATCGAGCTGACGGATAACCGCCTGTGCTTGCGCCGCAACGGCACTGTCGGGCATGGCTGTGTGCAGAACGATGTTGATGTCGTTCGAATCACCGTCGAAGATTGGTAGATAAAAGATCGGCTCGGCAGCAGCGTCAGGCCGCCCTAAGGCATCGCCTGCCAGGCCAACGACCTGATATTTCAACAGTGACTGCTTAGCATTGTTTCCAACGAACGAGTACAACTCGATATATTTCCCAAGTGCATTTTCTGTAGGAAAAAAGCGTTGCGCGAAGGCGCGGTTGACGATCACCTGACCGGAGCCGAGATGGTTGTCGTCGAGGCCGATCCCGTCGCGTTCGGTGAAGGTACGGCCTTCGAGGAGCGGCATGCCCGCGGCGCGAAAGAACTCGGGACTAACCTGACGATACTCAGCGTCCATCAAGTGACCGGAAGGCGATGAATGGCCTTCGATTCGGAAGACCGTGTCGGGACAGAAACCGGGTGCGCTTACGAGTGGACAACTACTCAAGCCCACATCCGTCATTCCCGGTAAAGACTGCAAGCGATTTCGCAGGTTCTTCAGAAAAGCCGAAACCTGCGCCCGTTCATGATACTTCGCCTCCGGCAAAGACAGTTTCATTACCGAGGTATTACTGATACGCAGCCCTAGATTTCGCGAGAGAAGCTGCTCGAAGCTGCGCATCAGTAATCCTGCAGCCATGAGGAGAACGAGACACAGAGCAACCTGCGCTGCGACAAGGACATCACGAGACCAATTCTGTTGCCGTCCTGCCGTGTTCGTTCGGCTGGTATCTTTCAAGTCATTGGCCAGATCAACGCGTGATATCTGGTGAGCTGGAAACATACCCGCCAATAGACCAGTCAGAACCGCCAACCCGAGACTAAACAAGAAAACGCGGAGGTCGACGTGAACCTGCGCGGACTGCGGCAGCCAGGCGGCATCCGGAATGTTCGCCGCCAGATAGGCGGTCAGCAAGCAGGCAAGTAACAATCCCGCGGCCGCTCCAAGCAAAGAAAGAACGGAGCTTTCAATGAGAAGCTGCCGGACAATGCGGCGGCGGCTTGCGCCAATTGCCGTCCGAATGGCAATCTCTCGTTTACGGCCGAGGGCTCGTGACAGCAGGAGGTTCGCCACGTTTACACACGCCATCAGCAAGACGCAAGCCACCGCCGCAAATAGCAGGAGCAGGGAAGTCCGGATGTCCCTCAGGGTAAACTCCGCTAGCGGTACGACGTTCCCACCCTTGCCCATGACTTCTGCCGGATGCTGATGTTTGTAACGCTTCACAATGGCATCGATCTCAGCCCGCGCCTGCTCTACTGTCGCGCCGGGCCTCAGACGGCCGATGGTGTTGCTCAATACGTGATTATCATGCGCTTCGAGAACCACGGGCAGCAGATGCTGTTCGAGTGGTACCCATACCTGGATGGATCGCGAAGGATAACCGAAGTTGGCGGGCATCACGCCGATAATTGAAAACATTTTTCCATCCAGCCGGATGTGTTGTGTGAGCACGTCGGCCGACCCACCGAACCTGCGCTTCCAAAGGCCGTAGCTGATAACGGCAACAGGGGCGCCCCCGGGTTTGTCTTCTTCAGGAGAAAATGCTCGACCCAGAGTTGGAGTGATCCCCAGAGTCTCAAAAAAATTTGCCGACGATCCGCACCCGTCTACACGCTGGGTACTCAGCTGCTTCGAATCATCCGACAGGTTGAACGAAGTGAGGGAAGTTGCGGCAATCTGTTCCAATGTGGCGGCCTGCTTCTGCCAATCGAGAAAATTCGCCGGAGCGACAGTGTTATACGGATCGTTGTTGTCGATCACGTCTTTCTCGAACAGCGCGACCAGTCTCTCTGGATGATCGAATGGCAGCGGCCGCAACAGGACGCCATTCACCACACTGAAAATGGCGGTGTTCGCACCGATGCCGAGAGCCAGAACAGCAATCGCGACAACCGAAAAACCGGGC
>DATAYL010000163.1:0-5327 GCA_036272575.1 Bryobacteraceae bacterium | reverse complement strand
CGCTTACGACCTGGAGGTGGGCGCGCAAAGTTTTCCATCGTGTCATCGAATCAACTCCTTTCGGTAAGAAACAGTCCAAACAAAAATCGAGGGAGAGCGCGCCCCTGGCGCGCATGAGTGCTGTCGATAGAAACCTCCTGGGGAAAATTGGGCTTTCGGAAAATCGACTTGAAAGAGGGGACCGCCTGCCCGTCTCGATCAGAGAGAAAATTTTGGAAGCAAACTCTGTTTGGAGGGGGAAGAAATGTGTCCTGCGGACGCGATCAGATACAAGCTTTTTCCAACTGCGATGGCCTACATTTGGCCCAAAGCAGCCTATTCGAGCTGTCGATGTTGTATCAGAAGGACTTAGTGATGGCGCCCGTTTGCCTCCGGAGCAAAAAGTCAGAGGTTCGAATCCTCTCGGGCGTACCAGATTTTGTCGCACTAACTTAAGCAGAATCTGATCGTTGCTGAAATCAGTCACGATGTCCTCCGCCTCGCCTCTGCCAATTCGCTGTAGATGGGCCAATTCGGGACTTTCCGGGTTCATCAAAAGCTCTAAATTGTCTTCCACCGGTCCGATAAGCATCGTGAGAGTCAATATCATGATAAATTCCATCTCCGCCGCAACTCCAACGCAACACGCGGCCCCTGCCTCGGCTCCGGTGCAAAAATCGGCGCCTTCCAAAACGGCTGCTGCTCACGGAGACACAGCGCAACTGAGTAGTGCTGCGCAGGCTGCCTTGAAAGAAGCAACGGAAACACCGGTGCAAACCTCCAAAGAGGCGAGCAGCGGTGACCTGCAGGCCCAACGGTTGCTGGCCAGAGAGTCGGCATCGACTCAAACGGGAAAAGCGTAAGCTGATAACTCGCGGAGCAACGGAAAACCCGCTTAACGCAGGGAATGCGTTGCGAGCAGTGCCGTAGCGTATAGAGAACTGGCGTTGGTTTGCTAGCAAACCTTATTCCCGCCTGTCGCGCGGCGGCAGTAGTCTCCATCCAAGCATTACTTGCACAAACGAAGGATGCTGTTGAAAAACTCTCTCTGGAAGACAGTTCGATCGTGAAGTTATCGTACTGTGCGTTCGCTGGTATCTCAGTTACAAATTGAGCTCACGCGACCTGGTTCAGATGATGAGAGCGGCGTTGCCCTGGCACACCCGACGATTCTGCGCTGGGTGCAACGGTACGTGCCGGATTTGAAAAGTGCTGGAGTCAGTACGCGCTCGTCCGGTGGGCGGGTCATGGCGCTGTGACGAGACGCCGAATCAAACACCGAATCGGGCCGATGCTCGGATTCAAACCTCATTTCTTGACAGCGATCGCACGCTTTCGCAGAGTTTCCACCAGAGCCATCATTAGGGTTAGTAATTGTCACATATTTGAAAACGGGGTGTAACACGAACCAGCTACCTTATCCGGGGGTTCCAATGAGGTTACTATCCGTTTTTCTGATTTTCTTGTGTCTGGACGTGTGTCCGTTGCTCGCGCAAACCCGCGCTGTGATCAACGGCACAGTCACGGACCCGTCCGGGGCCAGCGTAGCCGGGGCTAAGGTTCAGCTGACGTCGCCGGCAACAGGTCTTCGCCGCGAATTTGAAACGCAGTCGAACGGCATTTACGAATTCCCATCCTTGCCGGTCGGGAGTTACGATATCTCAGTGTCGAGGTCCGGCTTCGAGACATACTCTCTGACCAAGGTGGATGTATTGGTAGGACAGGTCCGCACTCTCGATGTGAAACTCGCTTTGGGCCGAACCACTCAAGCGGTTGAAGTCACGGCGTCGGCTGAACTACTCAACCGCAGCAATGCGGAAATCGACGGAGTCATCGAAGCACCGCAAATCAGAGATATTCCGATCAACGGTCGAAATTGGGCGACTTTGATGACCCTCGCTCCCGGTGCGATCAACACTGGTGGGGGGAGCCAGCGCGACATCCGCTTTGACGGACATTCGCTCGATGATAGTAACTTTTCGTTCGACGGCATCGACGTTAGCGGCGTGCAAGAGCAGACCCAGAAGGCTGAAACCCGGCTGAATATCTCACTCGATTCCATTTCGGAATTTCGCGTCGCCACCAGTGTGTATACGGCGGAAAACGGTGCGGCCGGGGGGGCCCAGATAAACGTTGAATCAAAATCCGGAACCAACGCGTTCCATGGCTCCTTATTTGAGTACCTTCGGAACTCTGCCCTGGACTCTCCCGGAGCTTTTGATCAAGGCGTCGTTCCGCCCTTCCGTCTCAATCAGTTCGGCGCTGGGCTCGGTGGCCCGATCCTCAAGAACAAGGCGTTTTTTTTCGTCAATTATGAAGGTCTTCGACAGGTACTGGACCAGACATTGATTGGCTTTGTGCCTAGTGCGGCGTTCCGGGTACAGGTGCTTTCTAGTTCGCCCGTTCTCAAGCCCATTATCGACGCATATCCTGCCGGCCAGATTCCGATCGATGCCAACACAGACCAGATCACGACGCTGGGCCGCAACACGGTCCGCGAAGACTCCGGTTTATTTCGCCTTGATTATCGCTTCTCGGACGCGACCACTGCCTTCGTCCGGTACAGCATCGACAACGCGTTGATCAATAATCCGCAGGATGCGCTCGGAGCTACCAATACAATTCCCATCATTCCGCAGAACCTCGTGCTGGAAGTTCAGCACATTTTTTCTGCGAGAACCGTGAACGAGTCCAAGTTCGGCCTCAACCGCGTCGACTATCACAACTGGAACTACGGCACATCTCCCATCAGCGTATCCACTCCTGACTTCTCTTCACTCACGGACAACACGCTCGATGAAGAAGTAGGCACCACGTTTTCGTATATAGACAATCTGACAATGGTGCGCGGACGCCACGCGTTGAAAATAGGCGCTGAAATTCGCCGTATCCGGCTAAACAACTCCGGCAATGCGATACGTGATTCTTCGATCGACTATGCCTCTAATGCGGATTTCATCAACAACCTTGCCGACAGCGCATCTGTTCTGGAAGGGGAAGGCATTCGGGGTAATCGCCGTACGTTCTCAATGGGCTACGTGCAGGATGATTTCAAGGCGACGCCCACTCTGACCCTCAATCTTGGCCTCCGCTATGAGTTCTACTCGGTTGCTCACGAGGTGCGGAACCGCGCTGCCGTGGTGGATATTCTAGGTTGCGGCGGATTCTGCCCCCCCGGTACGCCTTTCTACGCACCCAACTACAACGACTGGGGTCCTCGCGTTGGGCTCGCCTGGTCGCCGTCCGCATTCGGGGGAAGAACAGTCATTCGCGGAGGCTTCGGCATCTACTACGGGGCCAATCAAAACGATGACTTCAGCGATCCACTGGAAAGCGCCGTACCACGTTACGGATTTACGTCTTCTGACTTCCCCAACCTTTCCTATCCGCTTGACCAGTTCATCACTCCGGAAAATGCGCTCTTCACTCCAAAGGCCATCGACCGTCATCGCAAGGACCTGTCTTACAACAAATGGAACTTGCTCATTGAGCAGCAACTTCCCGGCGAGTTTCAGCTCCAGACTGGCTACGTAGGCAGCGAGGGGCATCACCTGTTCGATCGCTACGAAGTCAATCTGATTAACCCCGCGACCGGCACACGCCCTCTCAGCAACTTTTCACAGTTTGGCTATAAGGCGAACGACGCAAACGACAACTTCAATGCTCTCCAGGTCTCGCTGAAGCGCCGCCTCACGAACGGATTGCTCTGGCAGACTCAGTACATGTGGTCCCACGGCATAACGGATGCCTCGATCGGGGCCGGTGAAAGCGTCTCTTTCCAGAACATGTCCTGCCGGGCCTGCGATCGAAGTTCCTCGCCTTATGACGTTCGCCACACTGTCACCTCGAACGCTATCTACCAGCTGCCCTTCGGCCCAGGGCGCCGGTTCTTGAACCAGCGCACTCTCATGTCGAGCATTTTCGGAGGTTGGGAACTTTCTGGAATAGAAACGGCCAGGACTGGCCAGCCGATTGACATCACCCTCACGCGACCCACGAGCGCGCTGCCCGACGGCAACAATGCGAACCAACGGCCGAATCTGGTACCCGGAGTCCCTTTGTATCCTGCCAATCAAACAATCGATAATTGGCTAAACCCGGCGGCGTTTGCGATTCCGGCCCCTGGCACTTGGGGTAATCTGGGCCGCTATGCAGCCCGCGGACCAGGAGTTTTTGAGCTGGATTCAGCACTCCAAAAAAAATTCCTTCTCACCGAGCGGGTGGGGCTCAATTTCCGCGCCGAGGTCTTCAATCTCTTCAATCGCGCCATCTACGCCAACCCGTCTAGCAATCTTGGCTCTGACCCGTTGTCTCCCCCGGCCAGTTTCGGTCGAATCACGTCGCTTCTAAATACCGGTGCTGTAGGCACCGGTACGCCGCGAGAGTTTCAGTTCGCCGTGCGCCTCGATTTCTAGAAGTAAAGTGAAAATCTGCGTGCAAATTTCCTGTAAGCTTCTAGTTCTCGGCGCGGTTGTGCCGCTGATGTTCTTCGCACAGCAGTCCCCTGCTGCCGCGTTACTCACCGACCCGCTATTAAGCGGCCCCGGCCCGACGTTCCGGTTTACCGACCAGCAGCTGCCGAGTCCGCTCAGGCTTATTGCTTATGGTGACCAGCGCTTCACTGACCCAGGCAATACTCATTCGACCAATCCCCGGGTTCGGCAGTGGCTAGTGCAGCAGATCGCGGCCCAACATCCGGCGGCGGTGATTCTCAACGGCGACCTGCCGCTTTCAGGGAACGTCAAAAACGATTATTCTGTTTTCCACACGGAAACGCAGCCTTGGAGGGACGCTCACCTGCTTGTTTTCCCGGCCCTTGGCAACCACGAGTTCCACGGCGATCCCCAGTTGTGCCTTCAGAACTGGTGGGAAGCGTTTCCGCAGATGCGCAACCGCCGCTGGTATTCAGTGCAGCTCGGATCGCGAGTCTATCTCCTTGCTATCGACAGCGATACTTAAGAAGGAAGGGACGCCTCGCCGCCGATGTCGCCATCGACCTGTCCAATACTTGAACAACATCATCGAGCAAGATCATCGCGCGATTAAACGCCGGGTCAAGGCCAAGCAAGGCCTCCGAGAATTCCATGCGACCCGGCGAAAGATTCAGGGCTATGAAGCGATGAACATGATCCGGAAGGGGCAGGTTCGGTGAGTGAGGGCAATGATGTTCGGTGTCAGATCCGGTTCATCGGAAAGCTGTTTGGGCTGGCCGTCTAAGAACCAGAGGTTGGTCCCCCGCCGACCCGATTCCTGCCGACTTTTGAAAATTGCAACACTGCCATCGGAACCGCTCCGCCGGAAACCGGCCTCTCAATCTGCAGTTGCGATACAACTTCTAGAGAGGAGAG
>DATAYL010000162.1:0-5720 GCA_036272575.1 Bryobacteraceae bacterium | reverse complement strand
TGTATCCACGAGACCCGGCGTCAAGCGGCCTATAACATCGGGGTCGGGCGTAACCCCGAAACCGATGCTGTCCACCAGGCCGGGAATTGTTAGATCCGGTCTGGACAGTACATAGAGATCGGCGTGCATTCCCGGTCTTATATGGCGCAGCTTGCCTTCTCGGAAATTGCCAACCACCCACCAAGTGGTCGCGTCAATCAACGTAAACATCTGCTCGCCAACATGCGCGTAGGCGCCTTGTGAGATCGTGAGATTGGTAGCGCGAGCATCAAACGGCGCATAAACGCGGCAATTATCCAGGTTGTAGCGAGCATTTTTCACTGCGGCCTCTCTTGCGCCACGCTGATTGATCAGCGGCTCGAGCGTGGTGACAGCATGTTGCGCCTGTTGGTGCTGAGCTTTGCTCTGTTCCAGGACAGCTTTCGAGTGTTCATATTGAGCCAAAGCCGATTGCAATCCGGCGTGTGAAACCTGTACTTGTGATTCGGCCTGCTTCAACGCTTGCGCCAAGGCGATTTCGAAGCTTTTTGCTTTGTCGACCTGATCAGCCGTAACGAACTGTTTCACGAGCAACGGCTGAATGCGATTCAGATTGTTGTTTGCGTACGTCCATTCCGCCTGTGCCCGCTGAACGCCCTGTTCTGCATTCGCCACGTCCGCGCGTGCTTGATCGACTGCCGCTCCCCAGCGAGTTACGTCGGCCTCTGAACTGTTAGTATTCGCTTGCGCAACCGAGACTGCGCTTACCAGCGCCGCAATTCTTCGTGCCTCATCATTGATTTGTCCCTCGAGAGCAGCTTGCTCAGAAATCGCTCTCTCGAGCGCATATTCGTATGGCCGCCGGTCGATTTCATAGAGCAGATCACCCTTGTTAACGAACTGGTTATCACGCACAGTCAGCCGGACCAATGGCCCCTCTACTTGCGGCGCGATGCCAATGAAATTCGCAAAGACTTCGGCATCATCGGTTCGCGGATAATAGTTCGTCCGATAAAGAACAAGCACTCCCAGCGTAAGTGCCCCGATGACACTGCCCATGGTAATTAGGCGGCCGAGCTGCTTGTGAGACTTTGCGGTAGTATCAAGCTCCATATGTTCACTCTCCTCACCGGCTAAAGAATACGAGCCAGAGCGCAAACGTAAAGAATGCAGTCAGGCTCGGGTACATCAATAACGGCACAGCAATTGGGATATTCAGACGTCGTAACAACCATCCGGCGAATGCCGCGAGGATAATCGCCACGACCAGGCAAGCGAGCCAAGCCGGGAAGAAAGAGCCCACGATCTCGAACGACGGCGCCCGGGCACAGCTCGTGAGTAACAGCATCACGAGCACGAGCCTATATCTCAGAAACTTTTGCTTAGCGTTCATGGGCGGGCTTTGGCGCTCCCGATTGACTCGCATCGCCAGTCTCGAACGCCAAATCCGCGATGGCGGTAAGCACCTGTGTCCGCGCCAGCACATCGGTCGAGCGGGCCTGTGCCAGCGTCCTCTGCGCCGCGGTGACATCCAGGAAACTGCGCACGCCATACTTGTACGATTCAAGCTCCGCAGCGTAGGATTGGTTGCCGGCTTCGAGCAGAGCCAGAGCGGATTGCCGCTGGCAAAGAGCGGTTTTCAAATTCGAGTAAGCTGTCCAAATTTCATCCTTGATCTGATCGCGCGTGGCACTGACTTGCGCTTGCGCCGCTCGGCTATTGGCTTCCGCTTGTGCAATCCGGTTCCTGCGCGCACCGCCATCAAACACTGTCCAGCTCAGGCTCAGAGTTAAGCCGCCGTCCAGACCTGCAGTGTGCGCCCAGGAAAGCGTTTGCTGCAATCCGTACAACGACTGCACGGTCGGGATCGCATTCGCGCTCAGGGTGGGATAGTACGCTGCTCGCGCCTCTTTGATGCGGGCGTTAGCCGATCGTACTTGGGCTAGCTGCTGCATGAGGTCGGGGCGCTGTTCGAGTGCCCGATCAATGGCCTGGTCGATGGTACCACTGATCGACTCCGGTATTCGCAGTCCGCTAAGCGGCTGGACGTGAATCGTGGCCGTGGCGGAGGTCCCAAGTGCGGTCGCCAAATTTGCACGCGCAATCTCTTCTGCGCCCTGTACGGCTTCGAGATCGTATTCCGCCTGTGCGGTTGCGCTGCGAGCTTCGAGAACATCGGGCAGAGTTGCCAGGCCATTTTTTGCCCGATCCTCAGCAGCTTGTTGGACGGTTTGCGCGTTCAGAAGACTTGCTCGCGCGGCCTCTTCTTGACTCGTCGCATTCAACAGCCGGTAATAGGCTTGCTCGACTTTTAAAATCAGCCTGCGATGCGTGTCATTGAAGGCAAAGTTAGCTGCCAAAAGTTGCGCTCTCGCTACCGCGATTCGGCCACTGCGTACGCCGAAGTCAAAGATCGTATAACTGAGTTCCAGAGTGCCTTCAAACGCCTGCTCTGTCTGGCGATAAAAGCGATCTCCCAATATGGTCTCCGTGCGGTTGGTCTGTGAGAGTGCAATGGCCGCAAGGGTCGGTACAACTCACTATGCGCTACGCCCAGCGCCGCTAATTGAGCACGTGCGGCTTCCCAAACAATGCGGGTTTCCGGATTATGCGCTTCGGCTAAATCGATTAGCTCCGGTAGGGAATACATCCGATCAGGTTCAATGCTGAATCGAGACTCACGGAACTGCTTTGCGTCATTTTGGATTTCTTGCATTCCGCTGCCATGCCAGGGAGGCTCCGGTAAAGCCGGAGCTGTCTGCGCCAAAACAGAACCTGCGTAAGGGAAGATGAGCAACACCGTAGCTGTTCGGGTTAGCATTGTCATTGAAGGTCAAGGTAGAGGTACCCGCCCACATCATTGGCGAGCACGGTGAGGGTCAGGTGCCCGTCCTCTCTTCGGCCCGGATCGCTGGCATGCCGATCCAGGACCTCAGCCTGGATCAGGGACCGCCTTCCGATGAAGCTGCGCTCAGCGCCATTGCGAACGAGACGCGTATGGCAGGCTTGGAGATCGGCGTCAGCGATGATGGAGCGGAGCAGGCAGAGCCGGATGAAGCCCGGCTGACACCGAGCTTTGTCCTTGACATTCCAGAAAGGGCTTGCTGGACGTTGTACTAACTTCTTGTTTGTTCTGGCCACAGGATGACGGTAAGCGTCATAACTCCCTGAGCCGGGTGCACCTCTTTCCCGCCAATATCAGCCGATCCGGATGGGCCGCTCATTAGGACGAAGTAGGCTGTTTCGCGAATTGCAGGGTGGCGATATGCCAGATGAACATTCTCTACGATTCTTTTGGGTTCCAGCAGAATGACAATGTCGTGAGCTAGAAAAGCGATTGTGTTGACATGTAAATCCATCTCGCTCAAAAGGACGGAACCCATTTCCGCGACACCCATCGGCGATCTAACCATACTGACATCAATTCGCGCAGCGTCCGACCATTTGAGTAGCTTTCAGGCCGCGTATTACCGGTGTATTCTGGAACGCTAGAGTAGATATTTTTTGGCATGCGGGAATTGCTTGCGAAAGAATTCTGCAAAATCTTGAGGTGGCCTCTCGACAAACGTTCCACCCATGATTTCCAGTGACTGCTTAATTTCGGTATGAGATCCGAATGGCCGAGCCGGCAGAAGTCAGGCACTTCAGGTTTTTCCACCACAGGGGGGCGCATTGCGTCTGACTCGATTAAGTATTTCTTCTCATGTATCCATGTTCTTCCTGCCAATGCGACCTAGATCATGCGGCTATTTGCGGTTTTCGACGTACCATTCATGGAAAGTCTGCTTCGGGGGCGCGGGCGTTTCACGATGCTTTCCCCAGGCGTTGAGGTCGTTGTAGATTGCAAAACGCGGAAGTACTTTGAGCGCCTTTTCCGTTGCAGAAGTCGCGATGCGATAAAACCTCGTGGTGGCTTAGCACTTCACCTGCAACGATCATGGCTTCCTTCTTCGCCACCTTGACCTGCTGCTTTTCATCCATGACACCCCGCCACGCGTGAATTGGTTGGTGGATGTTGATCTTTACGGGACAGACATTCGAGCAGCTACCGTTCAGAGTGGATGAAAACGGAAGTTCGCTATATTCCTCATCTCAAAAGTTGGCATCGTGATGATGCCGAAATGATATGCATCTCGCCATCTTCGCGAGGCGCTCTGAAATGTGAAGTGTACTGCGTGATCGGCATTCCGACTGCACTACGGGTTAGAAGCCGGATGAATACCGCCAGATCGCGATTCAAAGGTATGACTTTTTCGATGCCTAACGAGCAGATGCGAAGTTTGGGAACATTGCCGGAAAGGTCGGCATTTCCTTCGTTCGTGACCGTGACAATAGCTCCAGTTTCGGCAACGGCGAAATTCGGGCGTCATGCCGACGTCGGCCTCTAGGATCAATTGCCGTGTATGCTGGCGCATTTCATGCGCCAGCATACTCGGCATCAGTGTTGCTCGGATCTGATCCATAACACCTGGCAAATAGATTCGCGACATCTTCGTTGGTTTTCTGAAGTGCTGGCCCGACAATGTGAGCAGGAGGTTCGTTATCGAGCTGCTGGATTCGTTCGCCGAGATCGGTTTCGGTGACCTTGATCCCTCGATTTTCCAAAAACGAGCGTGTATCGCACTCCTCTGTGAGCATGGATTTTGCTTTGATGAGATTTGTCGCCCCATGCCCGCTCAGGATCTCAGCGACGATCTGGTTGTGCTCATGTGCGTCTTGCGCCCAATGAACCAGCACACAGTTGCGCTTGGCGTTGGCTTCAAATTCTTCGAGATAGTTCGCCAAGTTGGATAGAGTATGTTCTTTGATCGCCGATGCCAGATCGCGGAGCTGCTCCCATTCCGGTACCTGTGAAGCCGCGCGATCGCGCGCCTCTCGCATAGACCACATCAAACGATCGAAATGATGTTCGTGCGTTTTATCTTCTAAGAATTTAACTGCATTTGCAGCTTGGTCAATACGGCTCATGCCCGGTCTCCGTTCAGAATCTGTGCGAGATGCCGGAATTTCACCTCATTGCCCGACCGGCGCGCACATCCCTGCAGATGCATCAAGCAAGACATGTCCGATGAAACGACATATTCGGCCTTGGATGCTTCGATAAAAGTAAGCTTGTCGTAACCGATCTTGGCGGACACGGCTTCCTCGGTGACCGCGAAGGTTCCACCGAAGCCGCAGCACTCATCGTAACGGCCGAATTCCGCGAATTCAATCCCCTTCACCCCCTCAAGAAGAGATTTCGGCTTGTTGAATTTTGGATCGTTGACGCGTTCACTCATGGAGGCCATATTGAGGCCGCGTATGGCAGAGCAGCTATTGTGCAGTGCTACCTTGTGCGGAAATTCTCCCCATGGGAATTCCTTCACCTGCAGGACGTCATGTAGAAACTCAACCAAGTCGTAGACATGCTGGCAAACATGGTCGCGCTCGGGACTCGGCGCGGCCGCTATGAATTTATTACGTACGTGGTGAGTGCAACTTCCAGATGGAATGACGATGTAATCGAAGCGTGAAAAAAGTCGAACGAAATGCTCTTCGTCCGCGCGACTATCGCCTTCGCAGCCACTATTCGCCATCGGTTGCCCACAACACGTCTGGTCGAACGGGTATTCGACTTTAACGTTCAGCCGCTCCAAAAGCTTGAGCGTGGCAATCCCGACTTCCGGGTAGAACACGTCTATATAGCAAGGAATGACCAGGCCAACCTGCATTGGGTTAATTCTCCTTCGGTCCATCGATCC
>DATAYL010000161.1:0-6040 GCA_036272575.1 Bryobacteraceae bacterium | reverse complement strand
CATCGGCCGCAGGAGAATCTCTTCCTGCTGAACGGGATTGAATACACCGGCGCGAGCGAAATTAACAACACGCCCGGTGGCGCTAGCGGCGAACTGCTGGGTGTCGATGCGGTTCGCGAATTCAACGTGGTTACGGACAGCTACGGAGCCGAGTACGGCAAGCGTCCGGGCGCTCAAGTGAGCATCGTCACGGCTTCTGGCACCAACCAAATCCACGGGAACGCTTATGAATTCCTGCGCAACAGCGCGCTCGATGCCCGCAACTTTTTCGACGGACTGAAAATTCCGCAGTTTCAGCGCAACGAGTTCGGCGGTTCACTTGGCGCGCCCATCAAAAAGAACAAGCTGTTCGTCTTCGGCAACTACGAGGGATTCCGTCAGCATCTTGGCTTGAGCGATGTCACTCTCGTGCCCGACAACAACGCGCGTGCGCATGCCACGCCCGCCGCCGCGGCGCTGCTTTCGCTCTGGCCTGTGCAGAACGGTCCGAGCCTGGGCGGCGGCATTGCCTACGCCTATAGCAATCCATTGCAGACCATTCGCGAGGATTTCGGCACAACTCGGCTCGACTACAATCTCTCCGATCGCGACACTTTCTTTGGCGTTTACACGATCGATGACAGCGCGGACAACACGCCGACTATAAATCCGCTGAGCGGTGTTATCGAAACCTTGCGCGAGCAGGTCGCAAGTGTGCAGGAACAGCACGTGTTTTCCCCTCGCGTTCTCAATACGGCTCGTTTCGGCTTTTCGCGCGCCGGATATTTCTTCACGGGCACCACTCCGGTCGATCTCCCCGGATGGCTCAACGGTGAGCCAATTGGAGCCGTTGTAGTCGGCGGCGGTACGGCGCTGAACGGCGCTTCACAAATCAGTCTGGCGGGCACCAATGCTGGCAGCAATCTGTCGGCTGTACGGAATTTGTTCACTTACGACGATCACATCTCGATCAATCACGGCATCCATCAAATCGAAGCGGGAGTCTGGCTCCAGCGTTTGCAGGCGAACGACAACCTGGCGCAGTATCAATACGGTCAGGCTTCCTTCTCAAGTCTCGCCAGCTTTTTGCAAGCCAGCGTCTCGACCTTTACTGTTATTCCGGCTCCGACTCCGCTAGGCTGGCGATCATTGGAAGGCGCCGGCTTCGTTGAAGATACACTGCGCCCCACACGCAGACTCGAGTTGAAGATCGGCTTTCGCTTTGAATCTACTAACGGATGGAATGAAGCTCATAGCCGCGGCTCTAACTATCTCTTCCCAAACGGCGTCATCGCGACCGATCCGCGCATAGCGAGTTCCGTCTTTACCGTGAACCGTGCAAAGTTTTTGCCTGAACCGCGCTTTGGTTTTTCCTGGGATCCATTCGGCAAGAGCAAAACTGTGGTGAACGGCGGCTTCGGCATTTATCGCATGCTGCTCGATAACCTTGATTACCGCCTCGATCAAACTGCGCCATTTAACACCACTCAAACGTTGAAGAATGTTTCGCTCAACCAACTGCATATCGCGCCAGGCGCAACCTTGCCCACCGGGGGTTTGATCTCGCCCAGCGGCATTCAACCGGATGCCTATACGCCGACCATTCTGACGTGGACTTTCAAAGTTCAGCAGCAAATTGCGCCGAACACTGTCTTGACCGCTGGCTATGTAGGTTCGCACGGCTATCACGAGATGCTGTCGCTCGACGCCAACGAACCTGCCCCAACGTTCCTTCCATCTGGCACGGTCTACTATCCCGAAAACGCTGCTCTCAGCAATCCGAATCTGGCCAACACCACTTCCTGGTTTTCCGAAGGCGTCAGTTCCTATAACGCGCTGGAACTTGATCTCAATCGGCGCTTTGCCAACGGCCTCCAGTTGCGTGGTGTTTACACTTTTTCGAAAAGCCTTGACGACGGCACGGCATGGAACAGCAGCGTAGCGTCCAATGCACCGGGCTTCGTGATGTTCCCGCTGAATCCTAAGTGGGACTGGGGACCCTCAACCACCGATGTGCGCCACCTTGCCACCATCAACGGAACCTATGAGCTGCCGATCGGTCGCGGGAAGCCCTTTTTCGGCGGAGTCACGGGCTGGCGCGATAAAGTAGCGACCGGCTGGAGCCTGAGTGCGATCGAGACCGTGCAAAGCGGGTTGCCGTTTACCCCTCAGCTGGGCTTCAATCCGACCAACAATGGCGACAGCCGCAACCCGATCCGCCCATCGTGGAATGGCGCATACAGCGGCCCGGTGGTTCTCGGCGGTCCCAATTTATACTTCAATCCCGCCGCCTTCGAAGTGCCGCCAAACGGCACCTACGGCAACGTTGGCCGCGATGTGCTCACCGGACCGGGACTCGTTTCGCTCGACATATCCGCCCTCAAAAACACCAACGTCACGGAATCCGTTCGCCTGCAGTTTCGCGCCGAATTTTTCAACGCGCTGAATCATACGAATTTCTCGACTCCCAATCCGGTTGTCTTTACATCTGCGTCCACAATTCCGTCCCCAACCGCCGGTGTGATCACGGCCACCTCGACCACTTCGCGCCAGATTCAATTCGGCCTGAAGCTTATTTTCTGAACCAGAGCTGCCTGCCAAGATAGAAACATGTCCCTCGAAGGCCTGCGAGTCATCAGCCTGGAGAGTCGGCGCGCCGCCGAGATTGAGCTGCTCATTCGCAAGCAGGGCGGGGAAGCGTTTGTTGCTCCTTCAGTCCGCGAGCGTGCCCTCTCCGATAACGCCGATGCCTTCCGAATGCTGGAGCACATCGAGGCCGGCCGCTTCGATCTGCTAATTCTCACCACCGGCGTCGGCCTCTCCTTTTGGAAAGATGTCATCGGCAGCCGCTTTCCTCCCGAGCGCGCCGAGCGAGCCCTGCGGTCTCTTAATTTGCTGGTGCGTGGACCAAAACCGGCAGCCGTTTTGCGCGCATCCGCCATCGTTCCCACCGTAGCGGTACCGGAGCCAAACACCTGGCGCGAAGTGGTGGAAACCGTCGCGAAACGTCCGGAGCGCAAGCTGGCATTGCAGGAATACGGTCGCCCGAACGCCGAATTCGTTGAAGCTTTGCGAGCGCTTGGGGCCAGCGTGGAAACATTTGCGCTCTATCGCTGGGAACTGCCCGAAGATATCGGTCCGTTGCGTGCCGCCGTAGACCGCCTCGCAAAGCGCCAGGCCGATATTATTTTATTTACGTCTTCCATTCAACTTGAGCACTTGTTCCAGATTGCCGAGGAAGAGAATTTAGTGGAACAGGTGCGATCCGCGCTGCGAGAGCACATCGCTATTGCCTCAATCGGTCCGATCATGGACAAGGCGCTGGCGGACTATGACTTTGTTCCCGATATTGTTCCCTCATCGCCAAAGATGGGACCGCTTGTATATGCGGCTGCCACTGAGGGCCACGCAGCTCTTCAGAAAAAGAGAGCTAGGTTCGCGCGGTAAGCGATAAGCACGGGCAAGTCGCCGGATCGCACGTCTCGCGGCGCGCTAACTCCCGGAGTAACGAGGTCCGCCGAGGGCCCGATTCTACTACGCGATTCACATGTCGCCGCAGCTCACCCAATCGGTCAAGCCAGGACGCCGTATCTGCGGGCAGCGCCTCATCAATCTCTTCTTTCAGCCGCTGCGCAAAGGCCGGGCTTTCGCCGCGCGTTGAAATAGCCACCTGCAAGGCTCCACGCCGTACAATCGAGCCAAAGTAGAAGTCGCAATAGTCAGGATCATCCACTACATTCACAAACAACCCACGCCCGGTAGCTTGCTGATAGATCAAGTGATTTACTTCAGGCTTGTCGGTAGAGGCAATTACAACTTGCATGCTGTTCAAATCCGCTTCACAATACTCGCGCAAGCGCAGATTTATTCGTCCGTCTGTGGCCAGCTCTTCGATCTCACTTACCACACGGGGCGACACCACCGTTACCGCCGCCTGACAATCCAGTAGTCCTTGAATTTTCGTTAAACCGACGTAGCCTGCACCCGCCACCAGACAACGACGCCCCTCCATTTTCATGAAGACCGGGAGAAGCGGAGGAGCACCTCCCATCATCCAGCAACGCCCTGCGGCACCATGCCCCGTGCCTGGTCCCGTTCGACGGCCGGCAGTGGCGTTCCGGCGAGCCACGCGCGTAATTCGTCGTTGCTATGCCGGCCAAAGAAGTTCTGCAAATCTTCTTCGGCCGTTCGGCGCTGCAGATAATTGCCGAGCAGCCGTTCAAGAGCTTCCGGCACCTCAGTCGCAGGGCAGCGGTATCCGACCGGACGCGCAATTCCCGCCTTCTTGCCGACGCCTCCACCTACGCAGAAATAATAAGCATCGACCAGCTCACCGTCCTGCTTGATTCTCTTTCCTTCGATGCCGACATCGGCTATCCAGTGCTGCCCGCAACTGTTCGGGCATCCGGTCACATGCAGTTTCAGCTGTTGATCAAAGCCGGGCAGGCGGTTTTCCAATTCGTCTACTAGCCAACGCGCAAAATCTTTTGTCTCAGTGATCGCGAGTTTGCAGAATTCCGTTCCGGTGCAAGTGATCGTCCCTCGCCAAAACGCTGAGCTTTCCACCCGCAGATCTATCGCCGCCAACTCCCTGACGAGCGAATTGACGTTGTTCTTCGGGACATTTAGAAACAGCAGATTTTGCGTCACCGTAGTACGCAACTGACCATTGCCAAACCGTTCGGCGAGATCCGCGGCCGCCGCCAACTGATCGCCTGTGATCCGTCCTCGCAATACCGCCGCGCCCACATAGAAAAGATTCTCGTCCCGCTGGGGATGAATACCGACATGGTCGCGCTCCGCTCCGCTTGGAACAGACTCTTCCACGCCCGGATCGAGCCGGAACGGCAGTCGCGCATTCAACTCGTCCAGGAATCGCTCCGGCGTCCAGCCGCCGCGCAGAAAAAGATGTTTCATGCGCGCCCGGTCGCGATGTTCGCGCAACCCTTGCTGGTCCCGAAAGATGCCGGTGATATGGCGCACCACTTCAATTGCTTGTTGCATCTGCACGAATGCATCCAGCCGTACAGCCAGATGCGGGTCCGCTGACAGGCCGCCGCCTACGCGCACGGAAAATCCCAGCTCGTTCCCGCGGCGCGCCGGCGTCAATGCAATGTCGTTGATCTCCGGGTACGAGCACCACTGTGAACAACCGGTAATCGAGATTTTGAATTTTCGCGGAAGATTGTAGAAATCCGGATTACCGGCGAGCGTTCTTGCTGCTGCGATTGCCACCGGTGATGCATCGAACATCTCGTCAGCGGCGACTCCTGCCAACGGGCAACCGGTCACATTTCTTACCACATCACCGCACGCCCCTTTGGGCGACATGCCCACGGCAGCCAGCGCCTCAATCGCCTCCGGAACAGCCTCAATCGGTAGCCAGTGCAGTTGAATACTTTGCCGAACCGTGATATCGATCAGGTTGCGCCCGTATTTCCTGCTCAGATCGGCAATTGTTCGTAGCTGTTGTGAGTTAACTCGTCCGTTGGGCACAGCAATTCGCAACATGAAATATTCAGTCGCGTTGCCCTCGCCCCCCTTTCCGCCAAGGGCGCCTAAGCCGTCACCCTGCGTGTAAATGCCCCACCATTTAAAGTAGAAGCTCGCCCATTCCGGTAATACGCTGGCGCGCCCTGTCCGCGCAAAATTACGGATCTCCTCCAGGGCTTCCCAGGGGTTCTTTTCAAGCTTCAGCCGTTCGCTTTTCTGCGCCCTTGTTTCTGGCATCTCGTCTCTTTTTATGGTGACAGATCAGCCCCTGAGGATGCGGAAAAGAGGTCCGGTTTGTTCTGCCGGCCGCTATTTGTCGGACAACGTGGCGGGTTCCACGCCGGCACCCGGCGAATCCTCGTTCTCGTCCTCTTCGTGTGTCTCCACGCCTTCGATGTCTTCAATCGGTGACTCGGAAGACTTCTCAGTCTTCCGCTGTAACCGTCTCGCCATCTTCTGCTGCTGACGTTCTTTTCGTTCTTGTTCTTTCTGACGCTTCTTAAAAGTTTGTGGGCCTCGACCTGGCATGTTCGCTCCTGATTTAAGAGAGCTGCCTGGCCCAGCCAAC
>DATAYL010000160.1:0-3407 GCA_036272575.1 Bryobacteraceae bacterium | reverse complement strand
CAATGCGCAAAGCTTCTCTCCGAGGCGTGTCTTGATCCCCCTAGCGCAAGCCGTCTTTACGGTGAGAGCTTAACTACGGCTCTGCTCGCCGCGTTCTGGAGCAATCCGGACAGGACTCCTCGGAAGAGGCGCTCTGGGGGTCTGTCGCCTTGGCAGCTTCGGCTGAGCATCGAATATCTCAAAGAAAACTTTACACGCGACATAAGTTTGCAAGATTTAGTAAATCTGTCAGGGCTTTCTCAGTCACAGTTCGCCCGTGCCTTCAAAGTGTCGACTGGCCTTCCTCCCTATCAATGGGTTCTGCAGGCGCGAGTGCAAAAATCCCAGGAGATGCTGGCCAAAGCTGATGAGCCTGTCGCGTCAATCGCAGCGGGCGTCGGCTTTGCGGATCAGAGCCATTTCACGAAAGCGTTTCGCCGAGTGACCGGCATAACCCCAAAACGTTGGCAGCGCGACCGCAAAAAACTTACTCCTCCGGATCCCGACGACGCGCCGGAAGCTTTCGCTGCCTGCAAATAGCCACCCTTCAGTATTTTTCTCAGACCTGTGCCGCGCCGCCGTCCACAAACAGCTCGATGCCTGTGATATAGCTGGCTTCGTCCGATGCGAGAAAGACGGCGGCCTTTGCGATTTCTTCCGGCTGCCCCATGCGGCGCATGGGCGCGAGAGAGCTGAGCTGACTGTAAGGGGCTTGGCGCTCCTCTTCCGTCGCCGCAAGGCCTGCCACGCCAGGTGTGTAAATCGACCCCGGACTCGTGGCATTCACCCGGATTTTGCGTTCCTTTCAAATCGAGCGTCCAACTGCGGGCGAAGGAACGCAGCGCCGCCTTCGTCCCGGAATAGACGCTCATATTAGGCAATGCTTTGATCGACACAATCGAGGCGTTCAGGATGACGGAACCACCCGGCGGGATAAGCGGCAGGGCCTTCACGGTAAATAGAAGCCTTTGACGTTTATGCCGAAAGTCCAATCAAAATCCTCTTCTGTTATCGAACCCATGGGAGCAGGCCTGCCCACTCCCGCGTTGGCAAATACGATATCCAGGCGATTCTTCCCTTGGCCGATCTGTGTGTATAGATTGTCCAGATCCGACATTTTGGAAACATCTGCCCGCACAGCCACGACGTTGTTGCCCATCATTTTCACCGCGAGGTCTAGTTCCGCCTGGCGCCGTCCCGTGATATAAACGAACCGCCTTCCTTCACAAACTCTTGCGCCGTTGCCAATCCGATGCCGCTATTTCCGCCCGTGATCAGCGCAACTTTCCCGTCTAATCTCTTTCCCATGTGTGTTCTCATCAGCGCCACCCGCCAGCCGCATCAATCAGCGATCCGGTAACCCAGCGCGCCGCATCGGACACGAGAAACGTGACAATATCGGCAACGTCTTGCGGTTGGCCGATTCTGCCGAGAGGCGTACTCTTCACCATCTGCTCCTCGAAGCCGCTTTCCTTGAAGCCTGCCGCATGGAATCCTTCTGTCTGAATCGGACCCGGATTGACAGCGTTTACGCGAATCTGCTTCGGCCCTAACTCTTTTGCCAAAACGCGCGTAATAGAATTCACCGCGCCCTTTGTTCCTGCGTACACAGCGGCCATCGGCGGAGCGATCTCGCCGACCACCGAACCGATGTTCACAATGCTTCCGCCCTCCGAACGGAATAGCGGCAGCGCAGCTTTCGTCGCAAGCAGAAGTCCGCTTACATTAACGTCAAACAGCGAAGCTATAGCGTCAGGAGTCAACGTGTCGATGGGGGTAAAGAAGTATCGGCCAGCGTTGTTCACCAGAATGTCTAATTTGCCGTACGTGGCCCTGACGCCCTGAAAAAGTTGATCGATTTCTACGGGCTTTGCTACGTTTCCGGCAATGGCCGTCGCCTTTCCGCCCGCATTCACGATTTCGGCTACTACGTTCTCCGCGTTCTGTTTGCTTGAAGAGTAGTTAACGACGACAGATGCGCCTTCTGTGGCGAGCGCCTTCGCAATGCTGGCGCCGATGCCCTTCGAAGCGCCGGTTACTATTGCCACTTTGTTTTTCAATTTCTGCATTGTCGTCCTCAACCTAACGTGGTGCCGGGCGCTGAAGCTTGTTAGAAACGGCCGTTTGGTGGACTTTCGCTACAGGAATCTGAAAAATTTCTAAACTCCCCCAATGAGGGCCGAAGACTGACCAAAGAGCACTTTCTGACAAGAAAGCGGGATACCGCGGAGATACGCTCGACGGCATGACCGCCAATTAGGCGGCGCGCATCGACAAAAACGATGACATACCAAAGTCTTGCCTCCGACGCCATACGCTACTTTTTAAGGAAGAAAAAGTGAGAGTGAAATGAAAGGACAGGATATGAACACAACAGCAATTGATCCGAAGATGCAATGGAACAAGGAACAACCCTCCGTCCTGGTCTTCGATGTGAACGAGACGCTAATTGACTTCGAGTCTCTGAACCCGCTATTCGAAAGAGCATTCGGCGACAAACGGGTCCTCAGAGAATGGCTGGGACATCTCATCATGTACTCTATGACGATTACGTTGTCGGGTCTTTACAAGGACTATTTTTCGCTGGGGCAGGGCCTCCTTGAAATGGTCGGTGAGATCCACGGGATCACAGTGAAGCCGGAAGATGTCGAGGCGATCCGCACAGGCATGGTGACCATGCCGGCTCATGCGGATGTTTCGGAGGGGCTGAAGCGTTTGAAAGACTCAGGATTTCGGCTGGTTAGTTTCACAAATTCTCCGCCGAACCCAAAGGGCAAAAGTCCGCTCGAGCATGCGGGTCTCGGGCCGCTTTTTGAACGGCAATTCAGCATCGAAACTGTTCGCACTTATAAACCGGCCCCACTGGGCTACCACATGGTCGCGCAGGAACTGGACCTACCGCCGTCTTCCTGCTGCATGGTTGCAGCTCATGTCTGGGACACAATCGGCGCGCAGAGCGCGGGCTTCTCCGCCGCGTTGATTACACGTCCGGGTAACGCTCTGCTTCAAGTGCCTGGGCTGCCTCAGCCAAATTTCGTGGCGCCGGATCTGATCGCATTAGCAGCGAAGCTCGGCACCCGTAAAGCTGCGGTCGCCTAGCGGCTTGCTCGCGCCGGGTTGTGCCGCGTACTGGCACCGCGAACAGGGGCGCCAATCGCGCACTCTACGCTCAATCCGTACCTTTATGCGCCCGCTGCCACTCGCGTGGCGTGACCCCGGCAAAACGCTTGAATGTCTTTGTGAAATGGCTTTGATCCGCGAATCCTAGTTCCAGAGCAACCTTCACAATTGGTTGTCCATTCCGTGAAAGGAGGTCTTGAGCCCGTTGCACTCGCACGTGCATCATCCAGGCGTACGGCGCCATTCCGGTGGCGGCTTTGAATCCGCGAGTCAGGCGAGATCTCGAAAGCCCTGTCCGCTCCGCAAGC
>DATAYL010000159.1:0-4016 GCA_036272575.1 Bryobacteraceae bacterium | reverse complement strand
GAGTTCGTTGGAATGACACAACTACGCAGTCGAATGCTGGAGGAATTACAGCTTCGCAATCTGTCTGAACAAACCGCCCACACCTATGTGACGTCGGTAGAACGCTACGCCCGCTATTTTGGCAAGTCGCCGCAGAAGTTGGGCCCTGAGCACGTACGTGAGTACTTGCTGCATCTGATTCGGGATAACAAGGCTGTGCCCAATACGGTCCTTGTCAACCGGGCGGCTCTGCGCTTCGTCTATGTCTGCACGTTGAAGCAGAAATGGTTTGAGGATGAGATCCCTCATCCCAAAAGACGCCGCACCCTTCCTGGCATTCTCAGCGCCGACGAAGTAACGCGCATGCTGAACAATACTCACAATCTCAAGCATTGGACTATTCTCGCCACGTTCTACGCCACCGCTCTGCGATGCAGTGAGCTGCGGCATCTTAAGGTGGATGATATTGATAGCCAGCGCATGGTGCTGCATGTGCGCCACGCAAAAGGCGGAGTGCCGCGAGATATCCCGCTGTCCCCCGTTTTACTGGAGCGCCTGCGCCTGTACTTCCGCGAGCATCGTCCGAAAAACTGGCTGTTTCCTTCGCGGCAGAATCATGATTCGATGATGGAAGACCGCTCGTTTCGCTATGTGTGCCGCCAGGCAGCCAAACGAGTCGGCATTAAGCGTCGAGTTCATCCGCACTTGTTTAGACATGCGTGCGCTACCCACATGCTAGACGCCGGTGCTGACCTTCGCACAATCCAAGTGCTACTCGGACACGCCGATATAACCACCACGGCGCGTTATCTGCATGTCTCGATTCAGCGATTGCAGGCCGTGCGCAGCCCTTTTGATGCACTTCAGCTCAGGCCCATCGATCGACCCGGAGAGCAAAACCAGCAGTCATGACTCAGCATCGGCTGGAAGTGGCCGATGTCTTTCGTCAGCACGGACAGGAGTTCTTCACACGCTGGGGACACACGCTCACCGCGCCTCAACGCAAAGTATTCCGAGACATCTGCGCCTGCCGCACCGCCGCTCTCGGCGCGCGCTTCGAACTGTGTAACCATTGTTCTCACCAGAATATTCAATTTCACTCGTGTCGCAATAGGCATTGCCCAAAGTGTCAATCCACGGCCCGTGATCAATGGCTGGATAGAACCGCTAAGGAACTTCTGCCGGTTCCCTACAGTCACGTCATCTTCACGCTCCCCGGCGCATTAGCTCCGCTGGCGCGCCAAAACACCAGGCTGATTTACAACCTGCTGTTTCGTTGCGTTTCAGAAACGCTACTCACCATAGCCCGTGATCCAAGCCGGCTTGGCGCCGAACTCGGTTTTTTGGCTGTGCTCCACAGCTGGAATCAAAAAATGATGACTCATCCCCACTTACATTGCCTGGTTCCGGCCGGTGGTCTCTCTCTTGACCGGTCATGCTGGGTCCACAGCCGCAAACGATTCTTTCTTCCAGGCCCCGTGCTCGGATGCATGTTTCGGGCTAAGTTTCTCGCCTTGCTCGCGGTTGCCTTTCGTCGTAAAAAGCTACGGCTAGTGGAACAACTGCAACCACTTCAACGCCCCGGCGCCTTCGATCGCTTCGTAAGCAGTCTCCGGAAACCGAAGTGGGTGGTGGAAGTCAGGGCTCCGTTTGGCGGTCCCGAACACGTCCTGAAGTATCTGGCACGCTACACGCATCGCGTCGCCATCTCCAACGGACGTTTGCTCGAACTGCGAGACGGACAAGTGACCTTCCGCTGGAGAGACTCTGCCGACCACAACACCCAGAAGCTTATGACCATTGACGCCGTCGAGTTTATCCGGCGTTTCCTGCTTCACGTGCTGCCACCAGGCTTCGTCAAGATCCGCCACTTCGGATTCCTGGCTAACGGTTGTCGTGCGAAGGGTTTGGAACTCAGCAGAAAGCTGTTGCAGGCCTCGACCTATCCGAATACATTGAGCATTCGACAGCGAAACGCAATCGACCGTAAGTGTCCCTGCTGCGGCATCGGAACTCTCTGTTTCCTTGGATACGTCCCTGCCGAAATACTCAACCCACTACCTACATCGATCAGCGTCACGCTCGACACATCATGAGATATTCCCCAGTCCGAACAGACGAACGACGACTTTTATTACGCTCTCAGGATCGCCGCCCGACGTATGCTCGTAGCCGCAGAAATCTCCTTCTGACGCCCATTGGCCGTCGCTCCAACACCCTGTCTCCGAAGCTATCGACTCTTATCCACCTATCTTCGCCTTTGCGCCGTCTCTCCGCCACCCCAAGAAAAACCCATCAATCCCCGTAAATTACGGTCCGGCCCCGTTCAAACAGCGTTATCGAAAATGCTCGGGCGTTCCTGGTTGCGCTTTGCCCCCTCATTGCGGCGCCCGATCCCTTCCGATGAACGCTAATGGTTTCTCGGGAGTTGCTCTAACCCTCATCAGGTGGATGGCGTCGGCTAGAGAGGCCCTTTGACGAGGACTCGGATCCAGGTGGCTCACGGAACGGTTCCACGGAAATGCGCTCGTAACGAACTCCCAGCACGGTCAGGTATTCTGTACCGCCCGGGGCTTGGAGAACTACGCTGTCGCCCGATGCCGACTTCAATAGCGCGCGCCCCAGAGGCGACACCCAACTGAAGTGGTTACGGTTGAGATCGACCTCGTCGGTGCCCACGATGCTCACCACTCGCTCCGCTCCCGCGGCATCGGCATAGCGCACGGTCGCGCCGAAGAATGCCCGCGTCGCCGACTGCGTCGCTCTCGGAGCTTCCGGGTCCACCACTTCCGCGGCTTCGATTCGCTTGGTGAGAAAGCGAATCCGCCCATCGATCTGCCGCAGCCGCCGCTTGCCGTACTGATAGTCAGCGTTTTCACTGCGATCGCCGTTACTAGCAGCCCACGCCACCACCTCCGTCACGGCCGGGCGTTCCCTGGTGAGCAGAAACCGGTGCTCATCTTGGAGGCGCCGCAGCCCGCCCGGCGTTATGTAGTTCTTGCCCGGCGTCGCGGCCTCGTCCGCTTTCGGTTTTCTCGTAAACCCTTTTCGCATCTAGTAGTCGTTTTAGCGCAAATCCAATGGGTGCCACCACGCTCTCAGGAAAAGGTAATACGTTGTCGGATCGATTCTGCTCGAAATTGGCACAACACACGAGAAGAGCTTGCCGATCGCGCGGTGTCGCTATCCATACGTCGACTTTCTGGGAAGTTGTGGATCACTCGTCTATATAGCGGCATTCTGAATAGTGAGCGCGAAAACGGCCCGTTCCGGCATTAGGCCTGATAACCACCATCATCGGAGTGTAATAAAACTCGCTTCGTTAGGATTCGGAATGGCGGGATCGCGCAAGTTTCACCAGCCTCGCTGATTTGATTCTTGCCGTGAACCTACTGATGCAATGAGAATCCGGACGGCAAAGCTGCCTCAAGATTGATTTGTTCTCCGGTGATGGGGTGGTGGAATTTCAGATATTGGGCGTGCAGGAAATATCCTCCATCGCCGGGGAGGCCGGGGAGATGTTCAAGAGGCTGGCCGCTTAAGCCGTACAGAGGATCGCCTACCAGGGGATGGCCGATGGATGCCAGATGGATTCTGATTTGATGAGGGCGGCCCGAATTTAGACTTACCTCAAATGTTGTGGTGCTCGTGGTGCGTGAGAACACCTTTGCCAATGACTTTGACGATTTGCCACCTGGGTTGGCGGCCCACACGGAACCGATGAGCGGGTGCGGTACGAGGCCGATAGGTGTGAGGATTTCGTAGGCGTCGTGATGTGCAATGTTTTGAGCCAGCGCCCGGTAGATTTTTTGAAGTTTGGGTGTGTTCCAGTTCGCGAATAGATTAGAGGCTGCCTGTGGTGTTTTGGCGAAGAGGACGATGCCGGTAGTGGCTCGGCCCAGGCGATGGACAGGATTCGCGCCGGGGGTCTGCTTTTGCACCAGGCGCAGCAGGGTATTTTCCATGAAACCGCCGCCGGGAAGCGTGGGGAGACCGCTGGGTTTGTTGACCGCTAACAGATGAGGGTCTTCGAACAG
>DATAYL010000158.1:0-11220 GCA_036272575.1 Bryobacteraceae bacterium | reverse complement strand
GCCTTTACACAAACAGTTTGGCTCTCCTACTAGACGACAGGTCGCATGGAAATGGTGCCGTACTTGCATGCGAGCGCACACCTGATTTCCAAGCTTGGGCCGTATCGCGGCGATTTGCGCGGACCACTTCCTGTGTCGTCGACCATCCGGCAATTGGACGCGACAGGCTGGGCGTTACGCTCCCAGATCATGCCGGCGATTGTAATGGCTGATTCCCTCAATCAGCGAGATGCCGACTACCCGTCAAAGTGGATTTCAAGATTAACGAGCTCCAGCGCGTTTGTTGGTTCTTTATGCGTGCTGAACTTCCGGATTGCCCGTAACCTGCTTACCATCCGCGCCAATGGCAAGCCGTACCATTCCGGAAGCGCCGTTCTCAACCCCGAGCGACTGGACTGGAGGCCAGTCTGACGTGCATCGCATGCGTCTCATTGCGGCGGTTGGCGGATGCTTGGCTGTGCTCAGGCTTGATTCTAGGGGAGCGACCGCTGCCATTAACTCGATAGCGCACGAAAGAGCCACACGCGTGCGAATTCCCATTCGCGACTGGCGGTGCGCGGCGAGATACCGAGTACCTCGGCTGCTTCATCGGACGTGAGTCCGCCGAAGTATCGGAGTTCGATGAGGCGGACCTTGCGCTCGTCGATTTTCGCGAGTTGGACCAGGGCTTCCTCGAGCGCAATCAGATCCTCGGTTCGGCCCGGAACTTTATCCGCCTCGGCCAGAGAAACCAATACGGCCGAGCCGCCGCGCTTCTCGCTGCGGCGCGCCACAGCGTGATTGACCAGGATGCGGCGCATCATCTTGGCGGCCACGGCCAGGAAATGCGCGCGGTCCCGCCACTCGATGGCGTTCCAATCGAGCAACCGCAAGTATGCCTCGTTCACGAGGGCGGTGGGTTGGAGCGTATGGCCGGCAGATTCGTAATGCAGATAGATACCGGCGAGGCGGCGCAACTCCTGTTCGACCATGGGGGCGAGGCGGTCCAGAGCGCTGGCGTCTCCCCGGCACCATGCCTTCAGTAATCGTGTCACCTCGCCGGGGGAATCCTGCATTTGCTAACGGAAATTCGTGATCATCATCAGGTCGTTGACTTCCCGGTCCGTCTGGACGGCCAACAAGCGGCGCCCATCAGAGGAAAGTGCAAGCGCGGGGAAGCTCCAGCCCGGGTCCTTTTCGAGCCGTAGGATGATGGCTACCTGGCGCGTGACGAAGCTGAAGAAGCGAACACTCTGCCGGGTCTGGTTCTCTTTGGCGATGAAGTAAATGCCATCCCGGATCACCCCCCATGACCTGCTGATCCTGAACTGAGCCAGTTCCGGAACGGGCAGTTCGGGGCCGCCGCCAACCGGGATAGACCACATACTGCAGCAGTCCGCGCCCGTGCTCTTCGTGTAGTAGACGGTTCGACCGTCCGGCGAAGGACGCGCTTCGTCAGCGCCGCCACGGGTAACCTGAAAGGCCGCGTCGCCGGTGGCGGGCATTGCCCAAATCTCGCGCGTGCCGGAGCGACGGGAGGTGAAGTAGATCCGGCTAGCGTCATGCGACCAGGCGGGCATCCAGCTCTCGAAGCCCTCGGAGGAGAGGCGGCGGGGAGCGCCGCCATGAGAATCGATAGTAAACACGTTGGCTTCGCCCGAACTCCAGACGTCGAAGGCGAGGCGGAGCCCATCCGGAGACCAGCGAGGCGAACCGGCCGAATCCTTCCCGAACGAAGTTAATTGGACGGGGTCGCTGCCATCTACGCGAGAGACCCAGATCTGCTCGTTGCCGGTGCGATCCGAGACGAACGCGATACGTTCGCCGTCGGGGGATATTGCGGGGCTGTGGTCGGCGCGAGTGGAATTGACGATCGCGGTCGGCTCGCCGAAGCGCCATGGCGGTCCGGAATAAGGGAGTCCGCTGCTCATCCAGAGATAAATGTTTGAATCGGTCCAGGCCTCGTTGAAAGCCAAGCGTCTGCCCTGCCGGCGCGCAATATTCGGGTAGGAGAGGCTGTGCAAAGAGGCAGAGATGGCAACCGGCTGGCCGCCGGAAACGGAAACTCGCCAGAGACTGCCTTCGATGGGCCTCCGCGTGGAGTTGAAGACGATTTCGCGGCTGTCGGCAGTCCAGGTGATGCCCTCGATCGGGCGCACATCGGAAGTGAGTTGCCGTAGCCGCCCGCCGGACGCGGGCATGACAAAAAGCTCCGGCGCCGAACCGGCAAATTCCCGCTTGAACGCGACCCACTTTCCGTCGGGGGAGAACGCCGGAAGAGAGTCGACGCCCTGCGTGGTGAGGCAAGTACGGTGTCTGGAGTCGATATCGAGCAGAACGAGTCCGCCGGAGTCAGGCGCGCCGTTCGCCACCCCGCCGGCCACGAGTTTCCGGCCGTCAGCGGACCACGACACGCCGCCCCAACCCTGCCCGAGGTTGCGCTCGGCGCCGCCATTCGCAGGGACGATGTAAATTCCGGTGGGAACGCGAGCGCGCGAATCGTATCCTGTCTGGCCGGGGACCCGGCGGCAGAAGGCGATAAGGCTAGCATCGGGGGACCAGGACGGGAGCACATCCTCCTGCGCGCCGAAGGTCAACTGTTTGGGTTCGCCTCCTTCGACAGGCTTGACATAGATATGCTCTGCGTCCTTGGGGGAAGGTCTCCAGGAGAACGCAACACGACTGCCGTCAGGAGCAAGTGCCGGATAATCCTTGGCGCCTTGAAACGTGGTCAGAGGCACGACATCCAGGACGGGATCGGGTGAAGTGCGGGTGCCCCAAGTCCACGCAAAGATCGCCAGTCCAGCGACAGCAACCGCCAAAACGGCCCATTTGAGTCGCGACCGGAGCAGGCCAACGCGGTACGCGCCGGCGCGCCACAAACGCGGCGGGCTCTCGCGACGGGGATCGACCTGGCGGATTTCGGCGGCGAATTCGGCCATCGATGAATAGCGACCCGCAGCGTCCTTTTGCAGAGCGCGCGACAGGACGTCGCGTAAGGGACCGGCATGGCGCGGGTCCGGCGGCGCCGCTAGCAGCGCGGCAAAAACTTCCGCGGTGCTGGCGCCCGGGAACGCGGCATAACCGCAGATCATTTCGAAGAGCACTGCTCCGAGGCTGAAGATATCGGATCGAGCATCGAGCTTCTCTCCGCGGGCCTGTTCGGGAGACATGTACCGCGGCGTCCCCATTACGCTGCCGGTCTGAGTTCGTTCGAGCATGCCATCGGCCCGCGGCTCCAGCACCCGTGCCAGTCCGAAGTCTACGACCTTTACCAGGCCGTCCGAGCGAAGCATGATGTTCTCCGGCTTGATGTCCCGATGGATGATTCCAGCGCGGTGCGCGGCGTCCAGACTCGACGCGCATTGCAGCGCGATGGAGATGGCCTCGTCGCGAACAAGACGTCCGGCATTCAGCCGCTGGCGCAGAGTTACGCCCTCGATCAATTCGGTGGCAATGAACCAGGTACCCGCGTCGTTGCCGACCTCGTAAATGGTGACGGCGTTGGGATGGTTGAGGGCGGAGGCGGCGCGGGCCTCGAATCGGAAGCGAGCGACTCGCGAGGAATCATGGGTGAGGTGCGGCGGGAGAATTTTCAGGGCAACGTCGCGGCCGAGCCGGGTATCTCGAGCGCGGTACACCTCGCTCATGCCTCCGGCACCCAGGACGGCAAGGATTTCATAGCCTCCGAGCGTGGTTCCGATGCAAGTTGCAGCGGCCTTCGGAGTCAGGTCCGCGATCTGCCGTACGAGGCCCTCGGGCGCGAGGAAATCGCCGATCCGGTCGCGCGCGTTGAGGAGTGCTTCGACCTCGCGGCGGAACTCTAAATCGTCGCGACAGGCCGCGTCGAGCAGCGCGGCACGGTTCTCCGGGGGAGCTTCGGCGAGGTCATGGTACACCTCTTCGACACGAGGCCAGAGATCGCCGCACTAAGTCGGAGTGACGCTGAATTCTATCATGCAGCGTTTAGTGCGCGCTTGGCAGCGGCGAACGGAAGCGGCCGAAGCTGCCCATTGAAAACACACGACGAACTCGCCAATTCGCTTGTAGATTCCGTCTTCGTCCATCGCGGCTAGAATTGCTGCCTAGGCCCTCTCAAAGACATTGTATGTCGCTGCCCAACGGCCGCAGGGCTGGGGCGAGAGATACTGGACGTGCCTTTAACAGACGACTCGGGTGCGTCAGGTCAAAGCGTGTTGAGCCCCGGCCATCTCGAGGCGCCCGTATATTGAAAGACTTCTTGGGATTAAGAACGGGAAGTCCCCATCACGTCGGCCAACTTCCGAGTTGCCCGTCGTTCGGGACTTCGTCCGAACACACGAAGGACGCGAGCTCAATGGTAAATTCACGCTGCCCTTTGTAATCAAATCGTGAGGCTTGCCCCGCCACCAGATATCAGGGCCGCCCCATTGATACGATTTGCTTTCTGAGCATCACGTTTGGTGTGGCCTTCGCCATTCAGATCCCGAACCTGATCAGCGGCGTTCTTTGCACCCTTGGAACGGTTTGACCATGATTACTCCAGGCTTACTGGACCTGAGCATTTCGTGGCTATCGCGCCGGGACAGGCTATCAATGTGGTTACAAGCGCGCCGCCCCGCGTCATCGCGAAACGGCGCAAACAAGAAAGGTGGCCGCGAACTCAGGTGGCTCACTGGACCAATTCGAGCGTCGGCGGTATGTAACTCTCGTGCAACGCCGGCGTGCACGCTTGAGTGCAAGGCAGGATCGACGGCGGATCGTTTCCGGGCGTCGGATAATACATGCGAAGCGTTAACTGGAATGCCGTGCTTACCTGGCTATCGGGGTAAAGCGTGCTGTAGTATGCGGTGGACGGCGTTGGAATCCAGTTGGACGAAGGTGCGCCGGCAGGTAGCGTTGGGCCGAACCACAGGGTCAGCGACCCATCGGCGTTCCTGGCCAACTGGTCGGCGGCGAGTTGCGACGATCCGAGCTGAGTAACCGGCTTGACCATTCCGTAGGTGAGCTCGCCGGCGCTGGCGGGCGATAGGAGATGAACGATAGGGCCTGGATTGCCGCCGGGCCCCTGGATCGGGACTTTGCCGCTCGAAAGTGTCTGGAGCCACTGCGCGGAGATCTGGAACGTGTATGTGTTGTCAGCATTCAGTGTGGGTGCGCTTGCCACATAGTAGACTTTGTTGGGCGTCAAGCCGTAAGCGGCGGCGTCCCCGCCGAACAGGATGGGGGTGCTCAACACGATCGTTCCCCAGTTCGGAGCGTTCACCGTCATGGAATTCGTCGCGGCGGTTACCGAAAGAACCGCCGTATCCGCAGTCGAGTAGCTGGTGTTCAGCACACTGGTTTGGGCAATGAACGGCGCGGCGCCCTGCGTTGGATCGGTTGCGTAAACGTGGATCGACCAGAAGCCTTTCGGGTTGCCACTGGTGTCCCTGACCATCGGTGGGTAGATTCCGACGGCCGGCAGCGTCGGGGAGGATGTCGGCGGCGTGAACGTGAGCTTGTAGGTGTGGTTGCCATCGAACGGCGAGGGGTTGCCGGTCAAGGTTGGATAAATCGCGTCGAGCCCGATGTTCGCGACGCCGCCCTCCACAACGATCAGCGAGCGAAAAAGGTATCCCTGCGCATTGTTCGGATACGTCCCGACAGGGTCGTTCACGATTCCCCAGTAGTTGGTGCTCGCGCCCGCGGTGGCTTGGTCGATAAATTCGAGGAGAGTCTTCTGTCCCAGGACGTAACCGGCCTCCAATGCAGCCTGCTGCGCCGGTCCCCAGTCGGCCGGAATACTAAAACCCTTCTCGCTGAGGCCTAGCGGCGCGAACGAGTCGAAGATCCCCTTTTGGCCGTAGGAGGGAACGAGGTAGATGCTCTGAGCGCCGTACTGCGGAACAACCCAGGCGGGGAGATCGATCAAAGGTGTGCCGGATAACCCGGTGCCGCGGTTGGGTATCGGGCTGGTCGCCACCGCATTGCCGAGTTGAGTGAAGAAATCGACGGCATTGGTGGGCGCGTTCTGGTAGGGCGCAGCTTCTGCAACCTGCTCCTTAGTCGGCGGCGGCAAGACGAAGCTTGCCGGATAGACCGGCTCATGGCCGTTCGCTTCGAACTCCTGCAGCGTGTTCAACGCGAATTTGTGCACGACGCCGTCGGCCACGTTTGGGACCGACGTCGGGTCCGAAGCATCGATCAACGTGTTAGTGACAACGCGAATGAGGAACCAGTTGACATTGGTGTCGGACGCCATCACCGGGTATTCGTATCCGCGGATTTTCGCGGTCTGCTTGTGGGCATACGGGGATTTGGGTCCGACGAGAAGGTACGACGTCATGGCATCGGAGGGGGTCGTTCGCGTCCCGATGCTTCCCACGCTGTTGGCGTAAGCATCGTAATAGGCAACCACGTAGTACTGATTCCTCGAGGGCGGCACCGTGAGGACCAGTTCGGGAATCTCATCGAATTTGACGAATCCGCTGATATAAAGAACCGATGCGTTCCCCGCATTCGTGGCTTCATTGTTCCAGGCCGCAGGAACGGCCCCGTACTTAAACGCGTTAAACGGGGCGCCGATGATCGTGTTGTATTTCGAGAATCGCTCGATGTACTCTGGACCGAGGCCCCACACATAGGCCTTGGCCGCGAGAGCCGTGATGACCGCAGGATCGGTGGCAGACCCCGCCGCGACCGCCGGCCGCGGCAGTAAGACTGTGCAAAGAAGCGCGAGGAATGTGCAAAAGCGAAAGATATGCGTCATTATTATGTCCTTGGTGGAGCGGCTGTACGGCCAGCTCGATAAGGTGGCCTGGTGAGGGAATGTGGGCTAGGGCCGCGGCCCGCCGTCTCCGCCGCGCACCGGGGCGGGCGTGAGCTTGATGAGCATTCCCTCGGCGCCCGGGAAGTACATGCTGCCGCCGTAGCCGGGCTGCACCGCGCTGCCCTGCGTCATCTGCGGGACCCGCTCGGAGCGGGCGAGCTCGAGGCCCGTGCGCGCGTCGCGCCAGACCACTCTGTCAGTGGCGTTGCCGCCGGGAATCTCGGCACCGGGAATGTCGGTGCCCACCCAGACGCGGTGCTCCTTTGGGCCGATGAGCGTCGCCCACTCGGTGGTGGTCTGCGTCTTCTTCCAGACGGTCGTAATGCCCGAGTCGGTGATGCGGAACGCGGCCACCTTGCGGGCGAGCGTCTCCACGCCGTAGAAGAGCCCGTTCTCGTGGTCGGCCTCGAGCGACATCCCGGCCCAGCTGACGGCCGGCGCGAACACCGCCGCCAGCTCGGGGGCCACGGGGTCGTCCAGGTAGGGCTGCAGCGAGTAGTAGATCGACGCGGCGCCCTGGTGGATGGCGAACACCGTCAGGGCGCCGGTCGCAGGGACGGTGTTGGTGGCCCCGACGATCCAGTCGTTCATGACGATAAGGGAGCCGCCAGCCGTCTGGCCGGGGTTGGTGACCGCCGGCGGGGTCCACGAGGTGTCGAGGGTGAACATGCCGTTCCTTACCGAGTAACGCACCGGGCTGGAAATCCTCTCCAGCAGGTACACGTAGTCAACGCCACGGTAGCGAGTGATGGCGGGCCGGGCGCCCGCGAATGCGGGCAGGGTGATGTTGTCGATGATCTGCATGGTCTTCGGGTTGACCGAGATCAGGTTCGACGCCGGAACGTTTTGAGAGTCTTGGCATTTGAGGAGCGCCGACGGCCCGTTTAGCGTGCACCCAGCCACTCGGTACAGCGACTTCACGACGATCGTCCCGTCCGGGAGCGCGTTGATGCCGTTGTACGAGGTGTTCACCGCGTCCTCGGTCAGATTCGGGTCATAGGTGGGCGGCGTGTCGGGGTAGTTGTTGCGCAAGTGGACCAGCGTCGGGAGCTTGAGGGTTGCGACGACGTGCCCGTCGACCGGATCGACTTTGAAGATGCGGTAGCCGGAGACAACGTAGATGTACCCGTCGTTCTCGATCGCCATCGCGCCCGGGTAGTCCCACTCGCCCGTCTCGACGGTGTTAACCAGCTGCGTGTACCAGAGAGGCGCGAGCGTCTCCGGGTCGACCTTCGCCACGAAGGGGCCGATCGAGCCCTCGACATCGCCGTAGCTGCCGCCCTGGATGAAGGCCGCGTTCTCGTTGAGGTACGACATGTTATAGCCGGAGGGGTACGCGCCCTCGGCGGAGCGAACCACCGCGACCGTGTTCGGCGCGTGGAAGGAGCCGCGGAACTGCGCCTCTGAGAACACGTGCGAGCGCCCCGAATCATAATGCTCGAAGGCCTGCAGGGACGGGAACCACGGGGGATTGCTGCCACCCTGGTCGTCAGAAGGTGTTGTCATTGAGCTGAGGTTGGGAACCGAGAGCGCTAAACAGACCACCGCGGCTGCACTGGCGATGGCCGCCGTCGTTATCCGGGTAGCACGAGTGTGCTTTGACATGATCTGAATCCTCCGTTTCGAAACAAACATTCCACGACTGAATGCGGCGGGCAATTTAGGGAAGTCTCTATGCTTCATATCTGGTTCTTGAAGCCTCCTACTTATGCAAGCCGAAAACATCGATGAAACGCGCCATGGCTTTTCCATTTTGGCTCCGCGACGCAAACTGTACACCTGAGCTTTCGGTTTGGGCCGATTATCTTGCACACCTCGCAGCAAACTTTACTAGTACTGCTGAGCCAAGTGGCTGCTGCTCTTCCTTCTCAGGTGGAGGCAACCCGCAAACCAACCCCGCTTCAAGCGATTTCCCTGGCCAATCTCGACTTTTCTGGTTTGCAAATCAATGAAGAACAAAATGAAAAACCGCTGCAGTCCTTTGCGAGTCCAAACCGAATTCGGCTTTCATAACTTCCTGTACTTCGAGTTCGTCGTCCTTTCCTGGATCTTCTTGGCTGTCGCATTCAAAATGCTCTGCCGCACGTGATTCGTGCCATCAGGAAGCTGGGCGAAAGTCGCCGCCAGTTTCACGGGATCGTCGGTCGGAGTGTCCAGATACGAATTCACGTTGTAGGTTGCAAGCTTTCGTTCCGTGATGTCGAAGCCTAGCGTTACCGAATCGCCTTGCTTCAAGTAGTTGTTGATCGTGATCGTGGTTACAGGTTGGCCTCGTGTTACTGCAATTTTTCGCGGCGGCTGCGGCCTGGGTCTTTTCAGGAGCCGGTGGCACATATTCACGGACCGGTGCGCCCACACGTTCCATGTAGTCCTTCATTTCGCCGGTTTTCTCTTCAATGATCCGCTTCTTGAGGCGACCTCCGCGCCTCCCTCCTTTGCTTGCCTGCCCTTCCTGCGACTCGCTCCCTCCCCCGATGGAGGTCTTCTGCACTTTGCCGTCGGGCCCGTACTGGCAGTGCTTCTCTTCCTGTTTTTTCACCTCACCGTTCAAGCTGATTTGGGTCGTTTCTGTCCAGGTGTATTGCTTGAGCGCAGATTGGTTTTTCATCAACGACTGTTTCAGCGCAGCAATCCTCTCCTGCTTCGCTGCTTCAGAATCCCCTTGCCGAGCGGCCACGGTCACTGCGAAATACGAAACCGCTAAACTCAGCACGATCTCTTTAGTACGCATTCGATGCCTTCGCCGGAATACCGGTCTTTTTTGGGGGGGGGATTCTATCACTGGAGCTGCTGCGTTCGCTCGATTTACTTGCCTTTTGAGGGCAACAATTACTCCCACGTGCGATTCACAATCTTAGCCCTTTGAAGAGCGACGTGTTTGTCAAACTAAATTACGGCGGCAATCGCTGATGGTGATTCGTTTACGGCTGGCCGTCTGGTTTGCAGCTTCTGCGGCCAACGGTCTATTTGGGCGCCACTTCCTGGGTGGGAATGACGCCCGTGAACTGCCTAACTCGCTGCTACAGCGACGCGTTGCTTATTGGTATCAGAAGTACTGCTCGCCGGATTTGAGAATTCGAGCCGGCTATACGAACTTATGGGCGCTACCACCTGTCGAGACTTTGGTAAAGTTATCCGAAATCTTTAAATCCGGCAAAGGTGGTTAGCGGAACGACGGTCGGAATTGGCGGAAATTTCATGAATGCGACTTTAGTTTTTGCCCGTCTCCGTGGCTTTTAGCGGAATTCTATTCCTCCCTTCCACTCATCAGATGCGCTTCGAGCATGATCAGCAAACGCGAGAATCAGGACGGCAACCGATGCTGCAGCCGGAAGCAGCGACACCTAGCTATAGCTAGCACGTTCCGAAACAGCCGCCGACTACCCGAGCAGCCGGGGTGGCCGACATCTCGCCTGTGATCGCCCTCGCGAAGATGCCGTTTATGGAAACCCGGATGACACGGAACGGGTGGAGGCGCTCAGCAAACGCAAGGCGGTTTGGCGCTTCCTACTGCTGTTCCAGGATTGCCTCTCCGAGATGGCCTGTATGGATGGTGATAACCACCTCAACGGGCTGATTCTGCGCCTTGCGCCGTTGCCACCAACGCTTGCGCGAACGCTCGATAGATGGTTCAGCTTTCACGTGTACGTTGCGCAAATAGTTTTAAGTGCATTTCCGGTAGCTCACTGAATGGTTTGACGCCGCTTGCGAGTTGACGTTGGCCCCCACCAGCAACAGATTCGCCTAGTGACGCAGCGGCCGGGCATCTTGACGCTGGAAGTCTACATCCAGTCCTCGATTGTTTTACGCCAGGGTTTCCGCATCTGTATCGACGCATCGTCCGGAAACTTTGCAGCAAATTCACAGAGCTCTGTTACCTGTCCTCTGGCTGCTTCGGCATTGTTTCCGAGCGGTCGGCAACCCGGAAACTGCATGGCTTTGCCGCCAGTTGACGGAAAACGCCCATCCCGTGCATTGAGAGTTCAAGATCGCGCTAAACGCGCATGTCAGTAGCGTGCTTCTCGAAGACGCGGGTACCACTTTGGTTCAGGTTCTGGATGGTCGGCAAACCGGACATTAGCCGAACTGAACGGCGCTTAAGGGGAGCTATCCGAAGACAAGCCGCCTTCAGCCTTCCTTGACTTTCAACTTGTCTTTGTTCTCGGCAATGAACTGTTTGATTTCGTCTGCCATGGAGAGAAGCTTATTCCACTGCTCCTGATACAGCGTCACGGGGAAACGGCCGAGACCATAAACAGAAACCGCCCCTTTTTCACTCACCTTCATCGATACAGAACTTGATCGGCGTATCTTGAGGGACTCATTCTCTGCCTTGAGCCTTTCCAGCTCCGCTTTCAAATCTTCGTCTGACATTGCGCTTCATTTTCGCAGAAGCTTCGTGGGCTTTCAAAATCCGCAGCACTGAAAGTATTGTGTTCCAACTGCGTGTT
>DATAYL010000157.1:0-10832 GCA_036272575.1 Bryobacteraceae bacterium | reverse complement strand
TTGTTGAGGCGCTGCCGGATACCAGATCCATGCAAAAAGCTCTCGCTTGGTGCCCGGCTGCGGCGCCATGAGTTCCGCCTGCGTGGGGTCGCTCCAAACGTACGTTGTACGGCCAACCGCGAATGGGCCAGTTGGCGTGGGAAGCACCGTCTCTCTCGTGTGGTCCCACCACAACAATCCAAATAAGAATAAAACGCCAGCGAAACCTAACGCCACAACCGCGGCGCAGCCTTTGAATATCCGGCGGGGCAGCCGTCTTGAGGACACCTGCGAAGTAGGCATAATAGAAAGTACTTTGCATAATAAAGAAAGAGCGCCCTTATTGTCAACATCCTTGTTGTCAACCGGGAATGAAAGTAGCGCCCGAGCGGTCTAAGAATTATCGCCGCGTGACCGCCTGCCCGCTGCCAACCCTGCTCCGGCAATCGCGACGACCATCAGCAACCACGACAGTGGCGGAACCATAACGAAGACTGCAGCGGTTTTCGCTCTGGGTGGTCCCAAGGCAACATATCCGTAGATCGCCAAAGAACTTAGTGAGAGAACCAGCATCACGTAATAGAGTGCCGCTCGAGTCACAATCGGCCAACGCCATCCAACCACGTTCGCTAACAAGAGGATCACGAACGGCGATAGCACCCAGAGCGTGAAAAGGAGCAGCAGGAGTCGCGAATTATTCCGCCGCCCCGCATACAGCATGAACCCGACCGAGCCCACCGCTCCGACCAGTAGGGCGGTCGTCGCTACAACGCGTAGCCGCCCAGGAAGCCCACTCGAATTCGGTGAAACTGACACAACTCTCACTTCACCCTACAATATGAGAACTACTGGAGAGACGATTTTGATCGGCGCCAAACTGATAATAAAGCTTTGCAAACTAGGACCCGGATGCTTCGCATTGGCGTTCATGGCGGCGCTGATGGCTGGTTCACTCGGCGCCGGGCAAGCCGCGCGCCAGAACGCCTACGATAATCCAGGCAATTGGCTGTGCCGTCCCGGAAGAGCCGACGCTTGCTCCGAGCCGGTGACCGCCACTGTTATCAGCGCCGATGGTAATCTGTCGCAGCATACCTATCGAGCGGACCCCAACGCGCCGATCGATTGTTTCTACGTCTATCCGACAGTTTCTCTCCAACCTACACCCAACAGCGACAGGACGGCGGGCCCCGAAGAAGAGCACGCCGCGCGTAACCAGTTCGCGCGTTTCGGTTCGGTGTGCCGTCTTTACGCACCGTTGTATCGTCAGGTCACGCTCGCCGGTTTGCGCGGAGCCTTACGCGGCGATTCGAGCGGCATTAACTTCGAAGTTCCTTATCAGGACATCCTGGACGCCTGGAATAGCTATCTGGCGCGAGACAATCACGGGCGCGGCGTGGTGTTGATCGGCCATAGCCAGGGCTCCACAATACTCACGCACTTGATCGCTTCCCAAATCGAAGGCAAGCCCCTGCAAGCGCGCTTGGTATCGGCGCTTCTTTTGGGAACGGATATAGAGACGCCGGTAGGTCGAAACGTCGGCGGTACCTTCCAGCACATTCCGCTCTGCCAGACGCAGACCCAAATCGGTTGCGTCGTGGCGTATTCGACCTATCTCGCCACGCAGCCGCCCGGCCCCGAGGGCAAATTCGGCGCGTCGTCGAGTAAAGCCTCTGTCTATGCGTGTGTCAATCCGGCAGCGCTGACCGGTGGCGATAAGCTGGAAACCGACTTCCCGGCAATCGGCGAGATCGGGCGAAGGTTTGGCACCACGTTCCTTGAGAATCCCGGTTTATTATCCGCCGAGTGCCGCGTGAACGCCGATCATTCGTATCTGGCCGTTTCGATCGGACAAGGCGCCGGTAGTGAAAAGGTAACAACGGCATTGGAGGCGATCGAGCAGCATCTGCCCGGTTGGGGCTTGCACGCGCTCGACGTGAACATTGCGCTCGGCAACCTCGTCGATTTGGTCGCGGCGCAAGCGAAAGCCTGGATCGCCGAGCCGGCGCGCAATCACGCCTGACGGGGATAAGCTGGTCAGAGCTTAGGGAATTTTCAGCTTCGTCAGCCTGTAATCCAGCGGCACTTTGAATAGTGCAGCATCTGGATTTCCGATTCTGAGATTCTCACTCACCAGGCTGGACAGGATTCGACCGTTTTGAGATATTGTGCTTTCCAACATTTGACAGGCGAGGTCGGGAGCAATCAGGACTTCCATCAACACGCCGCCGGGCAATATCGCCGAGACACGCTGCACAGGAACACCGGAGACGGTTCGTGGGGAATTGTCCACCGACACAACCGCGCCGGCTATTGCATGGAAGCGTGCGTCGCACGAGCCTGAGGACGGGGGCCAATTGTAGGGCATCTGCGAAGCGGACCTGGAGGTCGGCTCTATGAGAAGCGTCTGATGTTTGGACGCATCAAGAATCTG
The DNA here is from genome assembly GCA_036272575.1 of Bryobacteraceae bacterium. Classification (GTDB taxonomy): domain Bacteria; phylum Acidobacteriota; class Terriglobia; order Bryobacterales; family Bryobacteraceae; genus Bog-105. The sequence continues at coordinate 8,422 of DATAYL010000157.1, read as the reverse complement.
ACGAAGGTTGCGGGCTCTAGGATCGTGGTCAACAGAAACGATTGAGCCATCTTGCCTGTAGGCGAAGAGAAACCGGGATTCAGAAGTCAGCTTACCTGTAGTATCAAACTGCCGCGACACTTCCGTTACCGTGAACGGAGTGTAAGTTTGGCAAAGACAAATTGTCGTGAAGAGGAGCAATCCGAATAGCAGGCGCACATCTGGCCTCAGCTTAGGAAACTAACATGAATTTGGGTTGTCAGGAGGAGGACGTTCATGCAACATCCTCGATCGCCAAGCCTCGATCGCAAAGCGTCGGCGCGCAATCACGCCTAACGATTCAACCAGTTTCGATGCGGACTCATAGCAGGCTCTCCCCTGTCAATCAGGCGCTGTCCCGCCCCACCGATTGCGGAAACGCGTCGACGCATCGCGGCCGATAGGTCTGCCATGGCCGAACCCGGCAGCATCGAATGAAAGACTGGCGAGTTTGCACTGGCTCGCATGACCTTCCTTCAAACTCTCGAAGCCGACCGGATCACCGAGGCCCATGATGTTCATGCACACATCCCCCGCGAACAGCATCCGTCCCGGGCGCCACAGCAGCGCCACCTGTCCCGCGCAATGCCCGGGGGCATGAATAACTTCGATCCCGCCGGCGATGGGCAGTATTTCCCCAGCGGTCAGAGGCTGGTCGATAGCGACCGGCTCCAGTCGCTCGTCGGGATGGTAGAGCAGCTTGCACAGCACTCGCCGCAACAGACCAGGTGCCGCCCTCAAAGGCCGAAAAGGACCGCCACTCTCGGCCATAGGGATGTCGAGCGGGTGCATGTAAGTCCTCGCACCGGTTTCCCGCACGATCGCAGCGGCGCTGCCGATATGATCAGGATGGCCGTGAGTGAAAATCAGGTGCTTTAGCTGGTCCGGCGAACGGCCAAGCCCGCGGATCGCTCCGAAGACGGCTGCCTCCTTACTCGCGTAACCGGCGTCGATCAGTATCAACTCGTCATCCCTCTCGATCAGGAAGGCGTTTGCCTTCCCCATCGGGACGACGTACACACCTTTGATCACCACCGTCACAGCCAATAGGCAGATCCCCTCGCAACGTTTACGCTGTAATATTTTATCGCTGACCCGCCCGCGTTCTCTCTCGCTGCATCGCCCGCAACTTCGTCTCGGACGCTTGGATTGAGAACGAAACCCGCGAGAAGGTGAATGATACACTCTGCGAAGTGTTCGATCGTATGAGAGTTGCACTTGGTTTCGGCGCAATTGTCCTCGCCGCGTTGCCCGCTTTTTCGCAAGTCAGGCAGACCCGCGAACAGATGATGTTCTACACCTCGGACTGGAAGGGCGACCGCTTCCCTGACGGTCGCCCCAAGGTAGCCGATGATCTGCTGAAGCGCGCGCTCGACGTCTCAATCGAGGATGTGTGGGAATATCTCGGCGAGCACGGCTACAAGAATCAATTCGAAGGCGGTTGGCAGGCTCTGCATATCGAAAAACCGTTTGCCGGCCGTGCCCTGACCGCGCAATACATGCCGACCCGGGCCGATATGGCGAAGGCGATTCGGGCCGAGGGTAAAGCCGAAGGCCGCGTCAGCGGAAACAATAGCTGGCCCATAAACGAACTGCAGATCGGTGATGTCTACGTGGCCGATGGTTTCGGCAAGATTATCGAAGGCACCTTGATCGGTTCGAATCTGGGCAACGGCATTGCGGCGCATACCCATACCGGCTTTGTGTTTGATGGCGGCATCCGCGATCAGGAAGAAAACCGCGAAATCCCGAATTTCAACGGCTTTTATCGAGGCTACGATCCGTCTGCCTGGGCCCAAATGGAGTTGACGTCAATTAATGCTCCCGTGCGCATCGGCCGCGCCGTAGTGCTGCCGGGCGACTTAGTCTTGGCCAAAACCGATGGCGTGATTTTTATTCCGGCCGTCCTCGCCGAAGCAGCCGTAAGTTCGGCGGAATTCACCAATCTGAAGGATGCCTTTAACTTTGAATTAAATCAGCAAGGAAAAAACGGCGCTGAATTCGAAGGTGGCTGGGACGCGAAAAAGTATTCGGCATTCGGCAAATGGATTGACGCCCACCCGGAAAAATTGAAGATGCCCCGCCCGGAATTTGATGCTCTGCTGGCCGATGCCACGCGCCCGCGTCCGGCCCACGGCGATCACTCCAACCCCGCCGCCTCTAACAATCCCTGATTCCCCACGCAAACCTTACACTCACACCCGCCGCGCTCTTTCGGCCTCGGTAAATTGCCCCCGCATGGCCGCAATTGCCCGTCCGCCGTCAGTGCCTCCACCGCCACCCGCTCTTTCCACTTCTCGAACGTCATACGCTGCGTCCCCATGCCGCCCCACTTGCGCGCCGCCGGATCGCTCGTCGTCCACGCATACTCCTCCGGCACCCCGCCTACGAAATGAAACCGCCGGTACACCAGGTCCGCCCCGATCTTTTCCCCCTTCTTCCGCACATCCTCATTCTCCGGACAAAGCTTCAACTGCGTCTGGCCCTGCTCGTCGCTCCGAACTTCCACCCACTGCTCCACTACCCGCAGCTTGGGCTTCTTATTCCCGCGCGCCTCCGTCGCCTTCGCCTCGGGCTTTATCGCCTTCTTGGCCTCTTGCCGCGTGTGGCTCTCATGCTCCTGCAGCCGCAACTCTGCGCGTTCCCACTTGAATCGATACTCGTTTCGTTCGTCTTCCAGCTTCATCCGGTCCTTCCTTAACGTCCGCATCGCATTCCACGCCCGGTAAAACGACCGCTCCGCCGTCGTCCGATATCGTTGCAGCAGCTCTAGCGAGTGCCGGTCCTCCGCCGTCCACTTGAGCGGATCCGATCCATGTAGTGCCACCAGCGTCCGCTCCGCTTCCTGCCACCGCCGGTCCGCCCGCTTCAAGAACCAATCGTTCCGCACCAGGAGTTCAACCAGCCGCTCTTCCTCATATCCGTCCGGCCGAAACCGCTCTTTCCATCCCCGTGCCGCCTTGTCGTAATCTTCCCGGCACTCGTCCGGTAAGATCAACGCCTCCGACAACACGCCATGCTTGGTCGAGTTCTGGCTCGCACGCGCCTTCCCCTCTGGTGTCTTAGGCCCGCCGCCGCGCTTGGTTTGCTCGTCCATTCCTGCGCGCAGTCTCTCAACCCGCGGTTCTCCCGCCGCGCTCGTTGCCCCCTAACTCCTTGTACCCACGAGCCAAAATAATTTTTTAAGATTTGTGTTGTTGTCTTTTACTATCCGCGTTTATCGGCGGCCAATTTTCCGCCCCGAGTTCGTTTCGCAAAAGAAGCCCGATGCCAAGGGCACGCACTGCCCGCGATTTAAGCTACCGAAGCAGCCGAGAGGACTTCATGCAGCCGGCGCGCCACAATCGCGTCTTCGCCTGGTTCGAGCATCCAGACACCCACCACAATCGTGTTCTCGTCCGAGAAAAGCCCCGCCGAGCCGTGTCGGCTCCCCGTCGACGGATTGAGCTCGATGCTGGGCGTCCCCGCCCGCAGTTGTTTGGCTACATCGATCGGCGCTACCTTGACGCGCGACGGATCGTAGCGCAGAAGCAGATGCGGCACGTGATTCGCCACGTCGGGCACCACAATCTGCGACTGCAGGGTCGGAATCTTCTCGAGCTTCTCCCGGATCAAATCCGCGCGCCGGCGGAACTCGGCCTCCATGCTTTCGTCCGATTGCGCCAGCAGCCAGTCGACAGCCGCCACCATGCCGACGATCTGTTCTTTGGCGACCTTCATGCCACGCCCCACGCCTTCATCGAACGGATTGTTCGTACTGACGGCCGCCGCGATCAGATCTTTTCGGCCAAGCAGCAGTCCGGCGTTTTGCGGGCCGCGAATGCCCTTGCCGCCGGAGAACGTTACCAGGTCGAAGCCCATTTGCGTGTAGTTCCAGAGATTGGAAATGGGCGGCATGTCCGCCGCGGCGTCGTTAAACGTCGGTACCTTGTGCTCGCGCGCGAGCCGTATCCAGTCTTCTCGGTTGATCTGCCCTCCCACCGCTGCATTGAAGAAATGCGCCATGAACGTGCGATCGCTGAACGCCTTGCCGTAGTCGTCGACTGACTCGACTTCCACGAACTTAGCGCCGCAGTTTTCGAGAGCGTGGTCGTACGAGTAGCGGTGCGCTTTCTGGATAAGTACTTCGTTCTTGGCAAGCGACGGGACCTTGGCAGGCACCGCTTCGCGCGGCGCGTCGTTCATAACCTGTAGGCAAGCGGCAGTGCCCAGCGTGAGAGCTGAGGACGCGCCGGCCGTGACCATGGCCGCTTCGCAGTGAAGCCGCTGTGCCAGGTACTCGCCCGATTTCTGTTGCAGCTCCAGCAGGCGAACGGGATGCCGAGCGGCGACTGCCACCGCGGCCTGCACTGAAGGCGGCATCACAGACGCCGTGAGCGCCGTATACGTCCCTGCGGCATTGATGATTTTCGTCACGCCGAGTTTCTCGTAATAGTCGGTCGCCGCGGGTTCCGCTTCGTGCGCACCCAAAAGCGGAGCAGGCATAGCAGCTGCTCCTAGCAAGCCAGCCGCTCTTCCGAGTATCTTGCGCCGCGAGCTATATGTTGCCATGATTGGTTTCATTTTAGTTGACTGGAAAGCTGGCTGACCAGAAGGCGCGCATCGCTGTTAGCCGGATCGATCGCCAGAGCCTGGCGCAGCTCATCGAGCGCCGCTGCCTGCTTGCCGGCCGATTTCAGCATGAGCCCGAAGTTGTAATGCGCGTCCGCCAGATCGGGATCGCAGAGCACGGCCTCGTGCAGCTCCCGGAGCGCCGCTTGCGTTTGGCCGGCTTGCGCGTACAGAATGCCGAGCGACATGTGAGCCTGCGCGTAATCGGGCATCAGCTTGAGCGCCTGCTCGTAATACTCGATGGCTTTCGTGCCGTGGCCGAGACCTTGTTCGGTTTGCCCGAGATAGTAATAGCTGGCAGGCAAGCCCGGGCTCAGCTTCGCTGATTCCGCAAACGCCTTTTCGGCATCGTCAAAGCGCTCCGCCTTGAGCGCTTCGACGCCGTCAAGAATCAGTTTCTTACTCTGCGTTAGGCTGGTGCGGGATTGGTGAAGCTGACGGATCTCGCGCATCTCCGAGGCCGCTTGGGCAGTTTCGCCATGTTGCTGGAGCGCAATGCCGAGCCCGTATTTCGCCCGTTCGAAATCCGGCTGTAGAGCGAGAGCGCGGCGCAAGTTGACGATGGCCCCTTGGTCATCACCGGCCTCTTTCAGTGCGAGGCCCAGATCGCAAAGAGCAACCGGATTGCGCGGCATCAGTTCCACCGCGCGTTGAAACTCGTGCAGAGCTGCCGCTGTATTGCCATTGCGTCGCAGAGCGACTCCCAGACTCTCATGACTCGGGCCATAGTTTGGCTCGATAGCCAGCGTGCGGCGAAATTCCGCCAGCGCCGCCGGCGTGTCGCCGTTTTGGCCAAGCGCGATGCCCAAGTGATAACCCGCTTCCACATCGCGCGGCCGAGCGGCCAAATAACGCCGGAACTCCGGAATCGCTTTGCCGGGACTGCCGCCTTCGAGATAAGCCAGCGCCAGCTGCGAGTGAATGGATACGTCCTGCGGCGCGGCAACTATGGCCGCTTCGAGTTGCTCGATAGCTTCAGCAATTTGATTGGAACGCAATAATTGCGCCGCGAAGTAGCGCCGCGCCGCAACGTTAGACCCATCCAGCTCGATAGCACGCCGTAATTCGCTATGGCATGGTTCGATGTGATGCGCATCGCAATTGGCTGCCCCCAGGCCATAATGCGCCGCTGACCAACCCGGTTTGAGTTTGACCGCGTCCGAAAATTCCTGAACCGCGGCGTTCGCCTGACCCTGGTATTTAAGTGCCAGCGCAAGATTATAGTGAGTCTCGGCATCGTTCGGCTCGAGCGCCAGCGACTTTCTATAAAGCGCGACCGCCTGGTCCCATTCTTTATTTTGCGCGCACAGCAAGGCGCGGCTTCGATACGATGCAGCATTATCCGCAGCCGCCGCCAGCGAACATGTAACGCCAAGCAGCAGAGCCGCGGAGTAAAGCCGGCAACGCATCAAAAGAGAAATTTCAAGCTCAGCTGCCCGATTCGAGGATCGCGCGCGCTCGTGACTATGCCAAAGGTGCTGCTGCTGAAGTTGCCGCTCGGATTGTTGAACTGCGCGTGATTGAAGATATTGAAAAATTCGGCGCGGAATTGCACGGCGGTGGTCTCGGTGATTCTGGTGTCTTTCTCGAGAGCGAAATCGGTGTTGAGAATACCCGGCCCGTGAAAAAAGCGGCGATTAGCGGTGCCAAAGCTGCCGTAAGTCTCATTGGCAAAAGCATCCGGGAAGAAATAGGTATTGGGGCCGTTCGGTCCGGCCTGCCGCGGATCCTGGGTATGCACTTTGCCGACGAGATCGGGCGTGTCGTTGGCCGCATCCCCGGTCAGCGACAAGTCACCGGAGCTTTGGCTCATGGTGATCGGAAAACCGGTAGAAAAGCGGCTGATGCCGACAAAGTTCCAGCCTTGCGTGAGCCGCTTAGGAGCTCTGGAGAAGGCGCGGTCGAACGGAACTGCCCAGTTGTAGCTGGCCACGAAGTTATGCGTGAGGTCATACGACGAAAGCGCGCGGCTCAGACCGTAATTGCTGAAATTAACCCAGTCATTGAAACCCGAAGAGTTGTCGATAGCTTTTGAATACGTGTAGGCGAGAAGAAACGTGACATCCGAGGCTTTTCGCTCTACCGAGACCTGGGCGGAGTTGTAGTTGGAGTTAGCGATGTTCGCGGTGAAGGTGTTGCCCTGCCCAAAATTCGGTCCGAGCGCGGTTCGCGTGCCATTGATTTGCGTGCCGTTCGGCAGCGTGTAGATGTTCGATTCACCGTAAGGGCCGCAGCCGAGGCTCGCAAGTTGCAGGCAGAGGGCAGCGTTGCCGGGATTGGCGTCATATTGCGAAATGAGTTTGTGGCCCTGCGTCCCGACGTAGGAAAGTGTCAGGACGGTGGCTTTCGAAAGCTCGCGCTGAAAGGTAAAGTTGTAGTCCTCCGCGTACGGCATGCGGTTGTGAATCGAGTAACCAGGCGAATTGGTGATCGGGATATAGGGTGAGTAATCGAGTGTTTTGTTCGCCGGGCTTCCCGGAACCGGCAGCGTGAAAGGAAAACGCTGGCCGGCGGAAGAACCATCGGCCCGATTCAGAAACGGCTGATCGAATGTCGGCTGTTGCGACGTGTTGCTGACGTAGTAAAGGCCGAAGGGTGCATCGCCGACTTCGTAAAACAAATTCAAGTCTTCGATCGAGGTGTAATAAATGCCGTACCCGGCGCGGATGCTGCTTTTACCGGGGCCGCCGAAAATCTTGCCGAGCAGACCATCGTGAAAGCCCGGCGAGTAAGCCACCCCGGCGCGGGGTCCGAAGTTGTTATAGCGAGTTGGAGCCAGTGTGCTCGGGATACCGGGATCGCCGGGCACCACCCATCCCCGGGGCGCCGTTGGAAAGACCGTGGACTGTTCGCCCGGGTTGATGGTTTCTATTTTTCCCTGCGTGTCATACCAGGGCATGCTCACTTCCCAGCGCACGCCGAGATTAAACGTGAGGTTGGATTTGGCTTTGTAGGCGTCCTGGAAGTAAAGCGCTCCATAGCGGCTGCGCGAATCGAGGAACTGCTGGCTGCACTGGTTGTACGACGTGGGCGCGCCGATCAGAAAATCGGCGAAGTCGATACCGGTTTCGGTGCCGTTAAAAGTAAAATCGCCGTTGGGCGCGCAAGTGTTGCGTTCGTTGATTTGCAGGTAGCGGAACTCGCCGCCGAACTTCATCGAATGCGCGCCGGCGATCTTGGAGAAGCCGTCGGAAACAGAGTAAGTGTTATCGGGCTGCCCGGTTGTGAGTGTCGGCACACCGATCGAGAAGCTGTTGAAGTAAATCGGCGGAACCGTCTGCGGAAAACCGGCCGGTCCCGACGGAATAATGCCCAGCGTACCCGGACCCGTTACGAAACCTAAACTCGAAAGACTGGCAAAGCTGCCTTGCGGCTCGTCGGTATGAGTGGAAGTGCGGAAGAAGCTCGCCCGAAATTCGTTCACCTGGCTGGCGCCAAAGGTCTTGGTATTACTCAGGACGAATTCCTGCGCGCGGGTCGGAGTTTCCGAGGGAAAGCCGGGAACACTCGCCGCGGGGAGTGCGTTATAGACGGTCGAATCGTCAAAGTGGTAATAGAAATACCAATTGCCGGTTAGCTGGTTGATGAAGTCTACGCGCTGGCCCATTTTGTAATCCGCCACCGTGTTGCGCTGGCTGGCATCGGCATAAAAGCCGCTGGATTGATTGGGCGTTGGAATATAAGGCAGGATGTTAACCGCCGGCGTGGCAAACGCCCGCTGCGGAATGACGCCGTTCGGGAAAACGCAACTGGTCGTAGTGGTACAGCCGGTGAAACTATAAGGCTCGCCATT
>DATAYL010000156.1:0-7616 GCA_036272575.1 Bryobacteraceae bacterium | reverse complement strand
ATCGCCACGCAGATTGCCCGTGTCGGGAACGTCCTGCGCACCCCCAATCCGAGAGCAGGCATCGATCAGCAGTGCTGAGCGAGATGGCCAATGACGGTAGATGGTCGTCTTGGCCACACCCGAGTTGAGGGCTACGTCGTCGATGCTCACCCCACCCATGCCGCTCTGCGTGAGCTGCCGATAGGTTTCGGCCAACACCGCGGCTTTGGAGCGTTCCACTCGTTTGTCCTGGAGACTCTCAGCCACGGTCAACCTTCCCTGACATTCTAAAGCCATGCTACGGCATCGGTTCAAGAAACAGCGGCGTATAGCACGTTTATTAAATGGGAAGATCACCGGCAAGAAGGTGAGGAGGCGCCTTGTTTTCAACGAGCGCACAATCGCCAAGTCACTCCTCGACAGGGTTCTGGGCGGATTACGACAGATCCGGAAGCTGACGTGACGGGACTTGCCGTATCTACCTTGCAGTTTCCGGATCGCCGACCATCCTCCCGCAATCCCGTCGATGAGCGCATTGGCCTGTTACCGCCAACCGAAGATGGAAGAGTGACAATACGCCGACTCATTCAGGTCTCAATCCCCACGCGTCTACCGGGCAGCCTCCAAACACGACGTGTTGTCGTAACGCAGGTCTGAAGAGGCTATAGATCATTTGCGGATCAGACGCGATGCTCACGAAGTCAAGTGCTTTGCGATGCTCTGCAGAGAGCAAGATATTCAAAGCCGAGGCGTTGTCCTTGACTTGTTCAGGCCTGCTGACCCCCATCAGCGTTGATGTGATCCCCGGTCTTCCGAAGACCCAAGCTAATGCGATTCGTGCGGGACTCTCACCGGCCTCTGCTGAAACCCGTTTGAGTTCGTCGACAATCTTCCAGTTTCGCGGAGTAAATAACGAATCGCCAAATGGGTTTGCGCCATCAAGCCGCTTGTCTCCATCTGGCCGTTTCGCTTCACCGGTTGCCGGGTCGCGTGGCAGACCACCGGCGCGCGGGGCTGCCGCCTCAACGGTGGCACGATCGTATTTACCCGTAAGCAAGCCATAAGCAAGAGGGCTCCAAGGCACGATTCCCATGCCGAACTCCTGAGCCAGCGGTATGTGCTCATCTTCAATGTCGCGATTGACCAATGAATAGAAATATTGCAGCGCAATGGGTCCTGGAACTCCCCGCACCGCCGCGAGCGTGGCGAGCTTGGAGACGTACCAGGCCGGGGCGTTCGACATACCCCAGTAGCGAATCTTGCCCGCGCGTACAAGCGCCACCATTGTTTCAAGAAGCTCTTCCGCAGGCGTCACCGAATCCCAAACGTGGATCCAAAACATATCCACGTAGTCGGTGCGAAGCCGCTTCAGCGAGCCTTCGAGCGCCGCATACAGGTGCTTCGCTCCGTTACCGCCTGCATGGACGCCCTGGCTTGCAGAGAAGCCTGCTTTCGTCGCTATGATGATCTGGTCGCGGCGCCTTCGCTCCGTGATAAAGCTGCCGAGCATTTCTTCGCTGCGGCCACCAGCATATACATTCGCTGTGTCAACGAAGTTGCCTCCTGCTTCAACATATGCGTTGAAAACGGCCGATGATTCATCCTGATCCATGCCCCAACGTGCGGTTCCAAAGGTCATCGTTCCGAGAGCGAGGGGACTAATAACGAGACCGGAGCGGCCTAGAGTGCGATAGTTCGAAAGAGTCATTTTGGATTCCTTAGCAATCACTATGGAATTACTGTACACCCTGCTTGCACATCCGCGTCAAGATGTTTCATAGTAATAACTATGAAAGTGGTCGACAGCATGGAGACACGTAAACTGGGTCGTCCCCTTGGGTTCGACCGCAATGCGGCATTGCGTGAAGCGATGTTGTTGTTCTGGCGGCACGGATACGAATCCACGTCTGTGAATGACCTGACCAAGGCTATGAAGATTACGCCGCCGAGCCTCTACACGGCCTTCGGCGACAAGAAGCAGCTTTTTCTTGAGGCTGTTCAGATGTACACCTCAGGCGGCACCACTGCGCAATCAATCATCGACGAAGCAGCCACCGCGCGTGATGCGGCTGTCGGGCTGCTTCGTACCTCAGCGATTGGGTTTACTGGAAACAATACTCCGGCAGGATGTTTACTAGCCAGTTCGACGACTAGTTGTTCTTCCGCGTCCGCAGATGTCCAGAAAGCCTTGAGTGACATTCGGTTGGAGATTGAACAGCGCCTTCACCGCAAAATCGCTGAGGACCGGTCGATTCGCAATCTGAGACCGAAGATCGACGCAGAGGCTTTGGCAGGTTACATCATGGCAGTCATTCAGGGCATGTCTACGCTAGCCCGGGATGGTGCAACGAGAAAAAAACTTACATCTGTTGTGTCAACCGCCATGCAGGTTTGGCCGACCAAGCCGTGACTGATTCAAACTGAGACGGCATGTCGAGTAAATGTGAGACGCGCGCTTGTCCGCACGCATGCACCTGAGTTGGTGCAAATCGCCTTACCGCATTTCCAGACTGAGATGATCTGGAAATACGGTAAGCCCTGTTGTCGCCAGTTCACCTTTCCGCTACATTCCACTTCGCAACAGCGCAACAATCACCAACATCACGGCCGCCGTTATCCAGTGAATCAGAATGGCCGGCTTGAAAATCCAGTTCGCGTGCTTGAAGACTACTATGCCATCGAGGATTGGAATCAGCGTCAGCGCTAACATGGCATATGCAACCGCTCTGTGATCTCCAATGGCAAGCAAGGCCAGAACCGCTACGCCCGAAGCGATGTCGCGGCTCGCCTTGATGGCCAGGAAATCGCGATCTGCGGGCGTTGCGAGCGGCACACCAAATTGCCGTGCCGCAACACCTGGTTGAAAACACTCACGAATACCGATGAAGATGATTCCGAGCGCGGCGAAGAGCGCCAGCGCTGTAGCAATCATTTGGGCGCTTATAACCATGGAAATATCCTTTCGCGTGGTTGAATCCGCTAGTGGAGCGGCGGGGCAACGCCCCTTAGATCCCTATTCCAGCCAGGAAAAAGATCATGGCGACTGCGAGAGCGAAAACCCGCACCCGATGAAGGGCATCCCACTTTCGGTGTTCCCGTTGTGCACTTTGCGTCCATCCATCCGCATCCATTCGTACCAGGCGGTTGTTGATGGGTACCAGAGACACGAGAGAAAGCGCGATCGCGGCGCTCCAGAAAGCGACGGCGACACCGAGCCACACGATAACGGAGTTGTGCAGATGGATGATGGTCTCGGAGAGAAGAAGCAGCAGGCTCGCGATATACCAAACGGGCATCACGGTGCCGAGAAGGCGTCCTAAGAGCCGAGTGGCTTCGGCCTTAGCCGCTGAGTCCAGCTTGAAGAGAACAGGGTTTACGAAGGCAGACATTGCGAACTCGGCGCCGATCAGAAGGCCAATGCACAGGATTGTTGCGACATTCAGAAGGTTCATATAACGCTCCTGGATTTTAGACGCTCGATGCGCGTATACTGACACAGAACGCTGTACTGACAAATATGTCAGCATGCAGAGGGTAAGAAGATGCCAGTATCGAAGAAGGAGTTGTCGGCCTGCCCTATTGATGCCATGCTGTCCGTTATCGACGGGCGGTGGAAAGGGACGATTCTCTGGCGGCTTTCCGACGGGCCCTTGCGCACCAGTGAATTGCGCCGGAGCATTCCCGATATTACCGAGAGAATGCTGATTCGGCATCTCCAGGACCTCGTTCGGGACGGGGTCCTCATCCGGCATCAGGAGAACACCGTGCCTCCGCGCGTGCGGTATTCGATCTCGAAGTATGGATGGACGTTGGTACCAGTGCTGGAAACGATCTGCGCCTGGGGTCGTGTTCACCTTCAGCGTTCGAATCGCGCTCGCTGAATATCAGACCTGATCGAATTCCGCGGTGTCCGGACGGTCGCAATTGCGCCGTATACGTTCTCAACGAGCGCACCATCGCCAAGTCACTCATCGACAGGGTTCTGGGCGGATTACGGGCTATCCGGACATTGATCGAGCTTTGAGGCCGTCCGGCTTACATGGAAAAGTGGCCGACCACATACCCAAAGCGTCGCGCAGTGGTTGTTTATCGCTGGGTGGATTCACTCATGGCGCAGCGCAAGAACAGGCTCAATGGAAGCCGCTCTCTGGGCGGGAGCCCAGGCTGCTGTGACCGCAACTAGTAGGATCAGTATCGCTGTACCTGCAAGTGTCACCATGTCATTCGGCTTGAGCCCGAAGAGGAACGAACTGAGAAACCGGGTTAAAAACAACGCTCCCAACAGACCAGCACAAATGCCCAAAAGAGTTAACCCGATAGCTTCGGCGAGAACCATCCGGACGACTTGCTCCCTCTGTGCGCCGAGAGCCATGCGAACACCAATCTCGTTAACTTGACGAGATACTCCGGAAGCCACAACGCCGTAGACGCCAATGCCTGCGAGTACGAGCGCGATGATGCCAAATGCAGAGGTCACGGCAGCGAAGCTCCTTTCCGGAGCCATACTGGCGGCAATCTGCTCCTCTTGAGTTCGGACGTCAATCAGGGGCAGATCCTTGTCGACTGACGCAACTGCGCTGCGGACTGCCTCCAGAAAGTTCTTTGGATTGCTTTTGGTTCGGACCTCAAAGGTCATGCTCCCGGGCGCATCCTTGCTCTGCGTATACAACAAATAAAATGTCGCAGGAGCCTTGTCGCGAAGCCATCCATACTTTGCATCCCCGCATATGCCGACTATCTCGATCGGATCTCCGCCCGGTTTCATCCGGACTGAAGCCCCGATCGGATTTATGGCGCCAAACTCGTTGCGCGCCAGCGTGGCATTGATCACAGCAACCGCGTGCGAACTCATCGCGTCGTGTCCGTTGAAACTTCGCCCTTTCAGAATCGGAATGCCCATCGTGGAGAAAAATCCCGATCCCACCCAGTTGAGGCCGACGTGTCGCTCCTCCTCTTTCGCAATTTGTTGTCCAACTGGGAGGAAGTCGGCATTCGACCAGCTCTGCGCCAGGAGAGCTTCTCTGGATAAGGTGACGGACTGTATGCCTGGGAGTTCTGAGATCTTCTCCTCAACGCGATGTAGAACTTCAACATTCTTCGGTGCCGGATATCGTTTTGCCGGTGGTTCAAGCGCAAACAGCAACAGTCCCTTTTTGTCGAAGCCCGGATGAAGGGCGTTCAAGTTCAGCAGAGTTCGCAGAAATAGACCGGCGCTCGCCAGAAGCAACACACATAAACAGACCTGGAGAGCGGCAAGCAATCTTCCAACAGCGCCGTGTCGCGCGTCAGTAACACCGCGTGTGCTGTTTTTCAGCCCGGCATTCACGTCAGTTCGCGTAGCGCGCCAAGCAGGCGCCACTCCAAAGGCAACCGCGGAAACGGCAGAAATCACGATCGTGAACGCGAATACACGCCAATCAAAGCTTGCGTTGAGGGTCGGTGCTCCCCAAGACGGCGATAGAAGCTTGGGAAGTAAATTCCGGCTGGCATATCCAACGAGCAGCCCCGCAGCGCCTCCTAATATGGCCAGGGACAAGCTCTCTGCCAGCATTTGCCGGACAATGCGCATATGATTGGCACCGACCGCCAAACGTGTGCTGATTTCTCGGCTGCGGGACGTACAGCGGGAAAGCAAGAGATTGGCCACATTAACACAAGAAAGCAACAATACAAGACACGCAAGTGCCACCAGGAAGGGGATCGGATGTTCAACTTCCTGCTCGGCGTAATTCCATCCTCTGCCTCCAGGCAAGAGAAGCAGCGTCGGTAAGGTTCGGCCCTTGGGTACAGTCATCGCAGAGTGGACAGCATGAGCGAACCGGACCACGAGCGACGAACGCGCCCGCTCATCTTTGATGCCCGGCTGTTTGCGCCCCATGATTTGGATCCACCACGTATTCGGATCAGATAGGAGCGGCTTGTCACCACGACTGAACACCAGCGGCTGTGCGCTCAATGGCATGAAAAGATCCTGTTCGGCATGCACATGGGATGCTCCCGAGAAACGGCGAGGAGCCACTCCGATGATTGTGACGGGGATCAAATTCACATCAATAGTCTTGCCGATGACATCAGGCGATCCATTGAATCGTCGTTCCCAAAATGAGTAGCTGATCACGGCCACTGCACTCGCTCCCGGATGCGCATCGTCCGCCGGCTGAATGGGCCTGCCGAGAATGGGGCTCACCCTCATTTCCCGGAAGAAATTTCCTGAGACAAGCTCCCCGGTGACGACCTCTGCGCGGCCGTCAATGGTTGCCGATAGATGTTCGAACTGACCGAGATCGACGAATGCGAAAAGATCGCCGAGAGCGTGATTTTCCTGGCGTAGCGCCCGGTAGACAGGGTAGGAGAACGACGCAAGCACCGTGCGGCCGCGTTTATCCGTATAAAAGTCGCCCCAATCGTGCTCAACCACAGAATGATTGCTCTGGGCGTAGGCTAAGAGCCGTAATTCTTCAGGATCAGGAACCGAAAGTTCGTCCAACAAAGCAGCTTTCGCGGCGGCGAACACTGCAGTATTTGCGCCGATGCCTAGCGCAACCGATATGACTGCAATGACGCTCACGCCCGGATTCTTGGCCAACACTCTGAACCCATATTTCAGATCCTGAAACAGATCCGAGATCCATGCGAAGCCGCGCGCTTCGCTTTGCTGTTCTTGGAGCGAGCCAATGTTACCGAACTGGCGTCGAGCGGCGTAGATCGCCTCCTCTCGACTCATTCCCCGTTGAATGAACTCTTCCGTGAGCAGCTGCAAATGTGCTTCGATTTCTTGCCGAAACCCACCATTCGGCTCCTTTTCGATAAACAGGCACCGTACTTGCGACAGAAAGCGCCGCACACGCTGTGTCATGGCTATTCCTGGACCTCGAGACGGAGGATTCGGCCGATTACGCCCGAAATCGTTTCCCAATTCGACGTCTCAATGAGCCCTCGTTCCGTGATGGAGTAGAATTTGGCTTTTCTGTTGTTCTCCGAAACACCCCAGGCAGAATCGATCCAACCCTGTTGCTGAAGTCTCAGCAACGCCGTGTAAACCGTTCCTTCATTCAGCTTCAAGATCCGCTCGCTGATCTGCTCGATCCGACGCGCGATGCCGAAGCCGTGTTGCGGTCCTAAGGCGTGAAGGGTTTTCAGGATCATCAGGTCTAAGGTTCCCTGCAAGACCTCAGATTGTTCAGGCTTCATGCTGTTTCCTTTGGGCACTATAAAAGGAGACACTATCACGACTCCTTTGCAACGTCAATAGGAAGACAGGCTTCGAAGGAGTTGAAGCACTCAGCCGGAGCGTGTGCTTGGCTCAACCGCTTTTTGAAGTCGATATGATCCCCCGAGGCCTATGCCGGCCAACGAGGACCGGTCAACTTCGGTTGTTTGGATGAATCACGCGTCGTCGTTCAATTGGCCGAGCGTCCATTCCGCTTCCGTCCCAATGTACGGATGGCCGACGTCCATGAGGTAAGCGAGGCAGGCATGTCGGATGTCCGGTTCCCGACGAGCAGACTTCAAAGCCGTTATGGCCGCCTGCCGTTCCTGTCTGGGCTTTCGTTCAACATACGGCTCGCGATTGTGCGCACTTCCGCCAACGCGAGCAAGGCGTCGTTCCCCAAGGACTGCTCTCGAACCCAACGCTC